>DMTU01000028.1:58773-59168 GCA_003476595.1 Acidimicrobiaceae bacterium | reverse complement strand
CTCGGGGATCATCGGCATGTAGAGGCACACCCGATCGCCCTTGGCCACGCCGAGGCCCTTGAGGACGTTGGCGAACCGGCACACCTCGTCGAGCAGGTCGGCGTAGGTGAAGGTGCGGGTGTCGCCCGGCTCGCCCTCCCAGTGGTACGCCACCTTGTCGCCGCTGCCGGCCTGGACGTGGCGGTCGAGGCAGTTCTCCGACACGTTGAGCGTGCCGCCGACGAACCACTTGGCGTGCGGCAGCTCCCATTCGAGCACCGTGTCGAAGTCGGTGCGCCACGTGAGCAGCTCCCGGGCCTGGCGGGCCCAGAACGCCTCGCGGTCGGCGTCGGCCTCCTCGTGCAGGGAGCGGTCGCTGACCAGGGCCTGGGCCTGGAAGTCGGCGGGCGGCGGGG
>DMTU01000028.1:58250-58707 GCA_003476595.1 Acidimicrobiaceae bacterium | reverse complement strand
CGCGGGCGGCGGGAAGGTGCGGGTCTCGCCCCCCAGTGCCTCGATGGCGGCCCCGGATTGGCTCTCGGACATGGCGCAGGATCCCCCTGGAGTGCGTGCGTCGGCGGTGAGGCGACCATAGTGCGAGCGGTCAGGACCTGCGGTCGGCCAGGCTGGCGCCATGACCTCCGACGCTGACCGCTTCGACCTCGACCAGGTCGACCGCCTCCTCACCACCACCAAGCAGGTCCGCAAGCGCATGGACCTGGAGCGACCCGTCCCCCGGGAGCTGCTGCTCGAGTGCATCGACATCGCCCAGCACGCGCCGATGGGCGGCAACCTCGAGCGCAACCGGTGGCTGGTCGTCGACGACCCCGAGCTCAAGGCGCAGATCGCGCCGCTCTACCAGCAGGTGGGCCGGCCGTACCTGGCCGCCAACGCGGCCGGCGAGGTCGACGAGGGCCAGCAGCGGGTCCTG
>DMTU01000028.1:55167-58185 GCA_003476595.1 Acidimicrobiaceae bacterium | reverse complement strand
CGAGGGCCAGCAGCGGGTCCTGGACTCGGCCACCTACCTGGTCGACCACATCGCCGAGGTGCCCGCCATGGTCATCGCCCTGCGCCTCGACCGCCTGCCCGAGGGGGCCAGCAACGCCGAGATCGCCGGCTACCACGGCTCGGTGGCGCCGGGGGTGTGGAGCTTCCAGCTCGCCGCCCGCGCCCGCGGCCTCGGATCCGCGTGGACCACGTTCCACCTGTTCCACGAGCAGGAGGTGGCCGAGATGCTCGGCATCCCCGAGACGGTCACCCAGGTCGCGCTGCTGCCCGTCGGCTACTACAAGGGCAGCGGGTTCACGCCCGCCACCCGGCGCCAGGCGAGCGAGATCACCTACTTCAACGCCTGGAAGCAGACCGTCTGATCACGCCGTCTGATCACGCAATGTCGTCGAGGCGGCGCAGCAGCGTGCGGGGGGCCTTGAGCCGGTAGCTCTGCTCGAGCACGTCGAGCAGCAGGTCCTCGTCGACCTGGTCGAGCTTGACGAGCATGGCGCCGTGGCCGTGGTAGTGGGCCTGGTCGAACAGGGCCCCGTCGGAGGTCTGGATCCAGGCCCGCTTCTCGGCCACGTCCACGAACACGACCAGGACCTCGCCGTCGACGTCGGGGCCCTTGCGCTCGCGCTCCTCGTCGCCCCAGAGGCGGCAGAACGCCTTGCCGCGGACCTTGAGGGCGGGCGTGCCGTACGACGTCGACACCTCCACGTCGGGCAGCTCGGACCCGATGCGGATCACGTCGTCGAAGTCCACGCCGCCAGACGGTACCCGGCTCCACGCCGGCTCGTCTCGGGGTTGACGCCGACACTGAACGTCGTTCAAACTCTGAACGTGGTTCAGCTCTCCGCCGTCCCCGACCCCCACGCCACGCCGGCGGCGCCGGTCGGCGCGCGCGAGCGCAACCGGCTGGCCCGGCACCGCGCCTACCTGCGGGCCGCGCTGTCCCTCGTGTTCGCCGAGGGCCTCGACGCCCTCACCATGCAGCGCCTGGCCCAGGAGGTCGGCGCCGCCGTCGGCAGCGTCTACACCTACTTCCCGTCCAAGGGCGCGCTGGTGGCCGAGGTGCAGAGGGAGGCCATCGAGCGCCTGGCCACGTCGGCCGCGCTGCTCGGCGCCGACGTCGACCGCGCGCTCGACGGCGCCGACGACGCCGCCCTCCTGGCCCCGGTCGTGGCCTTCGGCCGGTTCTGGCTCACCGCGGCGCAGGTCTACCCCGAGGAGATGCAGCTCCTGCTCCTGCTGCTCTCCGACGTCACCGAGTCGGTCCCGCCGGAGGAGGCCGGCCGCGTCGTCCCCGCGGCGATGCGCCTGCTCGGCCTGGCCGAGGCCCGCCTGGCCGCAGCCGCCCGGACCGGCGCCCTCGACGGGACCCAGCCCGCCGATCGCCGCACCATCGCCCTCGCCGCCGCCCTCACCGGGTGCGTCCAGCTGCGGGTGGTGCAGCGGTGGGACGACGAGCTCCTCGATCCCACCGCCACCGGTCGCCACGTCCTCGACGCGCTCCTGCGGGGCTGGGGCGCAGCAGCCGGACCGCTCGCCACCGCCCACGAGGTCGTCGACGACCTCGAAGCCACCGCACCCCTCGCCCGCCCGATCCCCGAAGGGACCGAATCCTGATGCCCTCCCCCGACTCCCCCCTCCTCTTCGCCCTCGGCCTGCCGGCCGGCATCGTGCTGTGGAGCTTCATGGAGTACGTGCTGCACCGCTTCGCGTTCCACGAGGCCCGCGGCAGCAACTACGGCTCGCGGGAGCACCTCCGCCACCACGGCTCGGAGGACACGGTGCTCGAGAGCTGGTACCTGTCCTGGACCGGCGTGGCCCTCGTGTCCCTCGGCCTCATCCCGCTCCTCGGGCGGCTGGCCGGCGCGGCCGACCTCGGCTGGGGCGTCGGCATCGGCTACCTGGTGGCCTACGGCTTCTACGACCTCGTCCACTGGCGGGCGCACCGCCGCCCGTACGCCAACCGCTACGAGCACATGGTGCGCAAGCACCACTTCACCCACCACTTCCACGCGCCGCTGAAGAACCACGGGGTCACCACCCCGTTCTGGGACCACGTCTTCGGCACCTACGTCGAGGTCGACGTGGTGCGCGTGCCGCGCCGCATGGCGATGCGCTGGATGATCGACGAGCACGGCGAGGTGCTGCCCGAGTACCGGAGCACCTACGAGCTGCGGGGCACCCGTGCCCTGGACGACGACCAGCGCGAGCAGGACCGGGCGCTCGCGTTCGCCAACCAGGCACCGACGCTCTAGGCCAGACTGGGGGACATGGCGCTGCGAGTGGTGGGAAGCGGCCTCGGCCGCACCGGGACGAGATCGCTCAAGGACGCGCTCGAGCTGCTGCTCGGCGAGCCCTGCTACCACATGATGGAGTGCTTCCCCCGGCCCGACCACCCGGCCCGCTGGACCGCCGCGATCCGTGGCGAGCCCACCGACTGGGACGACCTCCTCGACGGCTTCGCCGCCGCGGTGGACTGGCCGTCGGCCGCGTGCTGGAAGGCGCTGGCCGAGGCCTACCCGGACGCGCTCGTCCTGCACTCCGAGCGCCCGGCCGACGCGTGGTTCCGCTCCGCCGACCAGACCATCCTCGAGACGTTCACGAAGCCTCGCGACGAGTGGCCGGCTCCCGGCGTCGACGACTGGTGGGACATGGCCGTCGCCATGTTCGAGGACTTCACCCCCGACTTCCTGGACCGGGACGCCCTCATCGCTGCGGTGGAGGCGTGGAACGCCGACGTGCGGGCCAGCGCCCCGGCCGACCGGCTGCTCGTCTGGAAGACGGGCGACGGGTGGGAGCCGATCTGCGCCGCCCTCGACCTGCCCGTCCCGGCCGAGCCCTTCCCGCACATCAACACGACCGAGCAGTTCCGCAAGGGCATCGGCCTCGAGTGATCAGTCGCGCTGGGTGCCGACCCGGAGGTCCTTGAACGGGACGTCCTTGTCGACGCTCGGCTCGCGGGGCAGGCCGAGGACGCGGTCGCCGATGATGTTCTTCTGGATCT
>DMTU01000028.1:54750-55025 GCA_003476595.1 Acidimicrobiaceae bacterium | reverse complement strand
GATGTTCTTCTGGATCTCGTTGGTGCCGCCGGCGATGCCGCTGCCCATGGAGCGGATGGCCTGGGTCGCCCACTTGTGGCCACCCTCCTCGCCCCAGGCGACGCTGTCGGCGCCCACGACCCGCATCGACAGGTCGCGCGCGAGGTAGCTCACGAGCGTGCCCTGGAGCTTGCCGAGCGAGCCGGCCGGGCCGGGCGTCTTGCCCGCCTTCAGCTCGGCCCGGGTCCGCAGGCTGTTCATCGACTTCACCGACTCCTGGATGTACAGGTCCATGA
>DMTU01000028.1:54293-54625 GCA_003476595.1 Acidimicrobiaceae bacterium | reverse complement strand
TGGATGTACAGGTCCATGAGGTCGTTGCGCAGGACGGGGTCGCCGAGCACGCCCCGCTTCTCCGCCTCGAGGATGAGGGCGTCGGCGTTGGCGTGGGTGACGCCGTCGGTGCCGCCACCGCCGATGGCCACGCGCTCGTACATGAGCATCGCCGTGGCCAGGCGCCAACCGTTGTTGAGGTCCCCGACGAGGTTCTCGGCCGGGATCCGGACGTCGGTGAAGAAGATCTCGTTGAAGTGCAGGCCGCCGTCGACCTGGTGGATGGGCCGGATCTCGACGCCCGGGGCGCGCATGTCGACGATGAACATCGAGATGCCGGCGTGCTTGGGCTG
>DMTU01000028.1:47500-54172 GCA_003476595.1 Acidimicrobiaceae bacterium | reverse complement strand
TGCTTGGGCTGGTCCGGATCGGTGCGGGCGATGACGATGCCGTGGTCGCACAGGTGGGCGAGGGTGGTCCACACCTTCTGGCCGTTGAGGACCCACTCCTCACCGTCGAGGACGGCCCGGCTCTGGAGGCTGGCGACGTCGGAGCCCGCGCCGGGCTCGGAGAACATCTGGCACCAGACGGTGCGGGCCGCGATGTTGTCGGCCAGGTAGCGCTGCTTCTGCTCCTCGGTGCCGTACTCGGCCAGCATCGGCAGGCACATGCCGTGGCTGATCGTGAGCTCGCTGGTCATGAACGGGTACTGGGCGTAGCACTCGCGCCAGATCTTGTCGTGCTCCTTGGTGAGCCCGGCGCCGCCGTACTCGGCGGGGTACGTGATGCCGGCGAGACCCGCGTCGGCCAGCGCCTGCTGGAACCCCTGCGCGGCGCGGAGGCGCCGCTCGGCCCGGGGGTCCGGATCGCCGTCGAGGTGGATCCCGGTGGCGTGCTCGTCGAGGAACTCGATGCAGCGCTGGCGGAAGGCCGCGGCCTCGTCCGGGCTCAGCGCACCGGGCGCAGTGGTGGTGACGGTCATCGACTTCCCCTCGACGTGCAGGTTGGCAACGGCGGTTGTCAGTCCAGCAGACGCGCTCCGGCCGGAGCCAGACGGCGAGGGATCAGGCGCTGGCCAGCTCGGGCTCGGCGGTGCGCGCACCGGGGGCCGAGGCGTCGACGCGCTCGGCGAAGGCCAGGAGGTGCTTGGTGGTGCGGCCGGGGACCTCGACCTGGGCCATGTGCCCGACCCCGGGCAGGGCCACGAACTCGAGGTCGGCGCAGTCCTGCTCGAACCGCTCGCGGCTGCTGATCAGCGTGAGCCGATCGCGCGTGCCCCAGAGGGCCAGGACGGGGACGTCGATGGCGCACAGGTCCACCGGGTCGGCGTGGAAGTACTCGGCCGGCACGCGGGTGGCCAGGTCGTGCAGGGCGCGTCGTCGCGCCGGGTCGTGCCACGACTGGGCCCAGGTCCGGACGAAGCCGGACGGCACTCGGTGCGGCATGCCGAAGCCGACGGCGCGCATGGCCGGCCCGGCCAGGGCGCGGCGCACCACGGCGGGGACGACGCCGTCGGGCGCCACGTTGAAGCGGGAGTCCAGGATCCGGAACCAGCCCGGGTGGTCGAAGGCCGCCGGGGAGATGGCCGCCACGCCGTGCACGAGCTCGGGGTGGTGCTGGCCGAGGAGCAGGGCGTGAGCCCCGCCGAGCGAGTTGCCCACCACGACCACCGGGCGGCCGTGGTCGGTGGCCCGGGCGGCGGCAGCGGCGAAGGCGAGGAACTGCTCGATCAGCGGGAGGTCGGGATCGAGCGGGTCGGCGTGGCCGTGGGACGGCTGGTCCACGGCGAGGGAACCGTGGCCGGCGGCAGCGAGGCGCTTCTGGACGCGCTGCCAGCAGTCCGCGCTGTCGGAGAAGCCGTGCAGGAACAGGAACCGGACCTTGTCGGCGTCACCGTCGGCCCGGACGGCTCGGGTCGGCACACCACCGATGGTGACCGGATCGGTGCGCAGCAGCTCGCTCGGCATCGGCCCTCTGTGCCCTGCTCAGTCCTGGAGCAGACCGTCGAGGCGCTCGACGGCGTCGATGAACTCCTCGACCATGTCCAGCACCACGCGGGCGGCGGGCTGGACCGTGTTCATGGAACCCACGATCTGGCCCACGAAGTACGTGGACAGGCGCCGGGCGCCTTCGTCCTTGGCCGCGACCCGGGCGATGCGGCTCTGGGCCTCGGCCACCAGCAGCGACTGGAGCGGCATGCCGAGCGGGCCCGGCGACGGCTCGGACTCCCACGCGTCGGTCCAGTCGGTGCGGATCATCCGGGCCGGCTTGCCGGTGAGCGAGCGGGACCGCACGGTGCCCGAGGACGGCGCGGCGATGAACTTGTCCTTGATGACGTCGGAGGTCTCGGCCTCCTGGGTGGTGAGCCACACCGATCCGCACCACACGCCCTCGGCGCCGAGGGCGAGCGACGCGGCGATCTGGCGGCCCCGCCCGATGCCGCCGGCGGCGAGCACGGGCGCCTGGACGGCGTCGACGACCTCGGGGACCAGGACCATGGTGGCGACCTCGCCGGTGTGCCCACCGGCTTCGGTGCCCTGGGCGATGATCAGGTCGGCGCCGGCCTGGTCGTGGCGGATGGCGTGCTCGAGGGACCCGGCGAGGGCGGCCACGGGGACCTCACCCTCGGCCTTGGCCCGCTCGATGAGCCAGGGCGGGGGCGGCCCGAGGGCCGAGGCCATGAGCGACACGCCCTTGGCGAAGGAGATGTCGACGAGGGGCGCCATCGACCTCGGGTCGACGCGCATGCCGCCGTAGCTGCGCACGGCCTCGGCGTCGTCCTCGGGCAGCGGCGGGATGCCGTTCTGGGCGAGGAGGCCGTCGAGCCACTCACGGTGCTCGGCGGGGATGAGGTCGCGCAGGCTCCCGACCTCCAGGCCGCCGTCGTCGGCGCCCACGAACTTCTGCGGGATCAGCAGGTCGACGCCGAAGGGCTTGCCCTTGGTCTCCGCCGCGATCCAGTCGAGGTCGATCTCGAGCTGCTTCGGGCTGTGGGCGACGGCGCCGAGGACGCCCATGCCCCCCGAGTTGGTGACGGCGGCGACGACGTCGCGGCAGTGGCTGAAGGCCAGGATCGGGAACTCGATGCCGAGTCGTTCGGTGACGGCGGTGCGCATGGCGCCACCGTAGGGGGCCGGCGCCGAGCCGGGTGTCGATCCCGGCCAGTAGCGTGCCCACCGTGTCGCAAGAGGTGATCCCGATCCTGCGCGTCGCGTCGATCGACCAGTCGGTCGCGTGGTACGCCCAGCTCGGGTTCCACAAGGAGTGGGAGCACCGCCTCGAGCCCGACGAGCCCGGGTTCGCGTCCATCGCGCGGGGGCGGGGGCACATCTACCTCTCCGAGCACGACGACGACGCCAGCCCCGACTCGCTCGTGTACATCCGCCACAGCCAGCTCGACGACCTCGCCCGGCGCCTGGACCAGGAGCCCACCGAGGTGCCCTGGGGCCGTGAGCTCAAGGTCGAGGATCCCGACGGCAACCGCCTCCGGATCTCCGACCCGATCGACGATTAACCGACCTGGAGGTCCCGGGACCGGAACCGGGCCAGGCCGATCGCGGTGAGGGCCACGGCGATGGCGGTGAGGACGAGCAGCGGCACGGCGCGGAGGTCCTCGGCGGGCAGGCCGGGCACGTGGTGCAGCGGGGAGACCATCCGCGACCACGACGGCAGGCGGAGCAGCTCGCCGAACAGCTCGACGAGGACGACGACGCCGAGGCCGGCCCAGGCCACCAGGGCGAGGCGCAGCGACGCCCCGAACAGGGCGACGGCCACCCCGGCCAGCACCAGCACGGCCGGCACGGTGGCGAGGGCGGCACCGGTGAGGCGCAGCACCTGGCTGGCGTCGCCGGACACGGCGGCGTAGGAGGCTCCGACGCCGACGCCGCCGGCGGCGACCACCAGCACGGTGCCGACCGCGGCCACCAGCAGGTGGCTCCACGCCCAGCGCCACCGACCGACGGGGCCGGCGAGGATGGGCTCGACCCGGCCGGCGGCCTCCTCGGACCGGATCCGCAGCGCGGCGGAGATGGCGAAGCCGGCGGCGAGCACGGCCTGCATCGAGACGGCGGTTGCGAAGAAGGCATCGGTGACGTCGGCGCCCTCGAGCTGGGCGAGGACGTCGGCGAAGGTCTCGTTGTCCTCGATCATCTCCTCGACGTCCTCGCCGATGGAGCCGTAGACGCCGCCCATGAGGGCGAGCCCGGCCATCCACGCCACGATCGTGGCCCGCTGGAGCCGCACCGCGAGCCCGATGGGGCTGCGGGCCCACATCCCGGCCCGGGCCGGGCCGGGCCGCTGGGGCAGGATCCCCGAGCCCAGGTCCCGGCGGGTCGCCAGCCAGAAGGCAGCCGCCACGGCGAGGAGGGTGGCGGCGAGGCACAGGGCCACCGGCCACCACTGCTCGCCCGCGTAGGCCCGCACCCCCTGGGCCCAGCCGATCGGGGACAGCCAGCGCAGCACGTTCCCCGTGATGTCACCGACCGCCCGGAGCACGAACGCGAGACCGAGCACGGCCGTGGCCAGCCCGAGGGTGGCCCGGCTGCTGCCGGCGAGCTGAGCGAGGGCCGCGGTGAGGCCGGTGAACACCAGGCCGCACCCGGCGAGGCCGGCGGCGTAGGCGATCGTGCCCGTGGCGCCGTAGCCGAGGGCCACGAACGCGACGCCGCACAGGGCCGCGAACACGATGTTCGCCGCGGCGACGACGACGACGGCGGCCGCAGTGGGGGCGTGGCGCCCGACGATGCTCGAGCGGAGGACCTCGGTGCGCTCGGCGTCCTCCTCGGCCCGGGTGTGGCGGTTGACCAGGAAGATGCTCATCAGGGCGATGCCGATGCAGGCCCAGAGCTGGGTCTCGTTCACCAGGATCACGCCGAGGTTGGGGTCGTCGAACCCGTAGCCCGGGCCGGCGAAGGCGACGAGGGCGGGGTTGTCGCCGAAGAGGTCGACGTACTGCTGGATGTCGGCCTGCTCGGGGTACAGCGGCACCAGCGAGGCGCCGGAGCCGATGACCACTGCGGCCAGGCCGAGCACCCACACCGGGAGCCGGATGCGGTCGCGCCGCAGGATCAGGCGGACGAGGCGCCAGAGGCCGGTGAGGGTCCGCATCAGGGGTGGCCGTCGTCGGGTCCGGCGGTGCCGGCGACGCCGATGTCGGCCAGCTCGTCGCCGTAGTGGCGCAGGAACAGCTCCTCGAGCGTGGGTGGGTGGCTGGTGAGCGAGGTGACCCCGAGGGCGGCCAGCCGGCTGATCGCCTCGTCGAGGTGGTCGCTGTCGACGTCGAAGGACGCCCGCTGCCCGTCGACGACGAGGTCGTGCACGCCGGCCAGGTCGCCCAGCGCCTCGGGCGACTCCCGGACCTCGGCGGTGACCGTCGTGCGCGTCAGGTGGCGGAGCTCGTCGAGCGTACCGGTCTGCACGGTGGCCCCCTGCCGGATGATCGTCACCCGGTCGCACAGCTTCTCCACCTCGGCCAGGATGTGGCTCGACAGCAGCACCGTCCGACCCTCGGCTCGGGCGTCGAGGATGCAGTCCTGGAACACCGCCTCCATCAGCGGATCGAGGCCGGAGGTCGGCTCGTCGAGGACGAGCAGCTCGGCGTCGGACGCGAGGGCGGCCACGAGCGCCACCTTCTGGCGGTTGCCCTTGGAGTAGGTCCGGGCCTTCTTGCGCGGGTCCAGGTCGAAGCGGTCGACGAGGGTGGCGCGGCGGGAGTCGTCCAGCCCCCCGCGCAGGCCGCCGAGCACGTCGATGATCTCGCCGCCGGTGAGGTTGGGCCACAGGTTGGTGTCGCCGGGCACGTAGGCGAGGCGCCGGTGCAGCGACACCGCGTCGCGCCACGGGTCGCCGCCGAGCACGGTGACCTCACCGGCGTCGGCCCGCAGCAGGCCGAGGACGATGCGCATGGTGACGGTTTTGCCGGCCCCGTTGGGACCGAGGAAGCCGTGCACCTCCCCCGGGGCCACCTCGAGGTCGAGGCCGTCGAGGGCGCGGGTCGAGCCGAAGGACTTCACGAGCGACGAGCAGCGGATCACCGGAGCCACGCGCCGGACGGTACCGGAGCCGGGCGACCGGGTCAGCGGGCTTCCGTCACCCCGTTCCGCCGCCGCTGCCAGAAGTCAGGGGCGCCACTCCCCCACCCAGAAGGCACCGAGGCCGCCGGGGTCGGTGAGGGCCTCGGCCTCCCGCACCCGGCTGCGCATCCGCATGGCGGTGAGGTCGGGGGCGGCGGCGTGGGCCTCCCAGTGGGCGATGCCCTCGGCGACGAGCTCGTCGATGCCGTGCTCGTCGAGCCACGCGGCCTGCTCGGTCCTGCGATCGGGCGTCGGCAGCTGGTCCCACGGGACGACGACGGTGACGTCGCGGGTGCCGGGCTGGGCGAAGGGGTCGGGGATCAGCTCGTGGCCGGCGAAGGCCCGGACCCAGTCGGTCCACGGCCGCGCGGCCAGCGCCGCGGTGGTGTCGGCGTAGTCGAAGCAGACGAGGCGACCGTCGGGCCGCAGGCGCCGGCGGGCGTCGGTGACCCAGGCGGCGGCCGCCGTGGCCACCGGCACGCGGGGCCCTCCGGTGTCGGGCCGGGTCGTGCCGTCGGGGTGGACCTCCACCGGCACCCAGCCGTCGTCGGTCCGCTCGAGCAGGTCGAAGGCGAGGTTGTCGAGCAGCTCGTTGGCGACGATCACGTCGGCGGCCACGGGCAGCCGGTCCGTCGAGGTCACGCCCTCGGGGTGGAGCTCGCGCTGTGCGGCGGTGCGCTCGACGCAGACGAGCCGGAGCGCACCCGCGCACGCCGGCGCGGCGGCCAGGACCGCCCGGGCCAGGGTCCCGGGACCGGCGCCGACGTCGACCACGACCCACTCACCGGGTCGGCCGGCATCCTCCCACCAGCGATCGAGCGCCCGGGCGAGCACGGCACCGAACAGCGGGCCGACCTCGGGGCTGGTGACGAAGGACGCGCCCCGCCGCCCGGCCCGGCCGCCGTGCTCGTAGAAGCCGTCAGGCCCGTACAGGGCCCGCTCGACGAACGCCCCGACTGACTCAGCCACGACCAGTCACCGGTAGCGAAGCGCCAGCGGAGCGACCGGGTT
>DMTU01000028.1:21206-47271 GCA_003476595.1 Acidimicrobiaceae bacterium | reverse complement strand
GACGGAGGAGCGAGGAAGCCCCGATCAGAACGCCAGGAACGTGGCCTGGTCGCCGAGGCGGGTGGCCAGGTTCGACACGCCGAAGGCCATGGTGGCCACGACGGTGAGGGCCAGGGCCGCGCCGATGGAGAACGGCACCACGACCGGGCTGCGGTCGCCGTCGGGCACCGGCTTCATCCACATCTCGCGGGCCACGTTCGCGTAGTAGTACAGCGCGATCACCGAGTTGACGGCGACGATGGCACCCATCACGTAGCCGGAGGCGGTGTTGGCATCGGCGAGGGCCCGGAAGACCACGAACTTGGCCAGCCAGCCGCCGAGGGGCGGGATGCCGGCGAGGCTGAACAGGAACAGCGACAGGATCACCGTCAGGCCCGGGGCGTACTCGAACAGGCCGCCGAAGGAGGTGATCTCGGCCGAGCGGGTCTTGCGGGCGATGCCGATGACGGCGGCGAAGGCGCCGAGGTTCATGGCCGCGTAGATCACCAGGTAGGTGATGACGGCCTGGAGCGACAGGTCGGACGCGACCGACAGCGGGGCGAGGATGAAGCCGGCCTGGGCGACACCGGAGTACGCCAGCAGCCGGACCACGTTGGTCTGGCGCAGCGCGATCAGGTTGCCGATGGTCATGGTGGCTGCGGCCAGCACCCACATCAGGGGCTGGATGACGTCGTCGCGCCCGGGGAAGGCGAGGTAGATCACCTGCAGCAGGGCCACGAAGCCGGCGGCCTTGGATGCCACCGCGAGGAACGCGGTGATCGGCGTGGGCGCGCCCTCGTACACGTCGGGTGCCCAGGTGTGGAACGGCACCGCCGAGACCTTGAAGGCGAACCCGACCACGACGAACACGATGGCGAGGGTGATGAGCGGCGTCTCCCCGGCACCGCCGGCGATGGCCTGGCCGATCTCGGCGAGGCGGGTGTCGCCGGCCACGCCGAACAGGATCGACATGCCGTAGAGCAGCACCGCCGAGGCGAACACGCCCATCAGGTAGTACTTCACGCCGGCCTCGTTGCCGATCAGGTCCCGCTTGCGCCAGCCGGCGAGCATGTAGGCGGGGATCGAGAGCAGCTCGAGGGCGATGAAGACCGTGATGAGGTCGCGCGCGCTGGCCATGAGCGTCATGCCGAGCAACGAGCACAGGAGCAGGAAGTAGTACTCCCCCTCGGCGTAGTCGCCTTCCGCGATGTAGTTCGTCGACATGAGGATGACGACGTAGCCCGACACGAGGAACAGGGCCTTGACCACGAGCGAGAAGTTGTCGACCACGTAGGCGCCGTCGAACAGGAACCGGTCGGCGCCGTCGGTGGCCAGCGTGATCACGGGGATCAGGGCGCCGAGCACGCCGAGGCCGGCGATGGAGGACAGGAACGGGTTGTTCCCGTCCGGCTTGATCAGGTCGACGACCAGCACCGCCACGAGCGCGCCGACGAGCGCGAGCTCGGGACCGAACGCGTGGTAGTCGATGTTGGGTGCGACGAAGTCGCTGACCTGGGCGAGCACGGCGAGCACCGGATCAGTTCCCCGTCGCCGCGGCGATCTGGCTGGCCACGTTCACGATGGAGCCATCGGAGACCTTGAACAGCAGGTTCGGGTAGACGCCGAGGATGAGGATGAGGGCGAGCAGCGGCGTCCAGGCGATCCACTCCGGCCCGTTGACGTCGTGGATGTTGGGGTCGTCGACGAACTCGTCCTTGACCGTGCCGAACGCGGTGCGCTGGTAGAGCCAGAGCAGGTAGCCGGCCGCGAGCACGGTGCCGATGGCGGCCACGACCATGTAGCCACGGAACAGCTCGACCGGCAGGCCCTCGGCCGGCTGGTAGGCGGCGAGGATGGCGGGGAACTCGCCCCAGAACCCGGCCAGGCCGGGGAGGCCGAGGCTGGCCATGGTGCAGAAGCCCAGGATCCAGCCGAGGCGGGGGGCGGAGACCAGCAGGCCGCCGAGGCGCTTGATCTCGAGGGTGTGGTAGCGCTCCTTCACCGAACCGGCGATGAAGAAGAGCATGCCGGTGATGAGGCCGTGGGCGACCATGCCGAACACGGCGGCGTTGAGGCCGAAGTCGGTGAGGGTGGAGATGCCGAGCATCGTGTAGCCCATGTGGGCGACCGAGGAGAACGCGATCAGTCGCTTCATGTCGGTCTGGGCCAGGCACCCGAGGGCGCCGTAGATGATGCCGATGACGGCGAGCCCACCGATCCACGGGGCCCAGGACTGGGCGGCCTCGGGCAGGATCGGCAGCGCGACGCGGATGAAGCCGTAGGTGCCGAGCTTCAGCAGCACGGCGGCCAGGATCACCGAGCCCTGCGTGGGGGCCTGCGTGTGGGCGTCGGGCAGCCAGGTGTGGAACGGGAACATCGGCACCTTGATGGCGAAGCCCATGAACATGCCGCCGAACACGATCAGCTGGGTGGTGCGGGCGATGTC
The DNA here is from genome assembly GCA_003476595.1 of Acidimicrobiaceae bacterium. Classification (GTDB taxonomy): domain Bacteria; phylum Actinomycetota; class Acidimicrobiia; order Acidimicrobiales; family Salinilacustritrichaceae; genus Salinilacustrithrix. The sequence continues at coordinate 44,846 of DMTU01000028.1, read as the reverse complement.
CATGCCCTGGACCCGCTCGGCCAGCTCCACCATCGAGAACGTCTCGCCGCCGGTCAGGAAGAACAGCGCGAGGAAGCTCAGCAGCATCAGCGCCGACCCGAACAGCGTGTAGAGGAAGAACTTGATCGAGGCGTACTGGCGCTCGGGCCCGCCCCACACGCCGATCATGAAGTACATCGGCAGCAGGACGACCTCGAAGAAGACGAAGAAGAGGATCAGGTCCTGGGCGACGAAGGTCCCGAGCATGCCGGTGTGCAGCACGAGGATGAGGGACAGGAACGCCTTGGGGTTGTGCGGCTCGGGGAAGTGGTTCCACGAGTAGGCGATCACCAGCGGCGTGATGAGCAGGGTCAGCGCGATGAGCGGCACGGACAGGCCGTCGATGCCGAGGATGAACCGCGAGTTGATGACGTTGATCCACTCGTTGTCACGCAGGAACTGCAGCGACCCCGTGTCGTCGTAGTCGAAGTCGGCGAGCACTGCGATGCCGATCGCTGCGGTGACCAGGGAGGTCAGCAGGGCCAGCACCTTGTGGGTGTCGTCGGCGTCCTTGGGGAACAGCATCATGATGGCGACGCCGGCGAGCGGCGCGAACACCATCGCGGTGAGTCCCCAGTCCTGGATGAAATCCATGTCGGTACGTCTCTCTGGTCTCTGCTGGGCTGGAAGAAGGGGCTAGATGACGACGATGAAGACGCCGGCGAGGACAACGGTGGCGGCGAAGAGGATCGCGCCGTACTGCTGGACCTTGCCGGTCTGCATGATCCGGAAGACCTGGCCGCCACCTTCGGCGGCGTAGCCGGAGCCGTTGACGGCACCGTCCACGACCTTCTGGTCGATCGTCTCGTAGACGAAGCGGCCACCGACGACGGCGCCCTTGCCGACGCCGTCGACGACGCCGTCGAGGATGTGCTTGTTGAACCAGTTGGTGGCCCGGGCCACGGGGCCCTTGACGCCACCGGCGATGATCCCGGTGTACAGGTGGTCGAAGTAGTACTTGTTCACCAGGATCCGGTGGCCTACGCCGGCGAGGCGGTTGCGCCGGGTGATGCCGTGGGGGCCGAGGCCCTTGAAGTACCAGGCGTAGGCGAGGCCGATGCCCAGCAGGCCGAGCAGGGTCGAGCTGAGGGCGATGACGATGTCGAACTTCGGGTGGGCGAAGACGGCACCGGTCGGGCCGGCCTCGGTGAGCGACGGGAAGTACCCGCCGCGCGGTTCGAAGAGGTGCTCGAACACGAGGGCGAAGTCCTCGGGCCACCAGGACAGGGCGCCGGAGTTGGGGACGTTGGCGAACCCGGCCACGATGGCGAGGCCGGCGAGGATGTAGAGCGGCACGAGGATGCGGGGCCCGGACTCGTGCGGCAGGCCGTGGTCGTCGGCGTGGGGGTCGTGGGCGGCTTCGAGGTCGTCGCCGTGGCCGGAGTCCGCCGCGAGGTGGTCCTCCTCGACCGGGTGGTCCTCGGTGCCGTGGCTGACCTCGCCGTGGTGGCCGCCGCGGAACTCACCGAAGAAGGTGAGGTAGATGCAGCGGGTCATGTAGGCGGCGGTCATGAGGGCACCGATGGAACCGACCACCAGGAACGCCGTGTAGGAGCCGTCGCCGCCGAGCTGGCTGGCGCCGGCGAGGATCTCGTCCTTGGACCAGAACCCGGCGAAGGGGAAGATGCCGATCAGGGCCGCCGTGCAGATGACGAAGGTCCAGAACGTCTTGGGCATGAACTGCTTCATGCCGCCCATGTCCTTCTTCATGTCGAAGCTGTGCACGGCGTGGGCGACCGAGCCCGAGCCGAGGAACAGGCCGGCCTTGAAGAAGGCGTGGGTGAAGAGGTGGAACAGGGCTGCGGTCCAGGCGCCGACGCCGAGGGCCATGACCATGTAGCCGAGCTGGGACACCGTGGAGTACGCCAGCACCTTCTTGATGTCGGACTGGACGAAGGCGAGGCCGGCACCGCCGAGGACGGTGAGGCCGCCGACGACGGCGAGGGCGTTGACGCTCGAGCCGCCGATGACGAGGCCGTTCCAGAACACGCCGTACATGCGGGCGACCATGTACACGCCGGCCACGACCATGGTGGCGGCGTGGATGAGGGCCGACACCGGGGTGGGGCCGGCCATGGCGTCGGGCAGCCAGGTGTGGAGGATGAACTGGCCCGACTTCGACATGACCGCGGCGAGCAGGCACAGGCTGGCCACGAGCAGCGCGGTGTGGGTGATGTCGCCGCTGTTGGCGAGGGTGTTGATCTCGATGATGTCGAAGGTCTGCCCGGCGGCGAAGAACAGGATGATCATGCCGACGAGCAGGCCGACGTCGCCGACGCGGTTGGTGAGGAACGCCTTCAGGGCGGCGTCGGAGTTGGGCTTCTCCTCCCACCAGTGGCCGATGAGGGCGAAGGAGCACACGCCGACCAGCTCCCACAGCGTGATGAGCTGCAGGGTGTTCTGGGACATGACGAAGCCGAGCATCGCCGCCGAGAACAGGGACAGGAACGCGAAGTAGTGGGTGTAGCGGCGGTCGCCGGCGACGTAGTCGGTGGAGAAGACGTGCACCAGCAGCGAGATGAGGGTGACGACGAAGAGCATCATCACGGCCATGCCGTCGAGGAGCATGCCGACCTCGAACTCGACGGTGCCGTTGGTCCACCACGTGACGGACTTGGTGACCGGCTCGATCGTGTACTCGGCGTGGCCGTCCTCGCCGCCCTCGCCCTCCTCGGCGACGGCTGCCACGGTGGGCGGACCGCGCGCGGAGGCGCTCTCGCCGTCGACCATCGGACCGATGCCCTCGGCGGCGGGGAGCACGAGGGCACCCTCTTCGGCGTGGGCCTCGTCGCCGTCCTCGGCGTGGGCCTCGTCCTCGTCTTCGGCGTGGTCCTCGGTGTCCTCGCCGTGGCTCTCCTCGCTGTCCTCCGAGTGGGACTCGGCGGCGTGCTCGGAGTCGTGGACGTAGCCGTACCACTGGACGTTGACCCCGACGGCGAACAGGAAGCAGAACCCGATCGACACGATGCCGATCCAGGACGCGTGCTTGCCCAGGCGCTTGCCGATGGCGAGCGTCAGCGCGAAGGACGCGGCCATGACGAGCGGCACGACGTACGCGTTCTCGAGGAGGAAGCCAGGCTCGACGGCCCCGGCAGCAGCTTCAGCAGCTCCGAACACGATCAGCCCTTCATCTGCGCGACCTCATCGAGGTCCACGCTCTTTCGGTTGCGGTAGATGAGCAGCACGATGGCGAGGCCGACACCCACCTCGGCGGCAGCGACGGCGATCACGAACAGGGCGAACACCGAGCCGGCGATGGTGCCGTTGTGGGCACCGAACGCGACGAGGTTGATGTTCACGGCGTTGAGGATCAGCTCGATCGACATCAGCACGATGACGGCGTTGCGCTTGGCCAGCACCCCGTACACGCCGGCGGAGAACAGGATCGCCGACAGCAGCAGGAACTGGTTGAGCATGAGGTCGTCCACGATCAGTCCTTCCGCGCCAGCACGATGGCCCCGACCAGGGCGGCGAGCAGCAGCACCGACACGGCCTCGAAGGGGACGACGTAGGTGCCGAAGATGGCGTCGGACACCTGCTCGGTGTTGCCCACGATCTGGGTCTCGGCGTTGGCCTGGTCGAGGGGCTCGTCGCCGAAGTGGTCGAGCAGGGACACGGCGAGCAGCACGAACAAGATGACGCCCGTGAAGGCCCCGACGTACCAGTAGTCGTTGGTGAGGTTGACGTCCTCGCCGAGCTTGGCCCGGGTGAGCATGACGCCGAAGAGCACCAGCACGACGATGGCGCCGATGTAGACGAGCACCTGCGTGGCGGCCAGGAACTCCGAGGCCAGCAGGACGTACTGGGCGGCGACGCCGGCCAGCACGAGCACGAGGTACATGGCGGCGTGCACCACGTTCTTGACCGTGACCACTCGGATGGCGGAGAACGCCATCACGGCCGCGATCACGTAGAAGAAGATGTTCTGGGCGACCATCAGCGGGGGACCTTCTTGACCTTCTGCTCCGAACCGGCCTCGTAGGGCTCGAAGTCCGGGACGGTCTCCATCCACTCGCCGAGGCGCTCCTTGTCGTGGAGCAGGTCGGCGATGCGGGGCTCGGAGTACTCGAACTCCGGGCTCCAGAACAGGGCGTCGAACGGGCAGACCTCGACGCAGATGCCGCAGTACATGCACAGCGCGTAGTCGATGTCGAAGCGGTCGAGCGCGGAGACGGTGCGGGGCTTGCCGCCCGGGCGCCGCGGCGGCGCCTTCTCCTTGTGGCCCTCGATGTAGATGCACCAGTCCGGGCAGCTGCGCGCGCACAGCATGCAGACGGTGCAGTTCTCCTCCTTGAGGGCGATGACGCCGCGCGCCCGCGTGGGCGGCGGCTCCTTCTCCCTCGGGTACTGCACCGTGACGTTCGGCGACAGCATCTCCTTGAAGGTGACCTTCAGACCGGAGATGACGCCGGGGATCTTGGGCTTGGGCATCAGAACACCACCTTGAGGATGCCGGTGGCCGTGATGTTCACGAGCGCGAGCGGGATGAGGAACTTCCAGGCGAAGCGCTGGAGCTGGTCCTCGCGCAGCCGCGGGTACGTGAACCGGATGAAGAAGATGATCCCGCCGAAGACCATCATCTTGGCCAGCAGCACGAGGGGGCCGACCACGTTCATGTAGTTGGCGTCGAGGTCGAGGCCGGGGAGCCACCAGCCACCGAGGAACAGCGTGGCGGCGATGGCGGAGAACGCACCGGCGGTGGCGAACTCGCCGATGAAGAACAGCAGGAAGCGCAGGCCGGTGTACTCGACGTGGTAGCCGCCGACGACCTCGGACTCGGCCACCGGCATGTCGAAGGGGGTCTGGGCCAGCTCGGCCTGCATGGCGATCATGAAGATCAGCAGGCCGATGAACTGGGTGAGGATGAAGGGGTTGCCGATGGCGCCCCACCCGAAGATCTCGCCGGTGGCCTGGGCCACGATGATGCGCTGCAGGTCGAGGGTGCCGGCCTGGATGACCACGCCCACCACCGACAGCACGAGGGGCAGCTCGTAGGCGATGAGCTGGCCCGCCGCGCGCAGGGCGCCGAGCAGGGAGTACTTCGAGGCCGACGCCCAGCCGGCGAGGATGATGCCGATCACCGAGATCGACGACACGGCCATGACGTAGAAGATCCCGGTGCCGAAGACCTGGTTGTCGATGAACACCATGTCGGGCCCGAAGGGCACCACGACGTAGGTGAGCAGCACCGTGGCGACCACGAGGTACGGCGCCATCTTGAACAGCGTGCGGTCGGCGGCGTCGGGGACAACGTCTTCCTTCTGGAGCGCCTTGCCGACCTCGGCCAGCAGCTGCATGGAGCCGTACGGGCCGGCCTCCATGGGGCCGAGGCGGTTCTGCATGAAGCTGACCATCTTGAACAGGAACACGTAGACGAACGTGCCCGCGGGCAGCAGGACCGCGGCGAGGACGCCGAGGCTGCGCAGGATCGACTCCTGCCAGTACGCCAGTTCCAGACCCAGCATCATCGGTCGATGTCTCCCAGGATGAAGTACAGCGAGCCGAGGATCGAGATGATGTCGGGCACGTAGACGCCCCGCAGCACCCACGGCACGATCGAGATGTTGTGGAAGCTGGCGGTGCGGATCTTGACCCGGAACGGGCCGAGGTCGCCCTGGGAGACGACGTAGTAGCCCATCTCCCCCAGCGGGTTCTCCGTGGCCACGTAGGCCTCGCCGGCGGGCACCTTGATGATGCGGGGCACCTTGGCCATGATCGGCCCGGCGGGCAGGTCCTCGCAGAGCTGGGTGACGATCTTGCAGGCTTCGCGGGTCTCCTGCAGGCGGATCCAGGTGCGGGCGTAGCAGTCGCCGTCGGTGTGGGTGACCACGTTGAAGTCGGCGTGCTTCCAGGCCATCGGGGAGTCGACGTCGCGGCGCAGGTCCCAGTCGACGCCCGAGGCCCGCAGGTTGGCGCCGGTGAGGCCGTACTGCTGGGCGATCTCGGCGGGGATGATGCCGATGCCGCGGGTGCGCTGCTCGAAGATCTCGTTGCCGAGGAGCAGCTCCTCCATCTGGTCGCAGAAGGCTTCCATCTTCCGCATGATCCGGATGGTCTCGTCGAGCCAGCCCTTCGGGATGTCGTCCTTGAGGCCGCCGATGCGGTTGAAGTTGGGGTGGAAGCGGCCGCCGCTGACCGACTCGGTCTGGTTCAGCACGAACTCGCGGTCGCGCATCGCGTAGAACATCGGCGTCAGGGCACCGATCTGCACGCCCATGTCCCCGAGGAACATGGTGAGGTGGGCGATGCGGCCCATCTCGTGGAAGATCGTGCGCAGGTACTGCGCCCGCAGCGGGGCCTCGACGCCCATCAGCTGCTCGGTGGCGAGGATGAACGGGGTCTCGTTGCAGGTCTGGGCGAGCCAGTCGATGCGGTTCACCAGCGTGGTGATCTGCGGGTAGGTGCGCACCTCGACGAGCTTCTCGTAGCCCCGGTGCATGTAGCCCATGATCGGCTCGACCCAGAGGACCTGCTCGCCGTCGAGCTTGGCGACGATGCGCAGCGTGCCGTGGGTGGCCGGGTGCTGCGGGCCGATGTTCAGCGTCATGCCGTCGTCGGTCTCGAGCTCGACGTTGACGCGCGCGTCCGCCGCCTTCGCGGCGACGTAGGCGAGCTGCTCCGACTCGGTGACGGTCATTCGTCGCCCTCCTCCTCGTCGCCGGCTTCGTCGGGCATGGCCTCGACGTCGACGATGCCCGGCCACGGCTTCACGTGCCGGGCCAGCAGCGGGTAGTCCTTGCGCAGCGGGTGCCCCTCGAAGCCGGTGGGCAGGTAGAGGTTGCGCAGGTTGGGGTTGCCCTCGAAGCCGATGCCGTACATCTCGTGCACCTCGCGCTCGTTCCAGTCGGCACCGGGGTAGATGGCCACGATGGTCCCGATCGCGCCGGGCAGGTGGGGGTCGGCGTCGACGGGCGGGACGTCGACCTTGACGATGATGCCGAGGTCGCGCTCGGCCAGGTTCATCACCCGGGCGAACACCTGGTAGCGGGTGTCCCCGCCGGCGACGCCGGTCTCGAGCGTGCTGGGGTCGGTGGCCAGGGCCTCGGCGCGCAGCGCCGGCAGGTCGACGTCGACCGCGGCCTCCTCGTAGCGCCCGTAGGGAGACGGCAACCAGTCGATGGCGGAGAGGAACTCGAAGAAGCGGAAGCCGAGGTCGTCGCGCAGGTGGCGCATGGTGGACACCCACGCCGCCGGGGTGACGCGGATCCACAGGTCGCGGCCCGGGAGGATGTGGGAGCCGAGGAGGTCCTCGCCGAGTCGCTCGGCCAGGCCGGCGAGGAGGGCCTCGCGGCGCTCGTCGGTCTCGGTCGCCTCCTGCTCGGGGGCCTCGGGATCAGCTGACGACAATGGGATCACCTCGCCACTTGTCGGCCATGTCCTCGTTCTGGATGCGCTCCTGGAGCAGCACCACGCCCTCGAGCAGCGCCTCGGGCCGGGGCGGGCAGCCGGGGACGTAGACGTCGACGGGGATGACCTGGTCGACGCCCTTGGTCACCGAGTAGCTGTCCCAGTACGGGCCGCCGCAGTTGGCGCAGGAGCCCATGGAGATCACGTACTTCGGGTCGGGCATCTGCTCCCACAGGCGCCGCACGGCCGGGACCATCTTGTCGGTGACCGTGCCGGAGACGCAGAGCAGGTCGGACTGGCGCGGCGACGCCGGCAGCGGGATGACGCCGAGGCGCATGATGTCGAAGCGCGGGCCGGCCATGGCGGCCGCCATCTCGATGGCGCAGCACGCGAGGCCCCACTGGTACATCCAGAGGGAGTACTTGCGTGACGTGTTGAGCAGCTGCGTGAGCGGCTTCGGGAGCTTGCCGCTCTCGACCAGACCCATGGGGTTCCTTCCTAGATCCAGCGCAGGACACCCTTGCGCCACGCGTACACGAGGCCAAGGGTGAGGACGGCGATGAAGACGAGCATCTCGACGAGGCCGAAGACGCCGTACTCCTCGACGCGGGTGGCCCAGGGGAAGATGAAGACCGCCTCCACGTCGAAGATGACGAACATCAGGGCGAAGATGTAGTAGCGGATCTGGCTCTGCGACCACGTGTCGCCCACCGGGTCGACGCCGGACTCGTAGTTCTTGTACTTGCCTTCCTGGCGACGGGTCGGACGGATCAGCGAGCCGAGGCCGAGGACGCCCGCCAGGAGCGCGACCGCAACGCCACCGAAGATGGCAACCGTCAGGTAATTACGGAGGAACTCCGACACGGAGGGGCACCCTACTGACCGGCGCAGAAGTGGGCCAAGATCGCCCAACCCGGCCCCAGATGGCCCATCGGGGCCGCAATTCCGGGCTCCTCCGGCAGGTCCAGGGCCGGCGTCAGTACACCCAGACCGGCGTCCCGACGGGCATCAGGCCGTCCGCCCAGAGCAGGTCCATGACCCGGTCGTGGACCCGCGCGCACCCGTGGGAGGCGGGGCGGCCGGGGATGCTCGGCGAGCCGTGCACGGCGATGCCGGCGTTGAAGTACTTGGGCCGGTACAGGTCCCCGAGCGGGGCCTCGCGCACGCCGTCGATCTCCCGCTGGACGGTGAAACGGCCCGGGGGCGTCCGCCAGCCGGTGGTGCCGGTGGAGGTGTTGAACGCGAGGGTGCGCCCGCCGCGCACCACGATGAGCAGCTGGCGCTCGAGGTCGAGCTCGACGTGGTCACCGCCCTCGCGGGCGGCCACGGGGCCGGCCGCGTCGAGGGCGGCCAGGGTCGCGGGTCCGGCGATGCCGTCGCGGGACAGGCCGGCGTGCTTCTGGAAGGCCATGACGGCCTGCTGGGTCACCGACCCGTAGTCGCCGTCGACGACCGGCACCCAGAACCCGAGGGCGAGGAGGCGCTCCTGCAGGGCGGCCACCTCGGGCCCTTCGGCGCCGCTGCGGTACGTGGGCGGCCCGGGCACCGTGGTCGGCGGCGCGGTGGTCGTGGTCGGTGCGGTCGTGGTCGGTGCGGCCGTGGTCGGCGGGACGGTGGTCGTGGTGGTGGGCGCCTCGGTGGTCGGGCCAACCGTGACCGGGACCGTGGTGACCGGGACCATGGTGGTGGGGGCACCCCTGTCTGCCGCGGTGGCCTCGGTGTCGGCGACGTCGAGGGAGCGCAGGGCGTGGTAGCCGCTGAAGCCGAGGGCCACGCCGATGGCGAGGAGCAGCACGGCGCGGGCGCCCGGGCGGCGGTGGGGGTCTCGTTGCTTCGCCATCGATGATCAGACGCTCCCGACCCGCTCCGCCGTCCACGGGAACGCTATGACATCGGTCACGCTGCTGCACCGGCGGAGCCGGAATCAGCGGAGGGCGAGCCAGATGGCGACGACGACGCCGAACACCACGATGGTGGTGCGCAGGGTGTCGGGCGACAGGCGGCGGGCCAGGCGCCCACCGACGTAGCCGCCGAGCAGGCTGGCCGGGGCGACGATGGCCACCGCACCCCAGTCGACCGGCCCGAACAGGGCGAACGCGACCAGGGCCACGGTGTTGACCAGCAGGGAGACGGCGGCCTTGAGCCCGTTGAGCCGCTGGAGGTGGTCGGCGACGAAGATGCCGAGGACGGCGAGCAGGATCACGCCCAGGCCGCCGCCGAAGTAGGCGCCGTACACGGCGGCCAGGAAGATGGCCACGTGGAGCTGCGCGGTCTGGCCCTGGCCGCCGGCCTCGGTGCGGGCCAGCACCGCCTTGGCGATGCGGGGCTGGAGGGCGAGCAGCACCGACCCGGCGAGCACCAGGAACGGGACGACCGCGTCGAAGACCGCGTCCGGGGCGACGAGCAGGATCGCGGCGCCGGCTCCGGCCCCGAGCACGGACGTGACGGCGAGTCCCCGGAGGCGGGCGCCCTGGGTGCGCAGCTCGCTGCGGTAGGCCGCGGCGCTGCCCAGGTAGCCGGGCCACACCGCGGTGGTGTTGGTGACGTTGGCGTCGAGGGTCGGCAGCCCGGCGGCGACCAGGGCCGGGAACGAGATGAGCGACCCGCCGCCGGCGACCGCGTTGACACCCCCGGCGAGGAACCCGGCGACGGCGATCAGCACGGACTCGGCGATGGTCACCGGGACCGCTCCTCGGCGCGGCGGGCGAGGCGGTCCTGCTCGGCGTCCAGCACGGTGTTGGTCATGCCACCGAGGTGGGCCTCGGCGAAGGCGACGAGGTCGTCGAGGCGCTTGGGCGGGAACACGAGCGTGACGGTCTGGCCCTCGTAGGTGAACCGGGCCTGCCACTGCCCGGTGGTGTCGGTGCGGTGCAGCGTCACGGTGGTGCGCGGCGCCGGCCACGTCACGGGCGCGTCGAGGGTGGAGCGCCGACGGGCCAGGCGGCCAGTGCGGGGCGAGATGGTGACGAGGACGTCGTCGACCTCGACGACGTCGCCGGCCGACTCGATGGATGCCACGGCCGGCGCCGGGTCAGAACCCGACGAGGACCGCGGTGGCGTCGCCGGCGGGGCCGGTGAGGACGTGGGGGAAGATGCCCACGCCGAGGGTGACGACCACGCAGATGACCAGCGCGATGGCGGCGCCGACGGGCACCGGCAGCGTGCGCCGCTCCGGGATGTCGGCGTCGTCGACGTCGCCGAGGAACATCGACACCGTGATCCGCAGGTACAGGAAGGCGGCGATGACGGCGGTGAGCATCGCGACCGCGGCCAGCGGGTACGACCCGGCGTCCACCGCGGCGGCGATGGCGTAGAACTTGGCGAAGAACCCGCTGGTGAAGGGCACGCCGGCCTGGCTGAACAGCAGCAGGGCGAAGACGAGGGCCAGGGCGGGTCGGGCCTTGGCCAGGCCGCGGTAGTCGTCGAGGGTGTGGCGGTCGTCGCCGGTGCGCCCCACGATCGTGATGATGGCGAAGCTGCCGCCGACGAGGAACGTGTAGCTGGCCAGGTAGAACATCGACGCCTGCACGCCGCGCTCAGTGGCGGCCTGCACGGCGACGAGCACGAAGCCGGCGTGGTTGATCGAGGAGTACGCCAGCATCCGCTTGACGTCGGTCTGGACGACCGCCATCAGGGCACCGACGAGCAGGGTGAGGATCGCCACGGCGTAGATGACCGGCTGCCAGTCGACCCGGTAGGTCTGGAAGCCGAGGTACAGCACGCGGATGAGGCCGGCGAACCCGGCCGCCTTCACGCCGGAGGCCATGTAGGCCACTACCGGCGAGGGGGCGCCCTGGTACACGTCGGGGGTCCAGGCGTGGAACGGGGCGGCGGCCACCTTGAACAGGAGCCCGACGAGCAGCATGGCCATGCCGGCCAGCAGCAGGCCGTTGTCGAAGAGGGCGACCTGGGTCAGGTAGCCGAGGATCTCGACCAGGTTGGTGCTGCCGGTGGCGCCGTAGGTGAGGGCGATGCCGTAGAGCAGGAACGCCGAGGCGAACGAGCCGAGCACGAAGTACTTGAGGCCGGCCTCCTGGGAGGTGACGCGGCGCAGGTGCATGGCGGCGAGGGTGTAGACGGCGAGGGAGAGGATCTCCAGGCCGAGGAACAGCACGATGAGGTCGTTGGCCGCGGCCATCACGACGCCGCCGGATGCGGAGAGCAGCAGCAGCACGTAGAGCTCGGGGCCGTCGAGGCCCTCTCGCTTCAGGTAGCCGTCGGCCAGCAGGGCGGCGACGACCACCGACGAGCAGATGACCACGGTCATGAACACCGAGAAGCCGTCCACGCCGATCGCGCCGGCGAGGGCGGTGAACGGGCCCCGCTCGGGGTCCTGGATGCGGTCCCAGATCGGCCACGTGCACACGGCCGCGCCGATGGCGGCCACCGAGGTGGCGAGGGGGTAGAAGCCGCCGAACAGGGGCCGGCGGGTGATCGCCGTGAGCGTCATCAGGCCGAGCGCGGCCCCGACGAGCACGAGCAGCGGGACGATCGTGAACCACTCGATCTCGGGCGTCGCGATGGGATCGAAGGCCTCGTCGGCGGCCTGGAGCGGCGCGGTCAGGTTCGCGAGGAGCGCATGCATGGTCACTCGCCCTCCCCGTGGTCGTCAGCGTCGCCGTGGTCGTCGGCGGCCTCCCCGGAGAATCCGGAGGTGGCGGCGGTGGGCTCCTCGAAATCGGTCGCACCCTCGATGTGGCTCACGAGCGCGGCCACGGAGGGCTCGATGCGCTCGAGGACCGGCTTCGGGTACACGCCGAGGAACACGATCAGGACGAGCAGCGGCGCCATGTAGGCGAGCTCGCCGACGCGCATGTCCGGCGTGGCCAGGTCCTCCTCGGTGGGCTCGCCGTGGAACACGCGCTGGTAGGCCCACAGCAGGTAGAGCGCAGCGAGGATCACGCCGGCGGCGGCCACCACGGCCCACCACTTGAGGGTGAGGTAGGCGCCGGCCAGCACCAGGAACTCGCCGACGAAGCCGTTGAGGCCGGGCAGGCCGATGGAGGACAGCATCACCAGCGTGAACACGCCGGCCAGCACGGGCGTGGCCTTCTGGAGGCCGGACATGGCGGCGATGTCGTAGGTGTGGCGGCGCTCGTAGAGCATGCCGAGCAGGAGGAACAGCGCGCCGGTGGAGATGCCGTGGTTCACCATCTGCAGCACGCCGCCGCCGATGCCCTGGGTCGTCATGGCGAAGGTGCCGAGCGCGATGAAGCCGAGGTGGGCCACCGAGGAGTAGGCGACGAGGCGCTTGATGTCCTTCTGCATGGTGGCCACGACGGCGCCGTAGAGGATGCCGATGACGCCGAGGGTGGCGATCACCGGTGCGAAGAACAGCGACGCGTCGGGGAACAGGTAGAGGCCGAAGCGCACGAAGCCGTAGGTGCCGAGCTTCAGCATGACGCCGGCCAGGATCACCGAGCCGGCCGTGGGGGCCTGGGTGTGGGCGTCGGGCAACCAGGTGTGCAGCGGGAACAGGGGCACCTTGACCGCGAAGGCCAGGGCGAAGGCGAGGAAGATCCACTTCGCCGCCTCCCAGTCCAACGGGTTCCAGGAGTCCCGGGCCTCCATCTCGCCGGCGTCGATCGCAGCCTGGTCGGCGGCGAGGGCCTCGGCGCGCCCCTCGGCGATCTCCACGAGGTCGAAGGTGAGCTGGTCGGCGCCCTCGACGGACGCGGTGAGCTCGTCGAGGCGGTCGTACTCCTCCTGGGGGACGTCGACGCCGGAGACCTCGCGCACGTCGATGCTCTCCTGCAGCCCGGCCAGCTCCTCGCTGGCCACCTCGCTGCGCTCGAGGGCCGCGTCGCGGTCGAGGAAGGCGAGGCTGACGATGCCGACGAGCATCAGGGCCGAGCCGAACATCGTGAACAGGAAGAACTTGAGCGCGGCGTAGATCCGCTGGCCGTAGCCCCACCCGCCGATGAGGAAGTACATCGGCACGAGCACGATCTCGAAGAAGATGAAGAACAGGAACAGGTCCAGCGCGCTGAAGGCACCGATGCAGCCGGCCTGCAGCATGAGCAGCCAGGCGTAGTACGCCTTCGGGTCGTGCTTGGGCGTCACCGCCACGAAGGTGAGCGGGAACAGCACGCCGCTGAGCACGACGAGGAAGAGGGAGATCCCGTCGACGCCGAGGTTCCAGCCGATGCCGAACTCCTCGATCCAGGTGTGGGAGGTGGCGAACTGGAAGCCGGCATCGCTGCGGTCGAACGCCCCGAGCATCCACAGCGTGAACGCGCCGGTGGTGGCCGAGAACAGCACCGCGAGGGGCCGGATGACCTCCCGCCGGGTGGCGGGCACGAGGGCGATCAGCAGCGCGCCGGCGAGGGGGACGAGGATCGCCGCGGTCAGCAGCGGGAAGGCGAGGTTGGCGGCGAGCATCAGAGCGTGACCTGCGCGAGGAAGTAGGCGAGCAGGAGGACCGCGCCGCCGGCGATGCCGAGCGCGTAGTTGCGGACGAAGCCGGACTGCAGGCCGCGCAGGCCGCCGCCGGAGCGACGCACCAGGGCGCCGACGCCGTTGACCGCACCGTCGACGACCGTGCGGTCGAAGGTGGAGGCGGCCTCGAACCCGGCGCGGCCGGGGCCGCCCATGAACGAGGTGATGGCCCGGTCGTAGCGCCAGCCCTCCTCGAGGATGGCGGGCTCGACGGGCCGGCGCAGCTTGCGCACGTAGATGGCCCAGGCGATGGCGATGCCGGTGAGGGCGATCAGTGCAGCCACGACGGCGAGGCCGACCTTGGTGCCGGTGGCGACGTCGATGTGGGCCTCGTTGTCACCGAGCACGGGGTGGAGCCAGTCCTCGAGGAAGTGCAGGTCGGAGGTGAAGGGCAGCTGGATGGCGCCACCGACCATGGCGAGGCCGGCCAGGGCGACGAGCGGGAGCGTCATGGTCCAGGGGGACTCGTGCGGCTCGGCGTGCAGGACGTGGACGTCGTCGTGCTGGGGCGCATCCGCGGTGTCGGGGTGCTCCAGGGCCTCGGCCTCGGAGCCCTCGGTGTCGAGGGCGGTGTCGGCGTCGCCCTCGTCGACCGCAGCGACCTCGGCGTGGTCGTCGTGGTCGGCGTCGACGGTGAAGCGCTCCTCGCCGAAGAAGACGAGGAAGACCTGGCGGCTCATGTAGAAGGCGGTGAGCAGGGCGGTGACCAGGCCGACGGCCCACAGCGCCGGGTTCTCGGCCCAGGCGTACAGCAGGATCTCGTCCTTGGAGAAGAAGCCCGAGAACGGCGGCACGCCGGCGATGGCGAGCCAGCCGACGATGAAGGTGGCGGCGGTGATCGGCATGTACTTGCGCAGGCCGCCCATGCGGGTCATGTCCTGCTCCTCGTGCATCCCGTGGATGACCGAACCGGAGCCGAGGAACAGCAGGGCCTTGAAGAAGGCGTGCGTGATCATGTGGAACACGGCCGGCACGTAGGCGCCGACGCCCACGGCGAGGAACATGTAGCCGAGCTGGGAGACGGTGGAGTACGCCAGCACCTTCTTGATGTCCTTCTGGGACACGGCGATGGTGGCGGCGAACAGCGCGGTGCCGGCACCCACCCAGGCGATGGTGGGCTGGATCCACGTGTCGGCCTCGGCGATGATCGGGTTGACCCGGGTGAGCAGGTAGACGCCCGAGGTGACCATGGTGGCCGCGTGGATGAGGGCGGACACCGGGGTGGGGCCGGCCATGGCGTCGGGCAGCCACACGTAGAGCGGGAACTGGGCCGACTTGCCGATGGCGCCGACGAAGAGGCAGGCGGCGATGAGGGTGGCCGTGGTGCCCGAGAGGCTGCCGGCACCGGAGAGGATCTCGTCGTAGCTGATCGAGCCGAGGGCGGCGAGGCAGGCGAAGATCGCCACCATGAAGCCCCAGTCACCGATGCGGTTGGTGACGAAGGCCTTCTTGCCGGCGGAGGCCTTCTCCGGGTCGGTGAACCAGAAGCTGATGAGGAAGTACGAGCAGGCGCCCACGCCCTCCCAACCGAGGAAGGTGAGGAGCAGGTTGTCGCCGAGCACGAGCATGAGCATCGAGAAGGCGAACAGGTTGAGGTAGAGGAAGAACTTCGAGAAGTCGGCGTCCCCGTGCATGTAGCCCACCGAGTACAGGTGGATCAGCGTGCCGACGCCCGTGATGAACAGGCACATGGCGACCGACAGCGGGTCGACGTAGAAGCCGAAGTCGATGTCCCAGCCGCCGATGGGCATCCACTCGAAGAGGGTCTGTCCGAAGACCCGTTCTTCCTCGGGGCGGTCGAGGAGGCCGACGAACACGGCGACGGTGGCACCGAAGGAACCGGCCATCATGGCCGTGGCCAGCCAGCCGGCACCGGGCTCGCCGAGGAGGCGGCCGCCGAGGACCAGCAGCAGGAACCCGGCCAGTGGCAGGGCAGGGATGAGCCAGACGAGGTCGAGGAGCTCCATGCGTGTCGCCTATCCCTTGAGGAGAGCCAGGTCGTCGGCGGTCGCGTCGGGGCGCCGTCGCATGATGGCCACGATGATCCCGAGGCCGACCACGACCTCGGCGGCCGCGACCACGAGCACGAACACGACGACCGCCTGGCCGCCGATGTCGTCGAGCATGCGTGAGAACGTGACGAAGGTGAGCGTGACGGCGTTGAGCATGAGCTCGACGCACATGAACATCACGAGCGGGTTGCGCCGCACGAGCAGGCCGGTGGCGCCGATGGCGAACAGCGCCGAGGCCAGGACCAGGTACCAGGAGGGCTCCACGCCCGCAGCGAGCAGCATCAGGCGGTGCCCTCCTCGGAGGTGGCGTCGGCGCTGGCGGCGTCGGCGTCGGCGTCGGTCGACGTCGGGCGGGCGGGCAGGTCGACGATCATGTCGGCCGCCTTGGGGCTCTTCTTGGCCAGCATCACGGCACCCACCACGGCGATGGCCAGCAGGATCGAGGTGATCTCGAGGGCGAAGATGTAGCGGGTGAACAGCACCCGGCCGATGCCCTCGACGTCGGGCACGGCCGAGTCGGACACCGAGCCGAGGTTGGCGATGGCGCCGGTGGCGTCCCAGCCGGTGGTGGCGAGGGCGGCGACGGGCAGGGCGAAGATGGCGACGCCGGCCACGATGGCCGCGGCGCGCTGGCCGACGAGGGGGTCGACCGAGAGGTTCTCGGCCCGGTCCACGCCGAGGAGCATGATCACGAACAGGAACAGCACGACGATGGCGCCGGCGTAGATGATCACCTGCACCGCGGCCAGGAAGTTGGCGTTCTGGGCCACGAAGAGGACCGCCACGCCGAACAGGGTGCCGACGAGGGACAGCGCCGAGTGCACGGGGTTCTTCGAGAGCACGACGCCGAGGGCGCCGGCGAGGCAGATGGCGGCCGCGACGAAGAAGACGAAGGTCTCCATCAGTGGGTGCCCTCCTCGGTCTGGGTCGCGTCGTCGTGGGCGGCGACGCCCCGGGCCGTGGACGGCTCGAGCGAGACGTCGTCGCCGGCGTCGTGGCCGTCGGCGCGCTGGCCGAGCTCGGGCGCACGCTCGCCCCAGCCGAGCTCCCCGGCCCAGGCCACGATGCCCTCGAAGTCGGCGTCGCCGGAGGGGGCGGTGGCCCGCATCCAGGCCGAGGTGTGGGGCTGCACGAGGCCGGCGTCGGACCAGTCCTCCCAGGGCAGCTGGCGGGGGTTGCCGTCGTCGTCGACGACCAGCTCGTCCTTGGTGTAGATCGCGTCCTGGCGGTTGGTGAACGAGAACTCGAACAGCTTGCTCTCGGTGATGGCCTCGGTGGGGCAGGCCTCCACGCACAGGTCGCAGTGGATGCAGCGCAGGTAGTTGATCTCGTAGATGAAGCCGTAGCGCTCGCCGGGGCTCACCGGGTCGGCCGGGTCGTTGTCGGCGCCGCGCACGTAGATGCAGCGGGCCGGGCACACGCCGGCGCACAGCTCGCACCCGATGCACTTCTCCATCCCGTCCTCGTACTTGTTGAGGACGTGGCGGCCGTGCAGACGGATGGGCTTGGCCCGCTTGCCGCCCTCGTCCTTCACGTAGGGCGAGGTGACGTTCTCACCGGACTGGCTGCCCTTGGCGAAGGTCTTCTTGATCGTGACGAGGAAGCCGTCGAGGTATCCCATCAGGCGTCCACCTCCCCCAGCTCGCGCCGCTGGCGCGAGACCTCGGATGCTCGGCTCAGCAGGAAGAACGTGGCGCCGCCCACGACGAAGAACCCGATGCCGATGACGACGGCGTAGTTCCAGCCTTCGTCCCGCCCGACGTTGAGGGCGGCGAGCAGCAGGAGCCAGCCGAGCTGGAGCGGGATCAGGACCTTCCAGCCCAGGTCCATGAGCTGGTCGTAGCGGAAGCGGGGCAGCGTTCCGCGGATGAGCACGAAGATGTACAGGAAGACGAAGACCTTCGCCACCAGCCAGAAGATGCCCGACACCGGCTCGAGGAACCCGGGCAGCAGCGGGCCGGCGGGACCGCCGAACCACAGGGTGACGATGACGGCCGACATGGTGACCGGGTGCATGAACTCGGCGACGAAGAACATGCCGAAGCGGATCGAGGAGTACTCGGTGTGGAAGCCGCCGACCAGCTCCTGCTCGGCCTCGACCAGGTCGAAGGGGGGCCGGTTGGTCTCGGCCAGCGCGGCGATGAAGAAGATGGCGAAGGGAACGATGCCGGTGAGGATGACGTTCCAGTTGGGCACGAAGCCGGCGAAGCCCTCGCCGGCCTGCACCGACACCATCGTGCGGGTGGACAGGCTGCCCGTGGTCATGATCAGGGTGGCGATCGACAGGCCCATGGCGGCCTCGTAGGACACCATCTGGGCGGTGGCGCGCACCGAGCCGAGCAGCGGGTACTTCGAACCGGAGGACCAGCCGGCGAGCATCACGCCGTAGACGCCGATGGAGGACACGGCCAGGATCCACAGCACGCCGATGGGCGGGTCGGCGAGCTGGGCGAAGGTCTCGTGGCCGGCGATGGTGACGATGCCGGGATCGCCCTCGCTGAACGTGCCGCCGAGGGGGACCACGGCGAACACCAGGAACGCGGGGATGACCGACAGGAACGGGGCCAGCGCGAACACGAAGCGCCGGGAGCGGTTCGGGATCAGGTCTTCCTTGACGATGAGCTTGAGGCCGTCGGCCAGGGTCTGCAGGAGGCCGAAGGGGCCGGCCCGGTTGGGACCGACGCGGTTCTGCATGTCGGCGATGACCTTGCGCTCGAACCAGACCATGAACAGGACCGAGAGCAGCAGGATCAGGAAGGTGACGAGCACCTTGCCGAGCGTGATCAGGACCTCGGCGAGGCCGACCCCGTCGAGGTAGAGCGGGTCCAGCGCGTAGATCGCCCCGATCACCGGGCGACCTCCACGCGGACGTCGGTGACCACGGCGGAGGCGTCGATGAGCTCGGCGGCCTGGCCCCCGGGCTGGAGGAACGACAGCAGCGCCGCGCCCTTGGGCACGGTGCCCGACGGGCGGACCGGCACGGTGACCGAGCCCCGACCGCCCTCGCGGTTGGACACGGTGACCTGGCCGTCGGCCTCGACGCCGAGGCGGTCGAAGTCGTGGGGGTGCAGGTGCAGCACCGCACCGGGCGCGAGCTTCGCCAGCGAGCGCGACGCCTGGGTGGTGGTGCCGAGGTCGTAGAGCTTGCGCGTGGTGAGCAGGCGCAGGGAGTAGGTGTCCGGCGACGGGACCGCGACCGCGGTGGCCGAGAACCGCACCGGTGCGGGCAGGCCCGGTCCGGCCGGCTCGCGCTCGTCGTCGGCGACCGGCTCGGCGCCGTCGCCCTCGTCGGGCGTGGCGGCGTCGTCGGCTTCGGCGTCGGCCTGGGCCTCGGTCGCTTCGGCCTCCGCCTCGGCCTCGCCGGCCTCGGTGTCGGCGGCTTCGGCCTCGGCGGCCGCTTCCGCGGCCTCGGGGTCGATGTCGGCGGTGGGCTCCTCGTCGCCGCCCGACGTCTGCAGCCCGATCGGGTCCTCGGCGGTGCGGGCGTCGGTGCGGTCGGCGTCGCGGTCCAGCGGCACGAGGACGCCGTCGATGCCGACGCCCTCCGCGGTGAGGCCGTGGTGCGAAGGGGCGACCCGGGCGAGCTCGGCGAAGACGTCGTCGAGGCTCTCGAGGCCGAGGTCGTCGCCGAGGCGGAACGCGAGCTCGGCGGCGATGACCCAGTCGGCGCGGGCGGTGCCGGGGGGCGTCACCTTCTGGGACAGGCGGCTGATGCGGCCCTCGATGTTGGTGGTGGTCCCGTCGGTCTCGGCGTAGCCGGCAGCGGGGAGCACGATGTCGGCCTGGCGGACCGAGGGGTTCGGCAGGGTGTCGACGGCCACCACGGTGCGGGCCCCCGCCAGCGCCCGGCGGGCCAGGTCGTGGTCGGGGAAGTCCGACAGCGGGTCGGCCCCGAGCAGCACGAGGACGTCGAGCTTGCCGTCGGCAGCAGCGTTGAGGATGCCCTCGGTGTCGAGGCCGCGGTCGCTCGGCACGGTGGACCAGTGGTCGTGGAACCACTCGCGGCCGTCGTCGAGGGAGACGCTGCCGGGGAGCATGCCCGGCGCCAGGCCGGCGGCGAGGGCGCCGTGCACGTTGCCGCGGCGCAGGCCGGACAGGAAGCGGACGTCGTCGAGGCCCTCGGCCAGGAGGCCGGCCGCCGAGGCCACGAGGTCGCCGCGGTCGGCGAGGTTGCCCCGGCCGAGGATGACGGTGACCGGACCGGACCGGACGGCGGTGCCGGCGGCGGCGAGCGCGTCGGCGCCGATGCCGCCGGCATCGGCGGGCGACTCGGCGAGCAGCTGGGCCACGACGTCGGCGACGGCGCCGGGGCCGTGCACGAGCGAGTGGGCGGCGAGGCCGGTGACGCCGGTGGCGTGGGGCACGACCTCGACGAGGGTGACGCCGTCCTCGACGACCGCGTGGCGGAGGCGCAGGTACAGGACCGGCAGCTCCTCCTTCGGGTCGACGCCGAGGACCACGACCGTGCCGCCCGGGGCGCACGCCTGGTCGATGGTGGCGCGGGGCAGGCCGAGCACGGCCTCGGCCGGCAGGCCGTCGCCGAGCTGGGCGTCGACGTTGTCGGTGCCGATGACGCCCTTGGCCAGCTTGGCCCAGGCGTAGGCGGACTCGTTGGTGAGCTGGGCGCCGCCGATGACGCCGACGCCGGACGGACCCGACGAGGCGAGGGCGGCCTCGATGGCGCCGGCGGCCCGGCCGAGCGCGTCGGACCACGCGGCGGTGACGTGGCCCTCGTCCGCGCGCAGCAGCGGCTCGCCCAGGCGCCCTTCGGCGTGGATGGACTCGAAGTCGAAGCGGCCCTTGTCGCAGAGCCAGCCCCAGTTGACCGCGTCGACGTCGACGCCCTGGTAGCGCAGCACCTGGTTGCGGCTGGACTGGACGGCGACCCGGCAGCCCACCGAGCACGAGGTGCAGGTGGACTCGACCTGGTCGAGGTCCCAGGGGCGGGCCTTGAACCGGTAGGCCCGGGAGGTGAGCGCTCCCACCGGGCAGATCTGGACCGTGTTGCCCGAGAAGTACGAGGCGAAGGGCTCGTCGGGGAAGGTGTTGACCTGGGTCTGCGCGCCCCGGTCGATGAAGTGGATGAGCGGGTCGCCGGCGACCTCGTCGGCGAAGCGCGTGCAGCGGTCGCACAGGATGCAGCGCTCGCGGTCGAGGTCGACGAGGTCCGAGATCGGGATCGGCTTCTCGAAGTGGACCTTCTCCTCGATGAACCGGGACTCGCCGGGTCCGTGGGAGTACGCCTGGTCCTGCAGCGGGCACTCGCCGCCCTTGTCGCACACCGGGCAGTCGAGGGGGTGGTTGGCGAGGAGGAACTCGAGCACGCCCTCCTGGGCCTTCTTGGCTATGTCCGAGTCGGTGACCACGGTCATGCCCTCGGAGGCAGGGATCATGCACGAGGGCTGCAGCGCGGGGCCGCGCCCGGTGTCGATCTCGACCAGGCACATGCGGCACATGCCCACCGGGTTCATGCGGGGGTGCCAGCAGAAGCGGGGGATGTAGGTGCCGGTGCGCTCGGCCGCGGCGATGACGAGCTCGCCGTCCTCGGCCTCGACCTCACGCCCGTCGATGGTGATCTTGACGCGCTGCTCAGACACCGGCCGGCGCTCCTTCGGGCGGCAGGTAGGCCTTGCCGTTGATGGTCACCGAGGTGGGGACGTCACCGCCGCCGCAGTAGGCCTGGAACTCGGGCTTGAACCGCATGATGGCGCTGGCGATCGGGCTGACCGCGGAGGGGCCGAGCGGGCAGATCGTGGTCTGCTTCGGCGGCCACGCGATCGAGGGCGAGATGTTGTCGCACAGGTCGAGCAGCAGGGCGATGTCCTCGGGCCGGCCCTGCCCGTCGAGCATGCGGCGCAGCACCTTCTCCAGCCAGCTGGTGCCCTCGCGGCACGGCGTGCACTTGCCACAGGACTCGCGGGCGAAGAACCGCACGACCCGCCACGCAGCCTTCACCGCGTCGGTGGTGTCGTCCATCACGACGATGGCACCGGACCCGAGCATCGAGCCGGCTGCACCGACCGCACCCGCCTCGAGGGGCAGGTCGAGGTGCTCCTCGTAGAACCACGGGGCCGAGGCGCCACCGGGGATGAACGCCTTCAGCGTGTGGTTGCCCCGGATGCCGCCGCAGTGGCCGTAGATGAGGTCGCGGAAGGTGGTGGTGCCGAACTCGACCTCGTGCACGCCGGGCTTCTTCACGTGCCCGGACACGGCGAACATGCGGGTGCCCCGGCTGCTCTCGGCGCCGTAGGCGGTGTAGGCCTCGGCGCCGTTGCGGATGATCCACGGGACGTTGGCCATCGTCTCGACGTTGTTGACGATGGTGGGCTGCATGTAGAGGCCCTTGGCGGCCGGGAAGTACGGCGGCTTCAGGCGGGGCATCCCGCGGTTGCCCTCGAGGGACTCGATGAGCGCGGTCTCCTCGCCGACGATGTAGGCGCCCGCACCCCAGTGCAGGACGATGTCGCAGGAGAAGCTCGAGCCGAGGATGTCCTTGCCGACCAGGCCGGCGGCGTACGCCTCGTTGAGGGCGGCGGCGATGCGCTCCTGGGCCAGGGCCATCTCGCCCCGGACGTACAGGAACGCCTGGGCGCACCCGGTGGCGTAGGCGCCGATGAGCACGCCTTCGATCAGCTGGTGGGGGTCGCGCTCCATGAGGAGGCGGTCCTTGTAGGTGCCGGGCTCGGACTCGTCGCCGTTGACGACGAAGTACCGCGGCCACACGCCGGGCGGGCAGAAGCCCCACTTGACGCCGGCGGGGAAGCCGGCACCGCCGCGACCGAGGAGCGACGCCTCCTTGATCTCGGCGTGCACGTCCTCGGGGTGCATCTGCAGCGCCGTGCGCAGCGCGGCGTAGCCGTCGGTGGCCTGGTAGCGCTCGATCGTGTGGGCGTCGTCGTACTGGAAGCGCCCCGTGATCATCTGCGGCACGGTGCGGTCGGTGGCCTGGTCGCTCATGCGGGTGCGTCCTCGGACTCGTCCTTGGGCGTCATCCAGACGGGCTGGCCGCACTCCCCGGGCACGGCGGCACCGGCGCGGCGATCGGCCGGGATGGACTGGCGGACGCGGGCGAGCGTGCCGTGCTTGGGGATCTCGTGCGCCCGGCGGCCGGCGCGCAGGTCCTCGAGGAGCTGGTCGGCCTCGTCGGTGCTGATCTTGTGGAAGTAGCGGTAGTTGACCGTGAGGCACGGCGCCTCGGTGCAGGCCGCGATGCACTCGACGTCTTCGAGGGTGAACATGCCGTCCGCGGTGGTGGAGCCGGGGCGGATGTCGAGGCGGTCCTCGAGGTGGTGCAGCAGCTCCTCGCCGCCCATGAGCATGCAGGCGATGTTGGTGCACACGTTGATGAGGTAGTCCCCCACCGGTTCGCGCTTGAACATCTCGTAGAAGCTGGCGGTGCCGATGACCTCGGCCGGCGTGTGGTCGATCAGCTCGGCGATGTGGACCATCGCGTCCTCGGCCAGGTGGCCGTCCTGCTCCTGGGCCAGGTGGAGGAGGGGGATCAGCGCCGACTTGGGATGCGGGTACCGAGCGATGATCTCCTTGGCGAGGATCGTGTTCTCGGCAGTGAACCGGGGCATCGTCGTGAATCCTTGCACAAGCGTCGGAGGACGCCCGAACGTCGGGGGTGGGCCGCGAATCGGGCACGCTACCCCTGGCCCCCGGCTCGGGTCAGATCCGCGGTCGCGGTGCGGGCGGCGGGCTCAGATCGGGCGGCTCGGGCCCGGATGCGGGCACGCGGTCGGCGGCCACCAGGGCCTGGTACCCGCCGCGCAGGTCGGTGACGTCGGGCAGGCCGAGGTCG
>DMTU01000028.1:20694-21005 GCA_003476595.1 Acidimicrobiaceae bacterium | reverse complement strand
GAGCCGCCACTCGAGCACGTTGCGGTCGATCACCACCGATCCGAGCAGCGCGCCGTCCCGGTGCCGCTGCGCCACCGGTCGGATGTCGACGACGAGCGCGCCGGCGCCGAGCTCGTCGGCGAGGGCGTCGGCATCGACCTGGCGGTAGCGCCGCCGGATGGTGGCGAGCAGGAGGTCGACCCCCACGGACGAGGCAGGCGGACCGTGCACGGGCCAGACCGTAGCGGTGCCCCGGCTGCCTAGATCAGCGAGTCCAGCCACGCGCGGTGGAGGTCGCCGTAGGCGCCGGCCCCGGTGCGCAGGTCCGCGGG
>DMTU01000028.1:16079-20511 GCA_003476595.1 Acidimicrobiaceae bacterium | reverse complement strand
GTGCGCAGGTCCGCGGGGGTTCCGTCCTCGACGATGCGGCCGTCGTCGACCACCAGGATGCGGTCGGCGATCTCCACGGTCGTGAGGCGGTGGGCGATGATGATCGCGGTCCGGTCGGCGAGCAGGGTGCGCAGCGCCCGCTGGACGAGGCGCTCGCTCGGGATGTCGAGGGAGCTGGTGGCCTCGTCGAGGATGAGCACGGCGGGGTCGGCGAGGAAGGCCCGGGCGAACGCGAGCAGCTGGCGCTGGCCGGCCGACAGCCGGGCCCCCTTGGCCTGGATGTCGGTGTCGTAGCCGTGCGGGAGGGCCCGGATGAAGCCGTCGGCACCGATCGCCTCGGCCGCGGACTCGATCTCGACCCGGCTGGCCCCCGGGCGGCCGAAGGCGATGTTCTCGGCCACGGTGCCGCTGAACAGGAAGCTCTCCTGGGTGACCACGACCACGGCACGGCGCAGGTCGTCCTCGGCGAGGTCCGTGAGGGGCACCCCGTCGAGGCGGACGCTGCCTGCTGTCGGGTCCCAGAACCGGGCGGTGAGCCGGGCGATGGTGGACTTACCCGCGCCGGTCTGGCCCACGACGGCCACCGTCTGCCCGGCGGGCACGACGAGATCGAGGTCGTGGAGGACGACCTCGTCGCCGTAGGCGAAGCGCACCCCCTCGAACGTGATGGCGCCGGCGGCCTCGGGCAGGGGCACCGGGGCGACCGGGGGCGCGACCGTTGGCTCCTCGTCGAGGACCCCGGACAGCTTCTCGGTGGCCGCGGCCGCCGCCTGGAACAGGTTGTAGAACTGGCTCAGCTCCTGCATCGGCTCGAAGAACCGGCGGAGGTAGAGCACGAAGGAGGCGAGCACGCCGATCTCGATGGCGCCGTCGACCACCCGGCTCCCGCCGTAGAGCAGCACGACCGCCACCGTGACCCGGCCGGCGAGCTGCACGCCCGGCCCGTAGATGGCAGCGAGCCGGGCCGACCACACGTTCGCGTCGCGGTAGCGGCCGTCGAGGTCCTCGAAGATCTCCTGGTTGCGGCGCTCCCGCCGGAACGACTGCACGGCCTGGATGCCCCCGAGGGACTCCACGAAGTGGACGATGACCAGGGCGATGGCCTCGCGGGTCGCCCGGTAGGCGCGCTCGGAGTGGTGGCGGAACCAGCGGGTCAGCAGCCAGAGCACGGGCACCACGGACAGCGACGCCACGGCCAGCAGCGGGTCGAGGACGACGAGGATGATCGTGATCCCGGCGAGGGTCAGCGACGAGGTGGTGAGCTGGAGCAGCCCGTGGCCGAGCAGCTCGGCGATGGCGTCGACGTCGCTGGTCTGGCGGGAGATCACCCGGCCCGACGTGTAGCGCTGGTGGAAGCTGAGGCTGAGCGCGGTGAAGCGCCGCGACAGGCGCCGGCGGATGTCGACGATGACGTCCTGGCCGATGCGGCCCGACACGAGCAGGAAGGCGTTGAAGGTGGCGGCGGCGACCACGGTCGCGATGAGGTAGCCGGCGACGACCGTGAGCAGCGGGCGCAGCGACCCGCTCCCGCCGTCGAGCAGCGGGGGGATGCCCTCGTCGATGGCTTGGCCCACGAACCACGGGCCCGACAGGTGGGCCACCATGTTCACCGCGATCAGGGCGGTGGCCCACGCCATCGCCCGTCGGTGCGGGGCGATCAGCGAGCCCAGCAGGTGGCGGCTGCGGGCGCGCAGCAGGGTGGCGAGGCTGCCCTCGACGTCGTCGGCGTCCTCGGCGGCCACGCCGCGCCAGGAGTCGATGACCTCGTCGCCCGTCGTGTCGGTCCCGACCAGGTCGATGCCGACCGGGTCGTGCTCGTGGCCTTCGTCCTCGAGGGGGTGCAGGGTCATGCGCGGGCGCCTTCCTCGTCGTCGGCGGCCTGGGCGAGGATCTCCCGGTAGCGGGGCTCGGTGGCGAGGAGCTCGGTGTGGGTGCCCGTGGCCACGATCAGGCCGTCGACCAGCAGGGCGGCCCGGTCGGCGAGGGCGATGGTGGAGGGCCGGTGCACGACCACGAGCGCGGTGCGGTCGGCCAGCAGCGGGCGGAGCCGGTGCTCGACCTCGGCCTCGGTGTGCACGTCGAGGGCGGAGAGCGGGTCGTCCAGCACGAGGATGCGGGGGCGGGCGATCACGGCCCGGGCCAGGGCCAGGCGCTGGCGCTGGCCGCCCGACAGGGTCATCCCCTGCTCGCCGATGCGGGTGTCCAGGCCCCACGGGAGGTCGTGGGCGAAGCCGGCCCGGGCGACCTCGAGGGCGGCGTCGATGTCGGCGTCGGTGGCGCCGGGGAGGCCGATGCGCAGGTTCTCGCGCACGCTCGCCGAGAACAGGGTGGCCTCCTCGAAGGCCACGCTGACCTGGCCGCGCAGGCTCGCCAGGGTGACGTCGCGCAGGTCGTGGCCGTCGACGGTGACCCGACCGGCGGTGGGGTCGTGCAGGCGGGTGAGCAGCATGGCGAGCGTGCTCTTGCCCGAGCCGGTGGGTCCCACCAGGGCCAGGGTCTCCCCCGGCGCGATCTCCAGGTCGACGCCCCGCAGCACCTCGCGGCCCGCGTCGTAGGCGAAGCGGACGCCCTCGAAGCGGATGTGCCCGCGCACCTCGGGCAGCTCGGTCGCGCCGGCGCGGTCGTCCACGACCGGCGGGGTGTCGAGCACGTCGTAGACCCGGTCGGCCGCGGTCATGGCCTCCTGGGCCATGGCCAGGATCCACCCGAGGGCCTCGAGGGGGAACACCAGGATCAGCACGTAGGAGACGAACGCGAACAGGCCGCCGAGGGTGAGGTCGCCCGAGCCGACCGCGAGCACGCCGGCGAGCAGCGTGACGACCAGGATCAGGTTCGGGACGATGCCGAGCAGCCACACGAACTTGGTGTGCAGCCCGATCCGCTCCATCTGGGACGCGTGCAGCCGGCGGACGTGGACGTCGTAGCGGTCGAAGGCGTAGCGGGCCCGACCGAAGGCCTTGATGACCCCGATGCCCTTGGCCGCCTCCTCGATCTCGGTGGTCATGTCGCCGGTCTCGTCCTGGATGCGGCGCACCATGGCCGTGTACTGGGCCTCGAACCGGGCGCACAGCACGAGGACGGGGACGGCGAATGCCCCCGCCACGATGGCGAGGGGCCAGTGCAGGCTGAGGAGGAGGCCGAAGATGGCGACCACCTCGAGGCTGATGATGAGGAGGAACACGGCGCCGAACGCGGTGAAGCGCCGGATGGTGGCGATGTCGCTGGTCGCACGGGACAGGAGCTGGCCCGATTGCCATCGATCGTGGAAGCCGACGTCGAGGCGCTGTAGGTGCTGGTAGAGGTCGTTGCGCAGGTTCGTCTCCACGTCCATCGCCGCCACCGCGAGGTGGATGCGCCGGCGGTGGGCGAGGCCGGTCTCGACGAGGCCGAGGGCGACGGCGAGGACGACCCAGGGCACGATGCCGCCCTTGTCGCCGCGGGCGATGGGGCCGTCGATGACGGCCTTGGCGATCAGCGGGGTGCTCAGACCGGCCGCGATCGACACCACCGCCGACAGCCCGACGAACCACATCCGCCCCCGGTGGGGCGCGAAGTACGGGCCCACCCGGCGGAGGTTGGCGCTCGCCGGGTGGCGGACGCGCGCGTGTGCTCCCGACATGGTCCTCCTCCGGACTCCGTCGCCCGGCGAGGACAGTAAGCGGGCGCGCCGCCCACCTCCGCCCGAATATCTAGCGGTCGACCTCGCCCATGATCGGGTCGACCGAGGAGATGATCATCACGCCGTCGGCGATGAGGCCGTCGCGCATCATGTGGGGCAGCGTCTGCAGGTTGCGGAAGCTGGGCCCCGAGATGTGCATCCGGTACGGCTTCGACGAGCCGTCGGAGACCAGGTAGCAGCCCAGCTCCCCCCGGGGGCTCTCCACCGGCACGTAGACCTCGCCGGCGGGCACCTTGAAGCCCTCGGTGAAGATCTTGAAGTGGTGGATCAGGGCCTCCATGGACTCGTCGATGCGAGCGCGCGGGGGCGGGGTGACCTTCTTGTCCTGGATCCGGTAGTCGCCGGAGGGCATGCGATCGAGGATCTGGCGGACGATCTTCATCGACTCGCGGATCTCGTTGAGCCGGATGGCGTAGCGGTCGAAGCTGTCCCCGTAGGTGCCCACGAGCACGTCGAAGTCGACCTGGTCGTAGCGCAGGTAGGGCTCGTCCTTGCGCAGGTCGCGGGCCAGGCCCGTGGAGCGCAGCACCGGGCCGGTGGCGCCGAGGGCGATGGCCTCCTGCTGGGTGATCACGCCGACGCCCTGGAGGCGCTCCCGGTAGATCGGCTGGCCGGTGAGCAGCGTGTCGAACTCGTCGAGCTGGTCGGGCAGGTAGTCGAGCAGGTGGAGGACGTCGTCGCGCCAGCCGTCGGGCAGGTCGGCGGCGACCCCGCCGGGGCGGATGAAGTTGTGGTTCATCCGCAGGCCGGTGA
>DMTU01000028.1:14933-15884 GCA_003476595.1 Acidimicrobiaceae bacterium | reverse complement strand
GTCCATGCCGTTGGTGGCCATGAACAGCAGGTGGGAGGTCATCCGGTTCAGCTCGCACATGAGCATCCGGATCCACTGGGCCCGCTCGGGGATGTCCTCGTCGATGCCGAGCAGCTTCTCGGTGGCGAGGGAGAACACCAGCTCGTTGAACAGCGGGGCCGCGTAGTCCATGCGGGTGACGTTGGTGGGGCCCTGCAGGTAGGTGAGGTCCTCGCCGGTCTTCTCCATGCCGGTGTGGAGGTACCCGATGATCGTCTTGGTGCGCAGGACGCGCTCGCCCTCGAGCTCCAGCATGAGGCGCAGCACCCCGTGGGTGGACGGGTGCTGCGGACCCATGTTGATGATCATGGTCGAGCCCTCTTCGGCCTCCTCGCCGATGAGGGCGGCGGCCTCGGCCTCGGTCATGCGCAGCGTGGCGCCGAGCTCGCGGAGCAGCTCGCCAGGGGTGCCCGACGCGCGGGTCGACATCTCCTGGCTGCCTTCGTTGGTGAAGGCCATCTCGGTCTCGCTCGACGTGCTCATCGCTCGTTCACCACGCCCTTGAACTGCACGGGGATGCGGCCCACGGCGTAGTCCTTGCGCAGCGGGTGGCCCTCCCACTCCTCCGGCATCAGGATGCGGCTCAGGTCAGGGTGGCCGTCGAAGCGGATGCCGAACATGTCGTAGGCCTCGCGCTCGAAGGCCTCGGTGCCCGGGTGGACGTCGAAGAGGGTCGGGCAGGACGGGTCGTGCTCGGGCACCTGCACCCGGATGCGGACCCGGCTCCGGTGCTCGTGGCTGAGCAGGTTGACCACGACCTCGAAGCGCTCGGCGTCGACGCCGGCCGGGATGTCGCGGGACGCCTCGTAGGTCAGGTAGTCGACGGCGGTGACATCGATGCAGACGTTGAAGCCCTCGTCGTCGCGCAGGCTGCGCACGACGTCTTGGAGCTGGTCGCGGTCGACGTGGAGC
>DMTU01000028.1:14392-14789 GCA_003476595.1 Acidimicrobiaceae bacterium | reverse complement strand
ACGTCGTCGTGCTCCTCGGTGGCGGGCGTGGCGTCGCTCACGACCGGGCCTCCCCGAGGACGACGGGCGTGCCGACCGGGCGGCTGCCCTCGGCACCCTGGCCGTCGAGCTGGGGCAGCTGGACGCCGGCGCCGCCGCCGCTCTCGGCCCGGCGCCGGAGCAGCTCGCCGCTCTGGATCTTGTCGTGGATCGTGTTGATCGCGTGGATCAGGGTCTCGGGGCCCGGGGGGCACCCCGGTGCGTAGGCGTCGACCGGGACGATCTGGTCCACGCCCTGGACGATGGCGTAGTTGTTGAACATGCCGCCGGAGCTGGCGCAGACGCCCATGGACAGCACCCACTTGGGCTCCATCATCTGGTCGTAGACGTTGCGCAGCACCGGGGCCATCTTCTGGCT
>DMTU01000028.1:13791-14125 GCA_003476595.1 Acidimicrobiaceae bacterium | reverse complement strand
AGCACCGGGGCCATCTTCTGGCTGACCCGGCCGGCGACGATCATGAGGTCGGCCTGGCGGGGCGAGGCGCGGAACACCTCCATGCCGAAGCGGGACATGTCGTAGTGCGCGCCGCCGGCGGCCATCATCTCGATGGCGCAGCAGGCGAGGCCGAACGTGGCCGGCCACATGCTGGACTTGCGGGCCCACTGGACCAGGTCCTCCACCCGTCCGGTGAGCACGTTGTGATCGAGCCCTTCGAGGCCCTTGTCGAGCTGCCACCCCATGGGGGACTCCTCTCTCGGCTCTTCGGTCAGGCGACTTCGGACGTGCTGGCGGGACGGCCCTCGAGGCC
>DMTU01000028.1:4698-13706 GCA_003476595.1 Acidimicrobiaceae bacterium | reverse complement strand
ACTTCGGACGTGCGGGCGGGACGGCCCTCGAGGCCGACCCGACGCACGGTGGATGCGGCGGTGCGCTCCGGGGACACGATGCCTGCGTCGAGGGGATCGCGCCGGCGGGCCGGCCCCCAGTCGAGGGCGCCGCGGCTGAACTCGTAGGCCAGCGAGATCACGATCGGTGCCGAGAACAGCAGGATCGCGAACAGGCCGAAGGCCCCGAGCTGGCGGTAGATCGTGGCCCACGGGAACAGGAAGATGATCTCGATGTCGAAGACGATGAACGACATCGCCACCAGGTAGAACTTCACCGGGAAGCGCTCGGGTGGCTCGCGGGTCGGGACGATGCCGGACTCGTAGGGCGCCAGCTTGGCCACCGTCTTGCGCTGGGGGGCGACCAGCCGCGACGTCGCCAGGCTGCCGGCCACGAACACCGCGGCGAGCACCATGAGGACGACGAGCGGGAGGTACTGGCCCAGCATGATCAGGCGGTGGCTCCGCTGGGCACGGCGGTGCCGTTGCGGACCGCTTCGGCGTGGGCGAGGTTGGACTCGAGGATCCGCTCACGCTGGTGCAGCACCCAGCAGAGCAGGGCGAAGATCAGCGTGGAGCCGATGGTGATCATCGCGGCCGGGAAGCGCCGGTCGCCGATGTCGCGGATCATCACGACCGAGATCACCGGCTCGGCGGGGTCGACCTCGGGCGTGGGCGGGGCCTGGCCGGGCTCGGGCTCCTGCTCGATGACCCGCTGGACCTGGACCACGGCGTAGCGCTCGGGGTTCTTGATGGTGAACGCCGACACGATCTGGGTGCGGATGCGGTCCCAGCGGCTGGGATCGGCGGGCAGGCCCTCCTTGCCCCCGACCTCGAAGGCCCCGAGGACGAGGAAGTCGGCCGGGTTCTCGATGCCGAAGTTGCAGGTGGAGCACTCGGGCAGCTCGGCGCTGACCGTGGCCTCGGCCTCACCGCGGGAGGGGTCCGACGCCGGCATCCAGCGCCAGCCGTTGCTGTCCTCCTGGAACCGCTCGTTGATCTCGACGAAGCGCTCCGGGTCCTCCTCGGCCAGCGTGGACATGGCCTCGTAGTCGACGCCGTCATCGTCCTGGGGCAGGTCGGACAGCTCGAGCTCGGTGACCTTCTCGGTCACGGCCTGCTCGACGTCGCCGGCGTTGTACTCGACCACGTCCCACTCGGGGGCCTGGCCCTGCATGCCGATGCCGTAGATCCACCAGATGGAGCCCATGATCGCCATCCAGCCGAAGAGGCCGGTGAGGGCGAGCAGGAAGCCGAGGCGGTTGCCGGTGTTGGTGGCGAGCAGGAGGTACACCGAGCCCATCAGCACCACGACGCCGACGAGCACGGCGAGGATGCCGCGGATGGTGGGGTCGAACGCGATGCCCGCGATCAGGTTGAGGGTCTGCATCAGTCGTCCTCCCCGAGGGACTCGACGTAGCGGGCGATGGCCTCGATCATCTCCATGGTCATCATCCCGTCGTCAGCCTCCTCGGTGTTCGGGTTGTCACCGAAGCCGGGCATCATGCCGTCGCCGGACAGGCCGTTGAGGCCGTAGGGGACACCGCGCTCGGCGCCGACGTGCAGGAACTCGGCGAGCTCCTCGACGTTCGCGAACTGGCGCGGGACGATGCCGCCCCGCAGCGAGGGGCCGTAGCCGCCCGAACCGTCCTCGTAGTCGACGTAGGGGTCGAGGTCGGCGGTCTCGGGCGCGGCGGTCTCGGCGTCGATGGACCAGCCTCGGGTGTGGCAGCGACCGCAGGAGTACGCGCCACCGGCGAAGCCGTTGTCCTGGCCGAGGTTGAACAGCGCCTCGCCCGTGGCGAGGTCGGAGTAGTCGATGTCGGCGTCCTCGCCGAGCTCGAGCTGCGCCCGCAGCTGGGACTCGACGGCGTCCTTGGACTCCTCGGAGGAGATCTGGATGGAGGCCATGTAGTCGATGAGGTTCTCGAGCTGCTGCTCGGTGAGCGGACCGCCACCACCCTCGCCCCAGGCGGGCATGGGCGAGTAGGGACGGCCGTACTCGAGGACGTAGTACACCTCGTCGCGGTCGTAGCGGAGGAGCACGTTGTTCAGCGCCGGCGCCTCCCAGTTGACCTGGGCGACGAACTCGTTGTCGGCGTCGAGGATGGTGTGGGAGGCGACGCCGCCGACGCCCTCGGGGCCGTGGCAGGCGTTGCACTGGGCGCCCGCGGTGTAGAGCTCCTCGCCCCGGCTCTCGAAGACCGATGCGAACTGCTCCTCGGCGCCCTCGTGGCGACCGGGCTCGCCCAGCCAGTAGGCGGGCAGGCCGACGCCGACGAGCACCAGGCCGGCGAGGCCGGCGGTGAGGGCCCGGTCGAGCTTCTTGGTCTCGAGCTCGTCGTCGTCCAGGTAGGGCTTGAGGTTGGCGGCCAGCTCGAGCTCGCTGCCCACCTCCTTGCGCCCGGCGCGCACGTTGAACGCCGCGTACACGAGCACCGCCACGACGGCGAGCAGGGCGATGACGGTGCCGATCGCCTGCACCGTGCTCGCGGCGAAGATGGCTGTGGTGAGGTCAGTCATGGTGGGGTTGGGTCGCTCTTCTCGACTCTGGGCCGGGCTCGGTGCGGACGGGGCTCAGTGCGACGCGGCGCTGATGCAGTTCGGCCCCTCGGCCTCCTGGCCGGTGGTGTTGGTGCCGATGGGCGGGCCCTGGATGATGGTGCCGGTGTCGACGGACAGCACGCCGCCGGAGACCGACATGGCGAAGCGGTCGAGGCCACGGGGGGCCGGACCGCCCTTCTTCTCGCCGACCTGGTTGTACTGGCTGCCGTGGCAGGGGCACTCGAACCACTGCGAGGTGACGCACTCGGGCACGCGGCAGCCGAGGTGCGGGCACTTCTGGTAGAGGGCGACGACGCCCTCCTCCATGCCGGCGAGCTCGCCGGGCGAGTACACGGCGCGGGCCTTCTCGAGGGCGCCGGTGGGGTACTCGGTGAGCCACATGCGGCCCTCGGGCTGGTACAGGAAGCCGTTGTTGTCCCGGATCTGGGAGACGACGTCGCTGACGTTGCCCACCGAGATGACCGACCCGAAGCCGCCACCGAGCTGGGGCCACAGGAACGCGATGCAGGCGGCGCCGAAGCCGGACAGGCCGACGATGAAGAAGCCGGTGATGCCGCGGTTGAGGAACTGGCGACGGGTGGCGCCGAGGGTGTCGGGGTCCGGCGGCACCCAGGCGGTGGGCGCCGCGGAACCGGCGGTGACCAGCTCCTTGCCGGAGCGGCTGCGCTCGAGCTTGGCGGCCAGCTCCAGCTCGCGGCCCGACGCGGTGGCCTTGCCCTCCTCGCGGGTCGTGATGGTGGCGGCACCGGCGTCGCGCGAGCGGGTCTCGCGGGACAGCACGCCGATGGCCTTCTGGGTCTGGTTGCGGCGAGCCGCAGCCAGCAGGACCACGCCGGCAAGCACCACGAGGGCGACGACGGCGATGATGGCGATGGTGGAGGTGTCCATGGTCAGAACCTTCTTCCTCTGCTCAGAGCTCGAAGAACAGGCCGGCGTTCCAGGGGAACACGAAGTTGAAGCCCGGGCCCCGGAAGAACGAGCCGATGATGACGAGCACGGCCCAGAACATCAGGAACATGGTCATCAGCGAGATGACGTACTTGCGGTCGGTGGGCTTGTTCGACGGGTTGCGATCGGTGTAGGGCGCCAGGATCAGCGCGAACATGCCCATGCCCGGGATGGTCACGCCGGCGACCATGGGGTGGAACATGGTCAGCAGCTCCTGGAGGCCGAGGAAGTACCACGGCGCCTTGGAGGGGTTGGGCGTCTCGTTGAAGTTGGCCAGCTCCAGCAGCGGCGCGTTCACGAAGATCGAGAAGAAGAGCAGGAACGCGGTGACCGCGAGGGCGGCCACGAACTCCACGACCAGCAGGTGGGGCCAGGTGTGGACCTTGTCCAGCGGGGTGGCCCGCACGTCCTGGATGGAGCCGGCCTTGACGACGGTGAGGAGGCGCTGGGTGTGCCCACCGGGGCCGGTCGGCAGGGGGCCGCCGTCGGCGACCGCGGCGGCTGCCGCCGGTGCCGTGGCCACGGCCGTGCCGCCGCCACCACCGGAGGAGGCCGCGGCGTCGCCGCCGGCCGCCTTGGCCTTGGCCGCCTTGGACCGCTCGAGGAGGTGCGCGGGGATGCGCGACTCGGCCTCGGACTGCTCCGGCGTCTGCTCCGCGCCGCCGGCGTCGCCCGCGGGAGCGCTCTCGGCCTCGGCCTTCTTGCGGGCCTCTTCAGCCCGCTTCCGGAGGTGTTCGGGGATCTCGGTCATGGGTTCATGCCTCGTCTCGTCACCATCATCGCCTACAGCGGACCTGAGATCCCGCCGTCCTTGCGGACTCGCCAGAAGTGGATCGCCATGAAGATGACGATCACGAAGGGCAGCATCAGCACGTGCAGCACGTACCAGCGGATCAAGGTGTCCGATCCGATCTCGACGCCGCCCAGGAGCACGAAGCGCACTTGGTCACCGAAGACCGGTGTGTAGCCCATCATGTTCGTGCCCACGGCCACGGCCCACAGGGCCAGCTGGTCCCACGGGAGCAGGTAGCCGGTGAAGGACAGAAGCAGGGTGAGGGTGAGCAGGATCACGCCGATCACCCAGTTGAACTCGCGGGGCGGCTTGTAGGCCCCGTGGTAGAAGACGCGGGCCATGTGGAGGAAGACCGACAGCACCATGAGGTGCGCCGCCCATCTGTGCATGTTCCGCACGAGCAGGCCGAAGGTGACGCCGGTCTGCAGGTTGTAGATGTCGTCCCAGGCCTGGGCGGCGGTGGGCCGGTAGAAGAACATCAAGAAGATGCCCGTCACCGTCAGCAGGATGAACAGGAAGAAGGACAGCCCGCCGAGGCAGAGCGTGTAGCTCACCTTCACGGCGTGGCGCTTCACCTTCACCGGGTGCAGGTGGTACAGCACCGAGTTCATCACCACGTAGGAGCGGTTTCGGGGCGAGTCGGTGTAGCCCTTGCGGAAGATGGACCCGGGTCGGAAGATCGAGTTCCACGCCTGGGAGCCCTGCACCGTGTCGGGCAGGCCCTGCATGGACTTCTGGAGCCGCTCGCCGAGCGATGGCTTGTCTTCGGTGGTGCTGGCCACGAAGGTTTCTCCTTAACCGAGGCGCATCCCATAGCCGTAGCCATGGGTCGGGGTGCGTGCGTGGGGGTCGCCGGCGGCGCTCGGGGCGCCGAGCTTGCCGAGGATGATGACGCCGGTCGGGCACCGGTCCACGCACAGGGCGCAGCGGGTGCAGACGTCGTCGTCGATGGTGAAGATCACGTGGTCGCTCGGGTCGAGGCCCGGCTGCTCGGTGCCCGTGGCCGACTCGATGGCCGTCGGGGACACCATGTGGATGCACTTCCACGGGCAGATGTCGACGCAGCCCTCGCACATGATGCACTCGGACTGGTCGATGTGGATGAACTGCTTGGGCTTCACCGCCGCGGCGAGCCAGGAGGGGTCGACCTCCTGCAGCACGTAGTCGTCCCGGAACTCCGGGAGCGGCGGGTTGGCGTCGGTCTTTGCCACTAGCGGCTCACCCCTTCTTCACCAGCGGGCGGCCGTAGCTCGACGTGGGCACGATGGCCGCCTGGGCCTCTGCCTTCTTCTTGCGGTCGTTCCACCAGGCCCAGAGCCAGATCTGCAGGCCCAGGCCGACGCCGTAGATCACCACGGCGACGAGGTCGCGGACGATGCGCCAGTTCAGGGTGAGCGGCAGCCAGCCGCCCTCGGCCTCGGGGCGCAGGACGTTGCCGACGGCCCAGAGGGTGCGGTCGGGGCGCCAGTTGAGCTCGTTGTCGGCCCAGGTCAGCCACTGGTGGGGGATGACGCCGTACCACCAGAACATGAAGAAGAAGGTGAAGGCCGCGGCGGCGTTGGCCTGCCCCCAGGTGAGCGGGGCACCGGGCGCGCGCCGGTTCTTCCCGTACCAGACCACGGCGAGAATGCCGATGATCCCGATGATTGTGGAGAGGGAGAAGGCGACCACGACGGACCTCGTGAATTCGATCACATTTGGTGCGAGGAAGGCTCCGGAGCCGTCGGAGCCCGCAAGTGGACGGTCTACCACGACCCCCTGAGGCGAGACACATCGGGCCCTTTCGGGCGGCTTGGGTGCGGATCGGGCCCGGCGCCTACCCTGTCGCCGTTGCAACAAGCGTTCGCCGTGTCCTCCGGGAGGCCCGTTGACTGAGATCCCCGAACACCTCCTCAAGCGCTCACGCGAGCGTCGAGCCGCCATGGGTGGCGACGGGGGCGGCGCGGACGGCGAGGGCACCGCGGACGCCGGGGCCGCACCCGCGTCCAGCGCGCCGGCCAAGGCCGCGGCATCCGCGCCGGCCTCCATGCCGGCCCACCCGGAGCCGGCCGGGGTCGAGGCGGCACCGCCGCCCTCGCCCATGGTCGAGGCGTACCAGAAGCGGCGCAAGATCCCGTTCTGGGCCATGCCCGTGCTCGCGGCCCTGCCGCTGTGGGCCTACGTCTACACCGGCACCCTGTCCCCGCCGCCCGCCGGCGAGGGTCCCGCGGTGCTCGGCGAGGAGCTCTACGCCGGCAGCGGTTGCGCCGGCTGCCACGGCGGCGGGGGCGGCGGCGGCGTCGGCCCGGCCTTCACCGGTGGCGCCATCTACGAGACCTTCCCCAGCTTCGTGACCCACTTCGAGTGGGTGCGCCTCGGCTCGGCCGGCTGGGAGGCGGAGCGCGGCAGCACCTACGGCGCCAACGAGACGCCCGTCGGTGGCGGCATGCCCGGCTTCGGCGAGGAGCAGCTCTCCGACGCCGACCTGCTCTACATCGTCCTGCACGAGCGCGAGCTCGGCGGCGAGAACCCCGACACCGAGGACGCCGAGGCGCTCGAAGAGGTCGCCCTGCTCATGTCGGAGAACCCGGACATGACCCTCGAGGAGGCCCTCGCCGAGGTCGGCGTGGAGGCCCCCGAGGCCGAGGGCGGCACCCAGAGCGCCGACCCCGACGCCGAGAACGCCCCCGCGGAGGGCACCGGCGAGGGTGGCGGCAACGAGGAGCCCAGCGACGGCGGCGACGCCAGCCAGACCGGCGACAACGCCGAGGACACCGAGCCGCCGCAGTCCGCCGGCGGCGACAGCGCCTCCCCGTAGGTCGCCCCCGCACCCGAGAACGGCACCGGCCCCGCCTCTGCAGGCGGGGCCGGTTCGCGTCCGGGGGACGGTTGAACGAATCGTTCTGGGCCGCGGTCCACGCCCCTGGGGGCGTGGTTCCGCGTCCCGGAAGCTCAGACGACGGTGGCTGCGGCGCGGGCCCGGGCCGCGTTGACCAGCTCGTCGAGCAGGAGCAGGAGCACCTGCTTGGCCGACTCGGTGTGGCGGGCGTCGCACTCGGTCATCGGCACGTTGGGGCTGACGCCGAGGGCATCGCGCACGGCGCCGAGGTCGTGGCGGGTCGTGCCCTCGAACCGGTTGACGGCGACGACGAAGGGGATGTCCTTGGCCTCGAAGTAGTCCACGGCGGGGAAGCTCTGGTCGAGCCGGTCGGTGTCGACCAGCACCACCGCGCCGAGGGCGTGGGTGCAGATGTCGTCCCACATGAACCCGAAGCGCTCCTGGCCGGGCGTGCCGAACAGGTACATCACCAGGTACTCGTCGACCGTGAGGCGCCCGAAGTCCATGGCCACGGTCGTCGTGGTCTTGGCCTCCGAGCCGCGGCGGTGGTCGACGCGGGCGCCGACGGTGGTCATGGCCGCCTCGGTGCGCAGCGGCGGGATCTCCGACAGCGCGCCGACGAAGGTGGTCTTGCCGGCACCGAAGCCACCGGCGACCACGAACTTCACGGGGCGGATGCGGGGCTTCCAGGCGTCGCCGGCGGGGCGGTCGTCGTGCTTGATCGTCATCGTTCTCCTACAGGGCCCGCACGGCGTCGATCATGCGCGACAGGACGTCGAGCTCGATCTCCACGGGATCGGTCTGGTGCACCTCGAGACGGCCCTCGGAGACGAGGTCGGCGGCGAGGATGGTGGTGACGCCGATGACCAGGCCGAGCTCGGCGGAGGCCTCGGCGATGGAGATCGGCGCCTGGCAGAGGCGGAGCAGCTTCACCTGCTCGGCCGACAGGCCCGACGTCGTGGCCCCCGGGACGGCCGTCAGCATCGTCTCGATGCGCAGGTCGCGCCGGTCCGCACGGGTGCGCCCGCCCGTCATCACGAACGGTCGCACGACGTCGTGGCCCCCGGTGCGCC
Source organism: Acidimicrobiaceae bacterium (assembly GCA_003476595.1). Classification (GTDB taxonomy): domain Bacteria; phylum Actinomycetota; class Acidimicrobiia; order Acidimicrobiales; family Salinilacustritrichaceae; genus Salinilacustrithrix. Next base: position 5,491 of record DMTU01000028.1, on the reverse strand, counting down.
CGTGGCCCTTCGACGGCGGCTCGGCGCTCATGACACGAGGACCTCTTGCTGGAGCTCGAGGATGAGCTCCGGCGTGAGGACGGCCCGGGCCCGGTCGACGAGCAGGCTGGCCTGGTAACCGACCTGGCCGATGTCGCAGCGCTTGGAGGCCACCACGCCGAGGCAGCTGCCGTCGGAGATCGAGGACACGAACAGGTAGCCGCCCTTCATGGCGACGATCACCTGCTCGAGGGACTCGAACCCGAAGCACGACGTGGTGCCGTGGCCCAGGCTCACCAACCCGGACACGATGGCGGCGAGCTGCTCGGCGCCGGCCCGGTCCAGGGACTTCGACATGGCCATCAGCAGCCCGTCGGCCGACACCGCGATGGCGTCGGTGACGCCGGGGGTCTGCTCGACGAAGCTGTCGATCATCCACGAGAACTGCCGGACGTCGTCCTGCATGGTCATCGCTGCTCCTCCTCGGAGTGCCCGGGGACGGGCTCGGTGGTCGATTCGGTGGTGCGGTGGTCGGTCTCGCCGGGCTGGGTGGCCCGGGCGGCGCCGTCCTCGAACGCCGCGAGGAAGCCGAACAGCCCGGCGCCGGGAGCGTCCGCGGCAGTCGCCTCCGGAGCCGGCGTCGCTGCCGGCGGCGCGGTCGCTTCGTCCTCGGCGGCCCGACGGTGCGCGGCCAGCGGGGCGGCATCGGGGCGCTGGGCGCCGGGGACCCGTCGGGGCAGTCCGTTGCTGCTCGGAGCGGGCGGCTCGGCGGGGCCGTCGAAGGCCCGCTCGAGGTCGGCGACGGTCTCGACCA
>DMTU01000028.1:4048-4511 GCA_003476595.1 Acidimicrobiaceae bacterium | reverse complement strand
GTCTCGACCGCATCGAGGCGGCCACCGCCGAGGGCCTCGGACAGGCTGGCGGGGGCGCCGGCCGGGGTCGGCGCATCGTGGTGGTCCGCCGGCACCTCGGCGTGGACCTCGACGTCGGGCTGGTCCACCTGGGGCTCCTCCACGGGTTCGGGTGCAGGCGCCGCGGTGGCGGACTGCTCGGGGGCGGGCTGCTCGGGGGCGGCATCGGCCGCCGGGGTCGTCGGCACGGGCGCACCGTCGACGACGGGCTCCTCCAGCAGGCTGGGCGGCACCACCAGCGTGGCGATGAGCCCGCCGGCGGGGTTGTCCTGCAGCCGCACGGTGACGCCGAGGCGGGCGGCCAGCTGGCCGGCGACGTAGTGGCCGAGGTACTTGGACGGGGCGACCGTGTAGGACTCCTCGCCCGAGAGCCGGCGGTTGGCCCGCTCGAGGTCCTCGGCGGTCATGCCGATGCCGTTGTCGG
>DMTU01000028.1:881-3934 GCA_003476595.1 Acidimicrobiaceae bacterium | reverse complement strand
GGTCATGCCGATGCCGTTGTCGGCGATGGCGATCACGTAGCCGTCGTGCGAGCGGCGGCCCTTGATCTCCACGTCCTCGTCGGGCGGGGAGAACTGCAGGGCGTTCTCGGTGAGCTCGGCCACGACGTGGGACACGCCGGCGGCGGCGCCACCGGCGATGGCGGCGTCCTCCAGGTTGCGGACCGAGACCCGGCGGTAGTCCTCGACCTCGCCGAGACCGGCGCGGATCACGGCGTCGAGGTCGACGGGCAGGCCCCACTGGCGGGGGCTCTCGGTGCCGGCGAGCACGAGCAGCGACTCGGCGTTGCGCCGCATGCGGGTGGCGAGGTGGTCGAGGCGGAACAGGGCCTCGAGCTGGTCGGGTTCGGTCTCGAGCTGCTCCAGCTCGGTGATGAACTCGAGCTGGCGGTCGAGCAGGTTCTGGTTGCGCCGACCCAGGTTGACGAAGGAGTCGGCGATGTTGCGGCGCAGCACCGCCTGGTCCGCGGCGAGGGCCAGCGTGCGGTCCTGGACCTTGTTCAGGGCCTCGACGACCTCGCCGACCTCGTCCCGGGTCTTCACCCGGATCGGGGCCAGCTCGGGGATCTCGACGTCGTCGCCGAAGGGTGTGTCGAGGATCGAGCGCACCGCCTCGGGCAGGCGGCGGCCGGCCATGGCGTCGGCCTCGTCCCGGAGCTTGCGCAGCGGGCGGGTGATCGAGGTGGTCGCCACGTAGGTCACGATGATGGCGAGGGCGATGACGCCGGCCGCCACGAGGACGAAGAACCGGAACTCGTCGTAGGCGTCGGCGGACAGCGTGCCGGCCTGATCGGCCAGGGCCTCGGTGGTGAGGTCGGCGATGCTGGCCATGCCCTCCTGGGTGCCCACGTTGGCGAGCAGCTCGGTGAGGTCGACGTCCTCGCCGTTGACGTAGCCCCGGAAGATCTCCATGTACCGCTCGGTCTCGGGCCGGGCGAAGGTCTCGGTGGCGACGTCGGCGTAGGCGTCGACGGACAGCTGCAGGATGCGGGCGTCCAGCGACTCGAGGCGCTCGATGAGACCGATGGACTGGACCCGGAGGTCGATGGACGTGCCACCGGTCAGGGTGTCGAGCACGACGTTGCGGGTGGCGGCGGCGATGGCCTCGCTGCGGCGGCTGGCGGCGTCGACGAGCTCGACGCCGTTGCGCAGCGCGGCCTCGTCCACCTGGGTGGCGATGACGGAGGTGGCATCGAAGAACGACCCGATCATCTCGGTGTAGGCGGAGAACACCTCGTTGGCGAGCTCTTCGTTGTCCAGGCCCTTCTCGCCGTCGTAGCCGTCGAAGGCCCGGCGCACGGCGGGCAGGTCGTCGAGGGACTCGAAGGCGGGGGCGTAGGCCGCCTGCACCTGGGGCTCCATGCCGGTCACGGCCCGCTCGAGCTGGGCGATGGCGGCGTCGGTCTCCTCGACCGCCTGGTCGGCCGAGCTGACCTCGAGGACGGTGGCCCCGGCCAGGCCGATGAGGTCGAGCGACAGGTAGTTGCGCTCGTTCTGGAGGGCGGTGGTGACGCTGCCCGGGCCGAGGGCGACGAAGGCCCGGTCGGCCTCCGCCTCGATGCGGTCGGACTCCTCCTGGGCCTGGACGGCCTGGAGGCCGGACATGACCACGAGGGCCACGAGCGGCACGGCCAGGGCTGCGGCCAGCTTGGAGCGGATGCGGAACTTCATCGTGGGTCTCCCGTTGCGAAGGTGACGGCGGTCGCCGTGTCGGTGGTGGGCCGTGCGGTGGACGAGGTGGAGCAGGCGAGGAGGTCGACGGCGCGGGGGCCGACGAGGGCGCCGCGCTCGGCGGGCAGGTCGATCGCCCACCCGAGGACGGTCGGATCGGAGCTGAGGAGCACGAGCGGTGCCTCGGGTTCGGCGGCCTCGAGGGCCCGCAGCAGGCCGTCGTCGATGCCGTCGGGGTCGGTGGCGACCACGTCGTCGAGGACGACGACGCCGTCGGCGATGCCGGTGACGAGGCCGGCGAGCGCCTCGGCGGCGTCGTCGGGCGAGGTGCGGTCGAGCGTCGCCCGGACCTCGGCGACCTCGCTGCGGCGGTGCTCGCACTCGGCCCGGTGGCGGTCGAGCGCCGCGGTCAGGCCGGTGAGCTCGTCCGCGATCGTCCCGGCCAGGCCGCGCAGCCCGGCGGACACGGTGCCCACGTGGTGGAGCGGGTCGTCGTCGTGGGGCGGCCGGACGTCGCCGGGGAGGCAGTCGACCAGGGCGGCGAGCCGGGACTGGCGATCCCGCTGCTCCCGGACGAGGCGCTCGATGGTGCGCTCGGTCGCGGTGACGGCCCGCTTGGTCTCCTCGGAGCGGGACCGGGCGTCGCGCTCGGCCTCGCCGAGCCGGGCCTCCAGGCTCTCGGCCTGGGCGGTCAGGGCGGCGGCCGCCTGCGCCCGCTCCCCGGTCGGGTCGACCTCGCCCCGATCCATGGCGTGGAGCTGGCGGCGGGCCTCGGAGATCGCCGCATCGGCCTGTGCCCGCTGCTCGAGCACGCGATCAAGGGCCCGGGAGGCCTCACGTGCGGCGCGGAGCGCCTCGGAGAGCTCGGCCTCGGCGGCGGCGAGGTCGGTGCGGTGGGTGGCAGCGAGCCCGGGAAGGGTCTCGCACCAGTCGGCGGCGGCCACGAAGCCGTCGTGGTCGGCCCGGCGCTGGTCGACGGCGGCACGGGCGGCGGCGAGGCGCTCGAGGGCCTGCTCGAGCTCGGCGTTGCGGGTGGCCAGCACCTCGAGCCGGGCCGCGCGCCGGCGGCCGGCCACGGCCTGGGTGGCGGCGTCCAGCTCGGCCCGCCCGACGATGGTGCGCCCCGGCGCCTGATCCACGGCGCGACGAGGACCGACGTCCACGGGCACCACCGTGAGGCGGGGGTGCAACAGGTCGGGCTCGCGTCGGATCACATCTCTCCCAAGGACTGCCCGGTCCGGCCAGCGGCTCGCCGGGGGCGGCTCCGATCGTCATCGGCAGCGCGACCCGGAGACTTGAGCGGCCGCAGCGCCCGCGGGGCGCAGATGGGCCGTCGGACTCAGGAGCCGAGCCGCCAGGCGAGG
>DMTU01000028.1:382-716 GCA_003476595.1 Acidimicrobiaceae bacterium | reverse complement strand
GAGCCGCCAGGCGAGGCGACCCAAGCTCAGCAGCAGTTCCAGAGGAGGCGGTGGTAGGCGATGCGCTCGTCGTCGGGTTCGATGCCGTACGCCTCGTGCAGGTCGTCCTCCCAGCCCGGCCCGAAGTTCCAGCCCAGGCTCATCGACGCGACGGCGAGATCGGCCCAGCGGTCGGCGACACCGAGCGAGCCGAGGTCGACGTGGCCGACCCAGCGGCCGTCAGCACCCACGAGGGTGTTCGGGGCGCAGGCGTCGCCGTGGCAGACGACGAGGTGGTCCACTGGGGGCGGCTCGGCCAGCTGGGCGCGCAGGTGCTCGAAGCGGGGCTGCAGGT
>DMTU01000028.1:0-188 GCA_003476595.1 Acidimicrobiaceae bacterium | reverse complement strand
CTCGAAGCGGGGCTGCAGGTGCCCGAGCCGGTGCGCCGGCGACCAGTCGAAGGGGCAGGACTCCACCGGGAGCGCGTCGTGCAGGGCCCGGAGCCCCGCCCCGATCGCTCGCACCGCTGGCGCCGGGTCGGCGACCCAGCGCAGGTCGATCGCGCTGGTGCCGGGCATCGCCGCCGTCAGCAGCCAGG
>DMTU01000351.1:5983-11766 GCA_003476595.1 Acidimicrobiaceae bacterium | reverse complement strand
CTGCGCGGCCGGCAGCCAGTGGCCGGCGTCCACGTCGATGCGGCGCAGGTCCGAGCAGTGCCGGTCGAGGTCGTCGAGCAGGCCCGGCGTCACGTACCGGTCGCGGGTGGCGACGATGAGCAGGACGGGGACGTCCGTGCGGCGCTCCTGCGGGTGGCTCAGGCGGGGCCGGACGTTGCGGCGGTACAGCTCGACGCCGTTGGCGCCGTCCTCACCCAGCGTGGGCCCCGGCTGGGCCTGGGGGCCGAGGCCCTCGACCCGGGTCAGGTAGCGCCGGAACGGTCGCTCGGCGAGGTGGCGCCAGCCGAAGGGGGCGATGCCGGGGAGCTGGAAGAAGGCCACGTACCACGAGTGCAGTCCCTGGCGGAGCAGCTCCCTTCGACCACCGCCCTCGCCGGCGCGCCGGGACCGCACCCAGTGCCCGACGTGGTCGAGGCCGGGTCCGGACATCGACGTGTACGTGGTCAGGCGGTCGCCGAGGGCGCCGGTGCAGACCGGCTCCCAGGCCTGGACCGAGCCCCAGTCGTGGCCGACGACGTGCACCGGGCCGTCGGGGCAGGTGGCGTCGACGACGGCGACGAGGTCCTCGCTCAGCCTGTCCAGGTCGTAGCCGGCCCGGTCCCGGGGGGCCTCGGAGGCGCCGGCGCCGCGGACGTCGTAGGTGACGACGTGGTGGGAGCCGGAGAGCTCGGCCACCACGCCGTCCCACACCCGGTGGGTGTCGGGGTAGCCGTGGACCAGGACGACGGTCGGGTCCGTGGGGTCGCCGTGCTCCCACACGGCCAGTGACAGGCCGTCGGCGCTGGTGACGGTGCGGTGGTCGGTCATGGCCGGACCGTACCCGGGTCGCCGGAGGTGACACTCAGGCGATGTTGTGAGGCGCAGCCGAGCAGCTCGAGGTCGCCGGAGGCGACACTCAGCCGTGCAGGCCGCACTCCGTCTTGGACTTCCCCCGCCAGCGCCCGGCGCGGGCGTCCTCGCCCGGGGCGACCTTCTCGGTGCACGGCATGCAGCCGATGGAGCCGTAGCCCTGGGCGAGCAGCGGGTTGAACGGCACGTCGTGGGCCTCGATGTAGGCCTCCACGTCGGCGTCGGTCCACTGGGCGATCGGGTTGACCTTGACCAGGCCGCGCAGATCTCGGCCGACCACGTGGGCGGTGGCGCGCGTGTCGGCCTCGGCCCGACGGATGCCGCTCATCCAGGCCGCCTTGCCGGCGAGGGCCCGGTCGAGCTGTTGGACCTTCAGCGCCGAGCAGCAGTTGTCCGGATCGGTCTTCCAGAGCAGCTCGGTGTTCTCCGGCGCCGTCATGATCTTCATGTTCAGCCCGTAGCGGCGCCGGACCGTCTCCACCGTGGCCAGCGTCTCGGGGAAGTGGTAGCCGGTGTCGATGAAGACCACCTCGATGGCCGGGTCGACCTTCACCGCGAGGTCGATGAGCACGGCGTCGTTCATCGACGCGGTGAGGCACAGGTGGGGGCCGAAGGCCTCGGCGGCCCAGGCGATGATCTTGGAGGCGGGGGCGTGCTCCAGCTCGGCGTTGACCTCGACGAGCTCGTCGTCGGTGAAGGAGTGGCGCTGGCTGGGGAACGGGAGGGTGACGGCCATCAGGTCGCGCACTCCGATTCGCCGATCTCCTTCACGTACGGCCCGGTCTCGCCGTAGTCGACGTAGAAGTCCGGTGCGTCCTCGTACTCGGGGAACGCATCCAGCTCCTTCAGCTCCTCGGCGATGGCCTTGGCCCCGCCGGCGCGGTCCATCCACGCCCGGAAGTCCTCACCCGCCTGGCGCTCGCCGGCGAAGCGGCGCACGACGCGCACCGCCGCCTCCGGGGCGTTCTTGGCCGGGAGGCGCAGGGCCTTGTCGCCGAAGTGGATCTGCTCCTGGCCGACGTAGCCGCCGAGCAGCATCTGGTAGCCGGGCGCGGAGCGGCCGTTGGCCCGGCGCTCCACCCCGTGGAAGCCGATGTCGGAGATGTGGTGCTGGCCGCAGGAGTTGGTGCAGCCCGAGATGTTCGTGCGCACCCCGCCGACCTCGGCCAGGCCGGCCTCCTCGAGCGCCTCGCCGATGGCGCTGGCCAGCCCTCGTGACTGGGTGACGGCCAGGTTGCAGGTGTCGGCGCCGGGGCAGGCGACGACGTCGCGGGCCAGCTCGGCGCCGGGCTCGGCCACGCCGATGGCGGCGAGCCGGTCGTAGAGGACCGGCAGCTGCTCCTCGGACAGGCCTCGGTACACGAGGTTCTGGCGGTTGGTGATGCGAACCTCGGCGTCGAGGTCCCGCTGGATCTGGGCCAGGGCCCGGAACTGCGCAGAGGTGACGTCGCCGAGGCGGGACCAGGCGTAGGCCGACACGGTGCCCTTGGCGTTGCCGCGGACGACGTTGGCGTCCTCCCAGGCCTCGTAGGCGCCCCGGCGGCGCAGGGTGACGTTCACGCCCTGGCCGACAGGGGTGGGAGCGGTTGCGGGGGCGACGCCGGCGGCCGTGTCACCGTGCTTCTCGACCAGCTCGGGCACGCCGCCCGGCCAGGACGAGGAGGCCACGAGGAAGGCGCGCTCCTTGAGGATGCGGCCCTGCAGCTCCTCCCAGCCCATGGTGTCGACGAGCCACTTCATGCGGGCCCGCAGCTTGTTGTCGCGGAAGCCGTGGTTGTTGAACACCCGCAGGATCGCCTCGATGGTCTCGAGGAGGCGGTGCCGGGGCGTGAACTCCTCGAGGGCGAGGGCCGGGTGGGGGTTGGCGCCGAGGCCGCCGGCCACGAACACCCGGAAGCCGGCTTCGAGGGTGCCGTCCTCGTGCTGGTGGGTGACGGCGATGACGCCGACGTCGTTGAACATGGCCTGGCCGCAGTCGGTGGCGCAGCCGGAGAAGTTGATCTTGAACTTGCGGGGGAGGCGCTGCACGAGCGGGTTGCGCAGGAAGTGCTCGTGGGTGGCCTGGGCCCAGGCCGAGATGTCGAGCACCTCGTGGGGGCAGGCGCCGGCCAGGTGGCAGCCCTGCACGTTGCGGTTCGTGTCGCCGCAGGCCTCCCGGCTGGTCATCCCGACCACGGCGAGGTCGCGCATCACGTCGGGGATGCGCTCCAGCGGCACGAAGTGGAACTGCACGTTCTGGCGCGTGGTGATGTGGCCCCAGCCGCGGCTGTAGGTGTCGGCGATGTGGGCCATCATGTCCAGCTGGGCCGGCTCGATCTTGCCGTAGGGGATCTTGACCCGGACCATCTGGTTCGTGCCGCCCTGGCGCTGGCCGTAGACGCCGTTGGTGAGCCGGAACACCCGGAAGGCGTCCTCGGGCAGCGAGCCGTCGAGGTAGGCGGCCAGCTGGGTCTCGAACTTGGCGATGTCGGCGGCCTGCTCGGGATCGAGCACGATCTCGTGACGCTGCATGTTGGGGGATCCCCTCGGGTGTCCGGGAAACCTGACCACTTCGGTCAGGTATTGCACGACGGCAGTGTGTCAAACCCGACCGACCAGATCAACATTCCCGATTGTCCGGTGGAATCCGCGCAGATGTCTGCTGGGTGTCCCTCGGAGGGGGCGCCTACCCGCGGAGGAGCTCGGCGACCCGGAACGCGAGGTCGATCGACTGGCGACCGTTCAGGCGTGGGTCGCACATCGTCTCGTACCGGTTGCCGAGGTCGGCGTCGCCGATCTCCTCGGCACCGCCGAGGCACTCGGTGACGTCGTCGCCGGTGAGCTCGACGTGGATGCCACCCGGCCAGGTGCCGGCGTCGCGGTGGGCGGCGAAGAAGCCGGCCACCTCCCGCACGACGTCTTCGAAGTGGCGGGTCTTGCGCCCGGACTCCGAGGTGAAGGTGTTGCCGTGCATGGGATCGCAGGCCCACACGACGGGGTGCTCGCCGTCGCGGGTGGCCTCGAGGAGCGGTGGGAGCAGCTCGGCGATGTTGTCGGCGCCCATGCGGGAGATGAGGGTGAGCCGGCCCGGGATGCGATCCGGGTTCAGCGCCTCGCACAGCCCCCGGACGTCGTCGGCGGTGGCGGTGGGGCCGACCTTGCAGCCGAGGGGGTTGCGCACGCCGGCGAGGAACTCCACGTGGGCGCCGTCGAGCTGGCGGGTGCGCTCGCCGATCCAGAGCATGTGGGCCGAGCAGTCGTACCAGTCGTCGGTCAGCGAGTCGCGCCGGGTCAGGGCCTCCTCGTAGCCGAGGAGCAGCGCCTCGTGGCTGGTGAAGAAGTCGACCTCGTGGAGGTACGGCGTCTCGACGGTGTCGATGCCGCAGGCCTTCATGAAGCGCAGCGTGCGGTCGATGTCGTGGGCGAGGGCCTCGTAGCGCTCGCCCTCGCGGGACGAGGCGACGAACTCCTGGTTCCACTGGTGGACCTGGCCGAGGTCGGCGAAGCCGCCCTTGGTGAAGGCCCGCAGCAGGTTCAGCGTGGAGCTGGACTGGTGGTACGCCTGCAGGAGCCGGCCCGGGTCGGCCTGGCGGGAGGCCGAGGTGAAGCCGACGTCGTTCACGATGTGGCCGCGGAAGGAGGGCAGCTCGGTGCCGTCGACGGTCTCGGTGGCGCTGGAGCGCGGCTTGGCGAACTGGCCGGCGATGCGGCCGACCTTCACGGTGGGCACCCCGGAGGAGTACGTGAGCACGACCGCCATCTGGAGGATGACCTTGAGCTTGTCCCGGATGGCGTCGGCGGAGAACGAGTCGAAGGACTCGGCGCAGTCGCCGGCCTGCAGCAGGAACGCCTCGCCGGCGGCCACCTGGGCGAGCTGGGCGGTGAGGTCGCGGACCTCGCCGGCGAACACCAGCGGGGGATAGCTGCCCAGCTCCTTCAGCACGGCCTCGAGCGCGCCCTCGTCGGGCCACTCGGGCTGCTGCGCGGCGGGCTTGGTCCGCCAGGAGGTCGGGGTCCACTGGGTCACGTCGTCAAGCCTCGCACGTCCTCGCGGGTGGGCAAAAAGCGGTTCGGACCGCCGGGGGAAGCGGTCCGAACGCTGCAGATCGCGCAACCCGGCGGGGGGAGGTGCCGGGGAGGCGTCTGTCTGTGGTGGTGGATCGTTCGGCGTGGTGGCGGCGGTGCCCTGCCGAAGCGGGTCGTCAGGCGGCGCCGCGGGTGCCGGCTTCTTCTCGGACGGTGCCCACGGCTCGCTTCACGAGGCGGCGGGCGGCCTCGGCCGTGACGCCGAGCTCCTCGCCGACCTCCCGGTAGCTGCGGGTGCGGCCGTCGTTCAGGCCGAAGCGCTGCTCGACGGCGTAGCGGGCCCGGGGCTCGAGGACGTCGAGCAAGCCGGTGACGAACTCGTCCTCGGCGGCCTTGAGGGTGAGGCTCTCGGGGCCGGGCTTGTTGTCGGCCAGGAGGTCGATGAGCTCGGAGCCGTCGGACTCGTCGCCGACGGTGCGGTCGAGCGAGGTCGGCGTGGTCAGCCGGTGCAGGCGGGAGTGCTCGTCGTCGAGCTCGGTGCCCTCGCCGGATGCGTGTCGCAGCGCGGCCCGCAGGCTGGCCGAGCGGTCGCCGGGCAGGCGGACGAGGCTGGCCTTCTGGTCCAGGGCCCGGCCGATGGCCTGGCGGATCCAGAACGTGGCGTAGGTGGAGAACTTGAACCCCTTGCGCCAGTCGAACTTGTCGACGGCGTGCTCGAGGCCCAGGTTGCCCTCCTGGATCAGGTCCAGGAGCTCCATCGAGGGCGGCAGCGGGTAGCGCCGCGCGATGGACACGACGAGGCGCAGGTTGGCCCGGATGAAGCGGTCCTTGGCGGCCGCCGCATCGGCGATCGCCCGGCGCTCCTCGCGGGTCTTCTTCTCGCCCGCGTCCAGGCGCTCCTGGGCCTC
>DMTU01000351.1:5256-5826 GCA_003476595.1 Acidimicrobiaceae bacterium | reverse complement strand
CGTCCAGGCGCTCCTGGGCCTCCCGGCCCTTCTCGATGACCTGGGAGAGCTCGCGCTCCTCCTCGGCGGTGAGGAGGGGAACCATCCCGATCTCGTTCAGATACTGTCCAACAGAGTCGCTCATGACACTCGTTCCAACGGCGGTTGCGGGTGGAGGATTCCGACCGGGCTCGTGACTCCAGTCACAGGCAGGTCCGAGGGGGATCGAACCCACGTCCGTACATCGGTACCCAACGGGGGTGACAGCGAGAACATCCCGGCGGTGACGCCGGGTGGTGCGGTCGGGGGAACCGGCCAGTGTGGCCGCTGCGGCCCGCTCGCGGCGGGTCGAATATCGTCGCCGGATGGCAGCGGCGCGGATCGGGGTGTTCGGGGGGACCTTCGACCCGCCCCACGTCGGCCACCTGGTCACGGCGGTCAACGTGCGCCACGACCTGCACCTCGACCGGCTGCTCCTGGTCGTGGCCAACGAGCCGTGGCAGAAGCTGGGGAGCCGGCCGATCACGCCGGCGACGGACCGGCTCGCCATGGTCGAGGCCGCCGTGGCCGGGGTCGCCGGGCTGGAGGCGT
>DMTU01000351.1:3417-5177 GCA_003476595.1 Acidimicrobiaceae bacterium | reverse complement strand
CGGCGGACACGCTGGCCGAGCTCGCTGCCGCGAACCCGGGCGCCGAGCTGTTCCTGGTGCTCGGCGCCGATGCCGCCACCGGGCTGCCCACGTGGGAGCGGGTCGACGAGGTCCGTGCCCGCGCCTCGCTCGTGATCGTGGACCGCCCCGGGGAGCCCCCGCCGGTCGTGCCCGACGGCTGGGACTGGACCCACGTGGAGGTCCCCCGGCTCGAGGTGTCCTCCACCGACCTGCGGGACCGCGTGGCCGACGGCCGGCCCCTCGACTACCTGCTGCCCCGCGACGTGGTGGCCTGCGTCCGCGAGCGCCACCTCTATCGTGGGTCCGCGTGACGGGCGAGGCGGGCGAGGGCGACCCGGGGATCGACGACGACGAGCGGGAGGCGCGCCTGGCGGCGCTGCTGTCGGTCCGCGTCGCGGCACGCCAGGACGAGCTCGGGCCGGGACCGCTCGAGGGGCGCCGGCGTCGCACCACCACGCCGGGTGACGACGCGCGCGAGGACGACCCCGACGACCGCGCCGGGTCGGGCCGTCGCATCGGCCTCACCACCGTGCTCGCCACCCTGGTGCTGCTCGGCCTGTTCGCCACCGGCGCCGGCCTCATCTACGCCGGCACCCGCATCATCCGCTCCAGCACCGAGGGCGAGGTCGTCGCCGAGCAGACCGACCCGGCCGCCCCGGGCTACGAGGCGATCGTGAGCCCGACGCCGACGATGCTCGTCGTGCACGACGTGGACGGCGCGGTGGAGGCGCTCACGGTGCTGACCCTCCCGAGTCCGGGTTCGGGAGGCGGCGGCGTCGTCCTGGTCCCGACCCGGACCATCTCGGACATGCCCATCTTCGGGTACGCCCCGATCGAGGCGGCCTACGACCTGGGCACCGCCGAGGTGCAGGCCGAGGTGGTGGGCGACGTGCTCACGACCGGCATCGGCGAGGTGGTCGTCGTCGACGCCGACCGGTGGGCCGGCCTGGTGGCACCGGTCGCGCCCCTCACCATCGACAACCCCGAGGCCATCGAGGTCGACGGCGAGCTGCGCTTCCCCGACGGTGAGATCGAGCTGGAGGCCGAGGACGTCGGGGCGTACCTGGCCGCCCGTGCGCCCGGGGAGTCGGACCCCGCTCGGCTCTTCCGCCACGAGACCTTCTGGCGGGCGTGGCTCGCCGCGGTCGCCGAGGCGGGCACGCCCGACGCCGTCCCCGGTGAGCTGGAGGGCGGCATCGGGCGCTTCGTGCGGGAGCTGGCCGCCGGCGCGACGGTCGTGGAGACGCTGCCGGTGGAACCGACCACCGTCGAGGGCTTCGACGACGAAGCGACCTTCGTCGCCGACGAGGACGACGTCGCCGCGCTGATCGCGGAGCTGGTGCCCTTCCCGCGCAGCCCTCGACCGGACGTGCGGGAGCGGGTGCGGGTGCTCAACGGCACCGAGGACCTCGGCCGGGCCCGGGCGATCGCACCGGCGCTGCCGCCGGTGGGCGTGGAGGTGGTCATCGTCGGCAACGCCTTCGACCTCGACCAGGCGACGACGACGATCGCCTACGTCGATCCGTCCCACGAGGCAGCAGCGGAGGACATCCGGGAACTCCTCGGGGTCGGTGAGGTGCTGGTCGACCCCCGGCCGAGTGATGTGGTCGACATCACGGTTACCCTTGGCGCCGACCATGACTGATGCCGAGCAGACCACGACGCCCGCCCCGACCTCGCCCGACCCGATCGACGATCTGCTCGACCCGACCTTCCCGGTCGCGGCGGCGCGGGCCGCG
>DMTU01000351.1:3144-3298 GCA_003476595.1 Acidimicrobiaceae bacterium | reverse complement strand
CGGTCGCGGCGGCGCGGGCCGCGTTCGCCAAGGGTGCCACCGACATCCTCGTGCTCCAGGTGGGCGACGTGCTGGCCATCACCGACTACTTCGTGATCGCCTCGGCGTCGAACCCCCGCCTCGTCCGCACGATCGTGCAGGAGTGCGAGGAGGC
>DMTU01000351.1:2290-3115 GCA_003476595.1 Acidimicrobiaceae bacterium | reverse complement strand
AGGACGCCCGCCAGTACTACGAGCTCGAGCGGCTCTGGTCCGACGTGCCCCAGGTCGCCTGGGAGGATCCGGACCTCCCGGTCGCCGCGGCCTCCGCCGGCACCCGGTAGGGATCAGCCCCCGAGGGCTGCCTCGCCCAGGAGGTCGCCCCACCGGCGGATCGCGAGCTCGTGGCCGACGCCGTCGTGCCGTGCCGGTTCGACGCGGAGCCGACGGCCGATCCAGGCGGACATCGCCGGGGGCGTGACCGCGTCGAGGGTGCCCACGTGGACGCCGACGGGGGCGGTGATGCGGTCGAGGAGCGTGCCGAGCGGCGTGGCCTGGGCCGCGATGTCGCGCTCGACGCCGGTGATGCCGGCGGCGACGCACGCGCGCACCGCCAGGGCCAGCTGGTCGTCCGCGCCGGGGATGTCGGCGAGGGCCGCGATCGAGCCGGCCATCATCTCCCGGGCCGTGGCGTCGTCGATCTCGGCCGGCACCAGCCACGGGGCGAGCTCGGCGCCGACCTCGCCGGGGTCCATGCCCCGGTGCGCGTCGGCGAACAGCCGGCGGGCGTCGTCGCTGCCCTCGAGCACCGCCGGGTCGTCGTAGGCGTCGGCGGGGACCAGCGGCGCGGCCAGGACCACCCGCCGGCACCGGTCGGGGTGGGCACCGGCGAACGCGAGGGCGTGGATGGCGCCGGTGGACCAGGACAGCACCGCCGCCCGCTCGATGCCCAGGTGGTCGAGCACCGCGACCAGGTCGTCGGCCACCGAGCTCGGCGTCGCGGCCGGGTCGATGTCGGAGTGCCCGATGCCGGGCCGGTCGGCGGCGAGGAGCCGCACC
>DMTU01000351.1:0-2130 GCA_003476595.1 Acidimicrobiaceae bacterium | reverse complement strand
GACCCGTGGCAGTAGAGCACCGGCGTGCCGACGGGGTCGCCCCGGTCGTCGAGGGCGACGCGCCGGCTGTCGGCGAGCTCGACCAGCCGGTCCGGGAGGGGGATCGCAGGATCAGCCATGGTCGGTGTCGGGGCTCAGACCCCCCGGCGAGTTGTGAGGCGCAGCCGAGCAACTCGATTTCCTCGCCCGAAGGGCGAGGAAGCGTGGAGCTAAGGGGAATCGAACCCCTGACCTCTTCCATGCCATGGAAGCGCTCTACCAACTGAGCTATAGCCCCGTAGGGTCCGCATCGCGGAGCGGCCAGCGTACATCGCGCTGCGGTGGTGCACGGAAATCGGTGCCGTCGCGGCCCGGGAACCGGAATCGGACCCCGGGGGGACCCTCGGTACGATGCCCGGCCATGGCCGCAGACACCGCTTCGAACGACGTCGCGGACGGGCGCGTGCCCGACTACGACCCGCAGTCCGTCGAGGCGCGGTGGCAGCAGCGCTGGCGCGACGAGGGCACCTACGAGATCGACAACGACGATCCCCGGCCCCCGTACTACGTGCTGAACATGTACCCGTACCCGTCGGGGCCGGCCCACATGGGCCACGTGCGCAACTACACCTTCGGCGACCTGATCGTGCGCTACAAGACCATGCAGGGCCACGGCGTGCTGTCGCCGATGGGCTTCGACTCCTTCGGGCTGCCGGCCGAGAACGCCGCCATCCAGTCCGGCATCCACCCCCGGGTGTTCACCGAGGAGCGGATCCCGCAGCTGACGTCGTCGATCACCCGGATCGGCGCGGTGTACGACTGGCGCCGCACGGTGGCCGGCCACACGCCCGAGTACATCCGGTTCACGCAGTGGATCTTCCTGCGCTTCCTGGAGCGGGGCCTGGCCTACAAGCGCAAGGCGACGGTGAACTGGTGCCCGGGGTGCCAGACGGTGCTGGCCAACGAGCAGGTGCTCGCCGACGGGACCTGCGAGCGGTCGGGCGACCTGGTCGAGGCGCGCGACCTGGAGCAGTGGTTCTTCAAGATCACCGACTACGCCCAGCAGCTGCTCGACGATCTGGAGCTGGTCGACTGGCCCGAGCGGGTCGTGACCATGCAGCGGAACTGGATCGGCCGGTCCGAGGGCGCCCAGTTCTCGATGCCCGTGGTCGACGCCGAGGGCGAGCCGCACCCCTCCGCCGCCCGCATCGAGGTGTACACGACCCGTCCGGACACCGCGTTCGGCATGACCTACGCCGTCCTGGCCCCCGAGCACGAGCTGGCCCTCACGGTCACCACGCCCGAGCAGCGCGACGAGGTCGAGGCCTTCATCGCCACGGCGCGCTCGAAGTCCGAGATGGATCGGCTGTCGTCGGAGGGCGCCATCGACAAGCGCGGCGTGTTCACCGGGTCGTACCTGGAGAACCCGTTCAACGGCGAGCCGGTCCCGCTGTACCTGGCCGACTACGTGCTGGTCACCTACGGCACCGGGGCGATCATGGCGGTCCCCGGCGAGGACCAGCGGGACTGGGACTTCGCCAAGGCCTACGACCTGCCGATCATCCGGACCGTGCAGCCGCCGGAGGGCTTCGACGGCGAGGCGTACACGGGCACCGGCCCGGCCATCAACAGCGCCGGCACCACGGTCACCGGCGACGAGCTCGACCTGAACGGCCTGGAGATGGCCGAGGCCAAGGCCAGGGCCATCGACTGGCTGACGGCGAACGGCATCGGCCAGGACCGGGTGAACTACCGCCTGCGCGACTGGCTGCTGTCCCGTCAGCGCTTCTGGGGCTGCCCGATCCCGATCGTGTACTGCACGTCCTGCGCCGGCATCGACGGCAGCGGTGCGGTGCCGGTGCCGGACGACCAGCTGCCCGTGATCGCACCGGACGACGTGGAGTTCCTGCCGACGGGGGAGTCGCCGCTGAAGCACCACGAGGGCTTCCTGCGCACGACCTGCCCGCAGTGCGGCGGGGAGGCCATGCGCGAGACCGACACGATGGACACCTTCGTGGACTCCTCGTGGTACTTCCTGCGCTTCGCGGACCCGACCAACGAGGACCTGCCGTTCGACAAGGCGGCGGTCGACCACTGGCTGCCGGTGGACCAGTACATCGGCGGTATCGAACACGCCATCCTGCACCTGCT
>DMTU01000151.1:19468-20871 GCA_003476595.1 Acidimicrobiaceae bacterium | reverse complement strand
CAGCACCGGCGGGTCGACCGAGTAGTCGACCCGGTGGCGGTTGCCACTCGGCACCGGAAGCCGCTCCGGCGCCAGGTCGTCGATGGCGCCCCGGTCCCGCCAGTCCAGGCCGGCCTGCAGCACCTCGCGCAGATCCAGGCGCCGCAGGTCGCGCCGGCGTCGCATCCCGACCAGCATCGGCCCGATGCGCTCGTCGGCCTCGGCCACCAGCGCCTCGTCGGAGACGTCGGGCCACCGGTCCGGGTCGAGGCGGTGCAGGAACGCGAGCCGGGACTGGAGCCGTCGGGTGTCGTCGTCCCACGGCAGCATCGAGGTGCCCTCGCGCCGGATGCCGGCCACGAGCGCAGCGGCGAGGGCCTCGGGCGGCGCGTCGTCCACCGGTCGCTCGGCGAGCGTGATCGCACCGAGGCGCTCGACGGATCGGGCCACGACGTCGCCGGCCCGGTCATCCCACCCCACCTCGGTCGCGGTCTCGATCGACCCGCCGGTGACCGACCGCACGTCGGCCTCGTCCAGCGCGGCGGCCTCGTACACCCGCGAGCGCGTGGCCTGCCCGTCGAGCTCGGCCACGACCACCCACTCGGATGCAGCGAGCGGGTCGGTCGGTTCGAGGAAGGCGCCACGGCCGTTGGCCAGCAGCAGCTCGCCCCGCCCGGACCCGTCGGGTCGGACCGCCCGCGCCCGCCCGATGCGATCGGGGAAGCCGAGGGCGAGGACGAGCCCGAGCGCGTCGTCCTCCGGTGTTCCGACCGTGTCGCCGGGCTTCCCGTCGGCGCCGACCGCGGCACGCCAGCGACGTGCATCGCGCCGGGCCCGCTCGACCGCGCCCCGGTCGTGGTCGCGTGGCGAGCGGAGCGCTCGGACGCGCTCGGCCACGTCGGTGCTGCGGCGTCGCGAGAGGCCGTGCTCGTGGAGTGCGGCAGCGAGGTCGGCGGCCAGGCCTCCATGGCCGAGGTCGGCGCCGCGCAGCAGGAGGTGGGCGAGGCGGGGGTGGAGCGGCTGCTCGGCCATCGCCCGTCCGTGCGGGGTGATGGTGCCGCCCTCGTCGAGCGCGCCGAGCCGGTGCAGCAGGTCGCGCGCCGCGGCGAGGTGCGCGGGCGGGGGCAGGGTCAGCCAGGCGAGATCGCCCTCGTCCGCGCCCCAGGCCGCCAGCTCGAGCGCCAGGGAGGTCAGGTCGGCCACCTCGATCTCCGGCTCCGGGTGGGACCGTCGGGTGGCGTCCTCGGCCCGGCTCCACAGGCGGTAGGCGGTGCCGGGCGCGAGGCGTCCGGCGCGTCCGGCCCGCTGCTCGGCCTCCGCCGCTGTCACCGGGAGCGTGACCAGGCGGCTCATGCCGCTGCCCGGGTCGAGGCGGGGTGTGCGTCGCAGGCCGGCGTCGACCACGACGGTGACGCCCTCGATGG
>DMTU01000151.1:18352-19312 GCA_003476595.1 Acidimicrobiaceae bacterium | reverse complement strand
CGACGGTGACGCCCTCGATGGTGAGGCTGGTCTCGGCGATGGCGGTCGACAGCACGACCTTGCGCCGGCCCGGCGGGGAGGGGGCGATGGCCGCGTCCTGCGCGGCCGGTGGCATGGACCCGTGCAGCGGCCGCACGTCGACGTCCGCATCGAGCCGGCCGAGGGCTCGCTCGGCCCGGCGGATCTCGGCGCCACCGGGCAGGAAGACCAGCACATCCCCCTCGTGGGCGGCGAGGGCACGTCGGACGGTCGGGGCCACGGCATCCTCCGCGGCCCGGCGTCGGTCCCGGCCGCCCACGGGCGGGTCGACGTGGACGACGTCGACGGGGAACGCCCGGCCCTCGGAGCGCACCACGGGGGCATCGAGCAGCGCGGCCACCGGCTCGATGTCGAGCGTCGCGGACATGACCACGATGCGCAGCTCGGGGCGGAGCGCGTCGGCGACCTCGAGGGTCAGCGCGAGCCCGAGGTCGGCGTCGAGGCTGCGCTCGTGGAACTCGTCGAAGACCACCGCGGACACGCCCGCGAGCTCCGGGTCGCGCTGGAGCCGCCGGGTGAGCACCCCCTCGGTGATGACCTCGATCCGCGTCCGGCGCGACACCTTGGTGTCCTGGCGCATGCGCCAGCCGACCCGCTCGCCGGGCTGCTCGCCGAGCAGCTGGGCCAGCCGCCGGGTGGCGTTGCGCACGGCGAGGCGGCGGGGTTCGAGCACCAGCACGGTCCCGTCGCACCACGGCTCCTCCAGCAGCACCAGCGGCACGATCGTGGTCTTGCCCGCCCCGGGTGGGGCGTGCAGCACGGCTCGGCCGCGCTCGGCGAGCGCAGCGCGCAGCGGCTCGATCGCCTCGGCGATCGGCAGGTCGCCGACCGGGAGGCGACCGTGGTCGGCCACGTCAGCGCCGGGCGTGCGCGTCGAGCACGTGGCTGACCGTGGCCGTGATGCGCCGGGCCATCGGCAGG
>DMTU01000151.1:13251-18180 GCA_003476595.1 Acidimicrobiaceae bacterium | reverse complement strand
CCATCGGCAGGTGCAGGAACTCGTTGGGACCGTGCGCGTTCGAGCCCGGCCCGAGCACGCCGGTGATCAGGAACTGGGCGTCGGGGAACCGGGTGCCGAGCATGCCCATGAACGGGATGGTGCCGCCCTCGCCCATCGCCGCGGACGGCTGACCCCAGTGCGCCTCGGACGCCTCGTCCACCGCCGCCTGGAGCCAGGCCTCGGTCGGCGGCGCGTTCCATCCGCCCTCGGCGCCGCGCACGGTGACCGTGACGGTTGCGCCGTTGGGCGGGTCGGTGGTGAGCGCGCGCTCGACGGCGTCGGCCGCTGCCGCCGGATCGGCGGTGGGGGCGAGGCGGCAGGAGAGGGTGAGCTCGGTGAACGGGCGCAGCACGTTGCCGGCCCGGTCCGCCGGCGGGAAGCCGTCGACGGCGATGTTGGCGATCGAGGGCTCCCACGTGCGGGCGCGAAGGAGGTCGACGGCATCGGCGTGGTCGGGACGGGTGGAGCCGGCCCACGGGAAGGCGAGCCCGGCCACGATCTGGTCGGCCGTCTCCGCCATCTGGTCGTGCCGCTCGGCCGGGATGTCGCACCAGAGCTCGTCGATCAGCACCCGCCCGGTGTCGGGGTCCTCGATGCGGTCGAGCAGCCGGCGCAGCAGCCGGAACGACGACGGCACGACCCCGCCGGCCGAACCGGAGTGCACGCCCTCGGTGAGGACCTCGACCCGGACCGACGCCATGAGCACGCCCCGGAGTGACGTCGTGACCCAGAGCCGGTCGTAGGTGGCGGCCCCCGAGTCGAGCCCGATCACGAGGGACACCTGGCCGAGCCGGTCGCCGAGGGCATCGAGGTGGGCCGGCAGGTCCGGGCTGCCCGACTCCTCGCTCGCCTCGATGAGCACCAGCAGGCGGGCGTGGCTGCCGCCGGCCTCGCGCAGGGCCTCGATGGCGGCGAGCGACGAGAACACGGCGTAGCCGTCGTCGGCCCCGCCCCGGCCGTAGAGGAGGTCGCCGTCGAGGACCGGCTCCCACGGGCCGAGGCCGTCGCGCCACCCGGACATCTCCGGCTGCTTGTCGAGGTGGCCGTAGAGCAGGACGGTGTCGTCGGCCAGCGCCGGGTCGGTCGCCGGGATCTCGCACAGCACGATCGGGGTGCGCCCGGGGACCTCGAGGACCTCGACGGTCATCCCCTCGATCGGACGGGCCTCGCACCACTGGCGGATCAGGGCGGTGGCGGCGGCCATGTGCCCGTTGGCCTCCCACCGCGGATCGAAGGCGGGGGAGACGTTGGGGATGCGGACGTAGTCCTGGAGCGGGGCGAGGACGTCGCGGTCCCAGCGGGTGTCCACCGAGGTGCGGATCCGGGCTGCGTCGAGTGCCACGGCTCTTTGCTAGCAGGATGGGCGGGTGCTCCTCGACGCGATCGACCACGTCCAGCTCGCCATGCCGCCCGGCGGGGAGGAGCTGGCCACCTGGTTCTACGAAGGCATCCTCGGGGTGCCCCGCGTCCCCAAGCCGCCGCACCTGGCCGTCCGGGGCGGGTGCTGGTTCGAGCGGGGCTCGCTGCGCATCCACCTCGGGGTGCAGGACGACTTCGTCCCGGCGACCAAGGCCCACCCGGCCTTCACCGTGCTGGACCTGGACCGCCTCGAGGCCACCATCACCACGAACGGGCTCGCTGTGCGTCGGGTGGACGACCCGCTGGAACCCGACGTCCTCTACGTGGACGACCCGTTCGGCAACCGCATCGAGCTGCGCCCGACCCGCGGTACCGAGGACAAGGCCGACTACGCCGAGGTCGTCGAGGACGTGGCCAGGACCGCGGTGGGGGACCGCCTGGCCGACGAGCTGGCCTTCGTCCACGAGCTGGACCGGCTCAAGACCGTGCTGCGCCAGTCCTTCGTGGGTGAGGCGTCCCGGCGGGAGAACACCGCCGAGCACAGCTGGCACGTCGCCGTCATGGCCGCGGTGCTGAGCGAGCACCTCGAGGCCGACGTCGACCTCGCTCGCGTGGTCCTGCTGCTGCTCGTCCACGACATCGTGGAGATCGACGCCGGCGACACCGGCATCTACGACGACACCTCCAACGGCTCCAAGGAGGAGCGGGAGGAGGCCGCGGCCGACCGCCTCTACGGGCTCCTGCCCGACGACGTCGGCGCCCGCCTCCGGGACGCCTGGGAGGAGTACGAGCACGGCACCACCCCCGAGGCCCGCGCAGCGCGCGTCTTCGACCGCCTCGCGCCGGTGCTGCTCAACCTGAGCGCCGGCGGGATCGCCTGGCGCCGCTGGGGTGTCAGCGCTGACCGGGTCCGTGAGGTCGTCGCCCCGATCGGCGCCGGCGCGCCGGAGCTCGGTCGGTTCGTGGACGCCGCCCTGGAGCGCGCCGTCGCCGACGGTCTCCTCCCCGCCGGCAGCTCCGGCCTCATCCTCCCGTAGAACTGGCAGCGGGGGCGGAACGCGGCGCGGGACGTTCCACCCTCCCCGTTCTGGCAGTGCTGTGGTCGCGCGTCAGCCCGACGAGCCCGCCCTGCGCCGCCGCTTGTTCCGGTACGTGCGGGCGTCGGCCCGGGACAGCACCACGTCCGGCGAGGCGTCGTCGCCCGGGGCGATGTAGGCCACCCCGATGCTGGCGGTCACGGGTACCGACCGGTCGTCGACCTCGATCCGGTCGTCGAGGGCATCGAGCAGGCGCTGACCGAACCGCTCGGCGTCGTGCTCGTCCTCGGCTTCGCCCACCACCACGAACTCGTCACCGCCGATCCTGGCGGCGACGTCACCCTGGCGCACGGCGTCGCGCAGCTGGTCGGCCACGTGGACGAGCAGACGGTCGCCGACGTGGTGGCCGTGCCGGTCGTTGACCATCTTGAACTCGTCGAGGTCGACGAACGCGGCTGCGACCCCCACGCGGCGACGCTGGCGGAGCATCAGCTCGAGCTGGCGGAACAGCAGATCTCGGTTGGCGAGACCGGTGAGGGGGTCGTGGTCAGCGCGTCGTTCGAGCTCGACGACCAGCTCGGCGACGTGGGCCTCGGCGGCCTTGAGCGCCTCGATGTCGGTGCACGTGCCGAACCACTTGATGATGTTCCCCTCGCGATCGCGCAGCGGGAGCGCGCGACCCAGCATCCAGTGGTAGGTGCCGTCGTGGCGCCGCAGCCGGTACTCGATCTCGTACGGCGTGCCCGTCGAGGTCGCGTCCTCCCACAGCTTCCAGGCGAGGGGACGGTCCTCGGGGTGGAACGGCGGGTTCCAGCCGTGGCCCAGGCTCTCCTCGAGGGTGAGGCCGGTGAACTCGAGCCACTGGCGGTTGAAGTGCTCGTGCCAGCCGTCGGGCCGGGTGATCCACACGATCTGGGGCAGCGTCTCCACGAGCGTGCGCCACTCGGCCTCGCTGGTCTCGAGGCGGGCGAGCCGGTCCCGGAGGCTGCGGACCTCCGCCTCGAGGGCGCGGACGTGCTCCGGACGTCCACCGGTCGGCTCGTTCGCCGATCCGGCGGGCTCGTGGTCCATCCAGTCATCGTGCCCACGTACCTGGCCCGACAGCCAGAGCAGTTGTGCCCATTCCGGACTGACGCGATCGAGCCAGACATTTCACCCCAGTCGTCCGCTTCGCCCTCACCGACCGGACCCCGGGGATTCCGTACCCTTGGGACCATGCGCCGCCCGGCCCGCCGATCGATGGAGCCCGTCGACCTCGACCCTCGTCCCCGCCGTTTCCCCGTCATCGGGGCGGTCCACGGCACGCCGATCACCCACCTGCCCACCCGCACGGCGGGCGTCGTCGAGCGGTTCCTCAACTCCCAGCTGCAGGTGAAGGACCGCACCGGGTACGTGCACACGTTCACGGTGGTGCCGGGGGAGTTCGCCATCGACGGCGTCGCCTGCCTCCCGGTCTTCGGCTCGGCGACGCCGGCCGAGCCCGAGCGGCGCATCTCGGCGTCCGGCTCCATCGCCGTGCGCCACGAGGCCCGGGTCGCTCGCGCCAGCCGCATCCTGGTGGAGGGCATCCACGACGCCGAGCTGCTCGAGAAGATCTGGGGCGACGACCTGCGCCACGAGGGCATCGTCGTCGAGCGCCTGGACGGGATGGACGACCTCGCCGCCGTCGTGCGCGACTTCCGACCCGGCCCCACCCGGCGCCTCGGCGTGCTGCTGGACCACCTGGTCGAGGGCTCGAAGGAGTCCCGGGTCGCGGCCACCGTGCAGCACCCCCACGTGCTCGTCACCGGCACCCCCTACGTCGACGTGTGGCAGGCCGTGCGCCCTGCGGTCGCCGGCATCGAAGCCTGGCCCGACGTCCCGATGGGGGAGCCGTGGAAGGAAGGCGTGCTCGCTCGCATCGGCCGAGCCGGCACGCACCCGGGCGCGTTCTGGCGAGAGCTGCTGGCCAGCGTCACGACCTACGCGGACCTGTTCCCACCCCTCGTCGGCGCCGTCGAACAGGTCATCGACTTCGTCACGGAGATCGACGGCCCGTGACCCGGTCCGAACCGAGTGCCACCGAGACGTTCGCGATCGAGGTCGAGCGGATCAGGGGCGCTCCTCGACTCCGACGACTGGCGGGTTGGTTCCTCATGTCACTTGCGACCGAGGGCTCAGGGATGACCCCTCCCGAACGCCAAGCCGTTGTGCGCCGCCGTGATGGGGGCGAAGTCGTCGCCCGGATCCCGGGCCAGTGGGATGCCGTCGCTGGCGCCGACCGAGTCGACAACATCCAGCGCGACCTGGAGTCGATGACGAGCAGTGAGTTCGAGGGAACCTGGCTCTGAGCGATGATCGTCGTGCCAACCGACTGGCGGTCCAGCGCAGCCGGTCCCTGAGCGCTGGGGGGGTCGATCCGTGACGTGTGGACCAATCGGCTCCGGAAAGGCGCGGGCGGCCCACACGTGCGGTCCGAACGGTGAGGCATGGACGGATCCGGACCGCTTCGGACGGATCGGTCCACACGCCC
>DMTU01000151.1:12782-13078 GCA_003476595.1 Acidimicrobiaceae bacterium | reverse complement strand
CAGCTGGAACACCGTCGTGCAGGACGCAACCGACCTGCGACGTCGGCTGCACCAGCGGCCCGAGCTGGGCTGGAGCGAGACCTGGACGGCGGCCGCGATCCGCGGCGAGCTCGACCGGCTCGGCATCGCCTGGCGGGCCTGCGCCGGCACCGGCACGGTCGCGACCCTCGCGGCCGGGGGCACCGGACGGCACGTCGCGCTGCGGGCCGACATCGACGCCATGCCGGTGCACGAGGCGACGGGCGCGAGCTGGACCTCCCAGGTCGACGGGATGATGCACGCCTGCGGCCACGACG
>DMTU01000151.1:12282-12571 GCA_003476595.1 Acidimicrobiaceae bacterium | reverse complement strand
CACGCCTGCGGCCACGACGGGCACACGGCCACGTTGCTCGGCGCCGCCCGCTGGCTGCATGCCCATGAGGACGCGCTGCCCGGGCCGGTCACGCTCCTCTTCCAGCCCGCCGAGGAGGGCGGCCACGGCGCCCGCGGGATGATCGACGACGGTGCCCTCGACGGCGTCGACGTCGTGTTCGGGTGGCACAACTGGCCCGCCATCCCCTTCGGCCTGGCCGTGTGCCCCGACGGCACGGTCATGTGCGGCAACGGCACCTTCGAGATCCTCGTCGAGGGCGTCGGCGGCC
>DMTU01000151.1:11780-12073 GCA_003476595.1 Acidimicrobiaceae bacterium | reverse complement strand
TCCAGCAGGTGGTGAGCCGGCGCCTGCCTCCGCAGCAGCCCACGGTCGTCGCGGTCACGTCCATCGACGCGCCCAGCGCCGCCACCGTCACGCCGGCGTCGGCCCGCCTCGGCGGCAGCATCCGGATCGCCGACGAGGCCGCCCGCGACGAGGTCGGTGCCCTCATCGACGAGGTGGCGCACCACGTCGCAGCCGGTCACGGGTGCCGGGCCCAGGTCGTGCACCAGCGTCGCTACGGGCCGACGGTCAACCACCCCGGTCCGGCCGCCGAGATGCGGGGGGCCCTCGCCGAC
>DMTU01000151.1:10949-11568 GCA_003476595.1 Acidimicrobiaceae bacterium | reverse complement strand
GAGCTCGGGGACGGCTGGCGCGCCGGCTCGACGCCCGTGCCGATCATGGCGTCGGAGGACTTCAGCTACTACCTCGCCGAGGTGCCGGGCGCCTTCGCGCTCGTCGGGGCCGATGATGGCCAGGGCCACGACGCCTCGTGCCACAGTCCGCACTACGACTTCAACGACGACCTGATCGCCCCCGTGGTGCGCATCTACGCGCGCCTCGCCGGCGCACCGCTTCCCGAAACCGAGATGAGAGACAGGAGCACGACGTGAACAACGAGGCCTTCGAGCAGTGGGAGTCGGCGATCCGCGGGTACTGCCGCGCGTACCCGACGGTGTTCACCTCCGCGAAGAACGCCCGCATGCACGACGAGGACGGCCGCAGCTACCTCGACTTCTTCGCCGGTGCGGGCGTGCTGAACTTCGGGCACAACGACGAGCGCATGAAGCGGGCGATGATCGAGTTCCTCGAGCGGGACGGCGTCGCCCACAGCCTCGACACCCACACCGACGTCAAGCGCGACTTCATCGAGCGCTTCGCCGAGGTCGTGCTCGAACCCCGTGGCATGGACCACAAGATGCAGTTCATGGGCCCGACCGGCACGAACGCCGTCGAGGCCGCGCTGAAGCTGGC
>DMTU01000151.1:10442-10756 GCA_003476595.1 Acidimicrobiaceae bacterium | reverse complement strand
GTGGCGTTCAGCCATGGCTTCCACGGGATGACCCTCGGTGCCCTGGCGCTGACCGCCAACGACTTCTTCCGCCAGGCCGGCGGCGTCCCGCTCGAGCACGTCGTGCGCCTGCCGTTCGAGACGGCGGCGGGCGGTGGCCTGAAGGGGCTCGAGGCCTACCGGGCCGCGCTCGAGGACGCGTCGAGCGGCCAGACCCCTCCCGCTGCGTTCATGGTCGAGGTCATCCAGGCCGAGGGTGGCGTGAACGTCGCCTCGCCCGAGTGGCTCCACGCCGTGCAGGAGCTCGCCCGTGACGTCGGCGCGCTGTTCATCAT
>DMTU01000151.1:4216-10347 GCA_003476595.1 Acidimicrobiaceae bacterium | reverse complement strand
GCGCTGCTGATCATCGACGACATCCAGGCCGGGTGCGGACGCACCGGTTCCTACTTCAGCTTCGACGGCATGGACCTGGACCCCGACATCGTCACCCTGGCCAAGGGCATCGGCGGCTTCGGCACCCCGCTGGCGATGAACCTCAACAAGCCCGAGCACGACGAGCACTGGTCACCGGGCGAGCACACCGGCACCTTCCGCGGGCAGGGCCTCTCGTTCGTCGCCGGCACCGAGGCGCTCAGCTACTTCACCGACGACACCCTCATGAACGACGTCGCCGCGAAGGGCGAGATCATGCGCCAGCGCCTGCGCTCCCTCGCCGACGCACGGGCTGACCACGGTTGGGACGTGCGGGGCCGGGGGATGATGCAGGCCGTCGACGTGGTCGACGGCGCCTACGCGAAGGACGTGCAGCGCGAGTGCTTCGAGCGCGGCCTGCTCATCGGGCCGTGCGGCACCGGCGGCCGCGTCCTCAAGCTGATCCCGCCGCTCACCATCCCCGAGGACGAGCTCGTCGAGGGCCTCGACATCCTCGAGGCGGCCATCGACGTCACGTGGAGCGCCTCATGAAGGTCCGCGACGACATGCTCTTCCCGTTCGAGGAGTACGAGCGGCGCATCCGCGAGCTGCGGGAGCGGATGGAGGAGCGCCTGCTCGACGCGGTGGTCATCACTGCGCCCGGCAACCTCATGTACCTCACCGACTACCAGACCACGGGCTACTCCTTCTTCCAGGCCCTGGTGGTCCCGCTCGACGGCGAGCCCTTCACCATCACGCGTGCGATGGAGGAGTCCAACGTCATCGAGCGCACCTGGGTCGAGCTCACCCGGACCTACTCCGACACCGGCGACGCCATCCAGATGCTCGTCGAGTCGCTGCGCGAGTTCGGCCTCGAGGGCAAGGCCATCGGCTACGAGCGCAACAGCTACTTCTTCCCCGCCTACCAGCAGGACCGCATGGCCGACGCCTTCCGCGATGGCCGGCTGCAGGACTGCTACGGCATCGTCGAGGAGGGGCGCATCACCAAGTCGCCGCTCGAGATCGACGTGATGAAGCGGGCCGCGAAGGCCACCGAGGCCGGCATGCGGGCCGGCCTGGCCGCGTGCCAGGCCGGTGTCACCGAGAACGAGATCGCCGCCGAGGTCAGCGCTGCGATGTTCCGGGCCGGTGGCGAGTTCCCGGCGGTGATGCCGTACATCACCTCCGGCCCGCGCACCATGATCGGTCACGCCACCTGGGAGGGCCGCACGGTCCAGCCCGGGGAGCACGTGTTCATCGAGGTCGGCGGCTGCTACCGCCGCTACCACACGGCCATGATGCGCACGGCCGTCATCGGCGAGCTCAGCGACTCCATGCAGCGGGCCCAGGACCGCATGAAGTGGTGCATCGAGGAGATGCACGCCACGGTGCGACCGGGCATGACCATCTCCGACTTCGACCAGCTCGTCCGCTCCATCATCACCGCCAACGAGATCGGCGCCGAGCTCGTCACCCGGGCCGGCTACTCGATCGGCATCGCCTTCCCCCCGAGCTGGGACGAGGGCTACATCCAGTCCATCAAGCCCGGCGACAACACCGTCCTGCAGGAGGGGATGACCTTCCACGTCATCCCGTGGATGTGGGGTGTGGACGGGGACAAGACCGTCGGCATCTCCGACACCATCCGCGTCACCGCCGACGGCATCGCGTCCTTCTTCACCCTCGACCAGGACTTCACCGTCGCCGACCGTCCAGAGGAGCTCCCATGCTGACCGTCATCGACCCGACGACGGGGTCCGAGCTGCACACCCTGCCCGCCGCCGACCGGGGCGAGCTCGATGCCACCCTCGGCCGGGCCCAGGAGGCCTTCGACGGCTGGCGCCGCCGGAGCTTCGCCGAGCGGGCTGCGGTGCTGCGCGCCGTCGCCGCTCGCATGCGAGACGACATCGAGCGGCTCGCGCTGCTCATGACCGAGGAGATGGGCAAGCCCATCACCGAGGCGCGGGGCGAGGTGAACAAGGCGGCGTGGGCCGCCGAGCACTACGCCGAGCACGCCGAGGCGTACCTGGCGACCGACGTCATCGAGTCCGACGCCACCTCCAGCTACGTGCAGTACCTGCCCCTGGGCCCGGTGCTCGGCATCCTGCCCTGGAACGCCCCGTTCTGGCTGGCGTTCCGGTTCTGCGCGCCGGCGCTCATGGCCGGCAACACGTGCGTGATGAAGCACGACCCCCACGTCCCCGCCTGTGCGGCGGCGATCGCCGAGGTGTTCGAGGCGGTGGGGGCCCCGCCCGGGGTCTTCCAGAACCTCCCCCTCCAGACCGACGACGTGGCGACCGCCATCGCCGACCCGCGCATCCGGGCCGTGTCCTTCACCGGCTCCGAGCGGGCCGGCTCTGCGGTCGCGGCGGCGGCTGCGGCCGAGCTGAAGCCCGCCGTGCTCGAGCTCGGCGGCTCCGACCCGGCGATCGTGCTCGCGGATGCCGACCTCGACGCGGCAGCCGCGGCCATCGCCACCATGCGGATCATCAACGCCGGGCAGTCGTGCATCGCCGCCAAGCGGATCATCGTCGAGGACAGCATCCACGACCGCTTCGTCGACCTCCTGCAGGAGCGCTTCGCCGCACTGGTGGTGGGAGACCCGCGCGAGGAGACGACCCAGATCGGCCCGATCGCCCGGGACGACCTCCGCGAGAACCTGCACCGCCAGGTCCGCCAGACCATCGACGCCGGCGCCACGTGCCGGCTCGGCGGCGAGCTCCCCGAGGGCGACGGCTTCTTCTACCCGGTCACGCTCCTCACCGACGTGGCGCCGGGCATGACCGCCTGCGTGGAGGAGACCTTCGGTCCGGTCGCCGCCGTGCTCCGGGTCGGCTCCGCCGAGGAGGCGCTGGCCCTGGCCAACGACACGCCCTACGGGCTGGCGGCGTCGGTGTGGACCTCCACCGAGCGGGGCGAGTCGATGGCCGCCGACATCGAGGCCGGGCAGGTCGCGGTCAACGGCGTGGTCAAGACCGACCCCCGCCTCCCGTCCGGTGGCGTCAAGCGCTCCGGCTACGGGCGCGAGCTCGGCCCGCACGGGATCCACGAGTTCGTCAACGCCCAGCAGGTCTGGGTCGGCCCCTCCACCGCCTAGGCAGGATCGGAACGGAAGATCCGGCACGGTGGGGGTGTTGCAGACAGCACCCCCACCCCGGAGCCGATCTGCATGCCGACGTCCGAGCTGTTCACCTTCCCCGATCCCGTCAACGAGGTCTCCGCTCGACTCGTCGCCGCCGGGGTCGTCACGATGTCCGTGGCCGCCATCGCCCTCGACCTGCGCTGGCTCGTGGCGGTCATCGCCTACGGCTTCGTGGCCCGGGTCCTCACCGGTCCGACCCTGAGCCCGCTCGGCCAGCTGGTCACCCGGGTCCTGACCCCGGCGCTGGATCGGCCGCCCAAGCTCGTACCCGGGCCGCCGAAGCGCTTCGCCCAGGGCATCGGCGTGGCCTTCTCCGTGACCGCGCTCGTGCTGGTCCTGGCCGGACAGTGGGGCGCGGCCCAGGTCGCGCTCGGCATGCTCGCCACCGCCGCGTTCCTCGAGGCCGCCTTCGCGCTGTGCCTGGGGTGCAAAGCGTTCGCGCTGCTCATGCGCGCCGGGGTCATCCCCGACGACGTGTGCGAGCGGTGCAACGACATCTGGGCGACCAGCGCCTGACCTGACATCGGAATAGTTGCACGTGCAACGATGTTGGACGTGGTACACCTTCGAGAACGGAGATCACCATGGAGCGTATCGAGCTCGGCATCGACACCTTCGGCGACGTCACCGTCGGCCCTGACGGCCAGGCGCTGACCCACCCGCAGGTGATCCGGGACGTCGTCGAGGAGGCCGTGGTCGCCGACCAGGTCGGCCTGGACTTCTTCGGCCTCGGCGAGCACCACCGGGAGGACTTCGCCGTCTCCGCGCCCGACGTGGTGCTGGCCACCATCGCCGGGCGCACCGAGCGCATCCGCCTCGGCTCTGCGGTCACGGTGCTCAGCTCCGACGACCCGGTCCGGGTGTACCAGCGCTTCGCCACGCTCGACGCGCTGTCCGGCGGTCGGGCCGAGGTCATCCTCGGTCGCGGCTCCTTCACCGAGTCCTTCCCGCTGTTCGGCTACGAGCTGAGCGACTACGAGGTGCTCTTCGAGGAGAAGCTCGAGCTGTTCGCCTCCTTGCTCGAGGAGGGTCCGGTCACCTGGTCGGGCACCACCCGCGCCGGCCTCCGCGACCAGCGGGTCTTCCCGACCACCGACGGTGGCCTGCGGGCCTGGGTCGGCGTCGGCGGCAGCCCGGAGTCGGTCGTGCGCACCGCTCGCCACGGCCTCCCCATGATGCTGGCGATCATCGGCGGCGACCCGCTGCGCTTCGCCCCCTTCGCCGACCTCTACCGGCGTGCACTGGACGAGCTCGGCCGGCCGCCGCTGCCCATCGGGATCCACAGCCCGGGCCACGTCGGCGAGACCGACGAGCAGGCCCGGGAGGACCTGTGGCCGCACTACCGGGAGATGCACGCCCGCATCGGCCGGGACCGCGGGTGGCCGCCCATGACCCGCTCGCAGTTCGAGCTGGCCGCCGGTCCGGAGGGCGCGCTCGCCGTCGGGTCGCCGTCGACCGTCGCCGGCAAGATCGTGCGGGCGGTGGAGGGCCTCGGCGCGTCGCGCTTCGACCTCAAGTACAGCGCCGGCACGCTGCCGCACGGGTCCATGCTCCGCAGCATCGAGCTGTACGGCACCGAGGTCGCGCCGCTCGTCCGGGAGCAGCTCGCCCGCTCCGAAGCGGCCTGATCAGAGGTCGAGCAGCGCGTTCTCCAGCACCTCGGTGAGGGCGGGGTGGATCCACATCTGCTCGCGCGCCATCTCGTCGACGGTCCGGCCGAAGCGCATGCCCTGGATGAGGGTCTGGATCAGCGTGGAGGCCTGGGGCCCGATGATGTGGGCGCCGAGGAGGCGGCGGGTCTGGGCGTGGGCCACCAGCTTCACGAACGACGTCGTGTCCTCCATGGCCCAGCCGTACGCCGTCGAGCCGTACTCCTTGATCGCGGTCACGAACGGCACGCCGTCCGTCGCCGCCTCGTGCTCGGTCATCCCGACCGACGCGACCTGCGGGTTGCCGAACACGGCGTGGGGGACGATCGAGTAGTCCATGCGCCACGGGTCGTCGGGGTGGACCAGGTTGTGGAACACGACGCGCGCCTCGGCGTTGGCGACGTGCTTCAGCTGGAAGTGGTTGGTGAGGTCGCCCAGGGCGTAGATGCCTTCCACGTCGGTCTGCAGGTCCTCGTGGACGATGACCCGACCGGACGGGTCGGTGCGGACGCCGGTGCGCTCCACCGCGAGCTGGTCGCTGTTGGGCACCCGTCCCGTCGCCACCAGCAGCTCGTCGACCTCGAGCGTCGACTCCTGCCCGTCGTGCAGGAGGTGGACGAGGATCGAGCCGGACCCGGTGCGCTCGACCCGGGTCACCGCCGTCTCGAGGTGGAGGTCGAAGCGGCCGGCGGCCAGCTCGGTGTAGCGACGCGAGATGTCGTCGTCCTCGGAGCGGAGGAGCTTCGGGCCGCGGTTGAGGATGGACACGCGGGTGCCGAAGGCGTCGAACACGTGCCCGAGCTCCGTGGCGATGTAGCCCCCACCCAGCACGGCCATGCGCTCCGGCAGCTCGGGCAGGCGCATCACCGTGTCGGACGTGTGGTAGCCGACCTCGTCGAGCCCGGGGACGTCGGGGACGTAGGGCCGGGCGCCGGCGGCGAGCAGGAACTTCTCGCCCCGCAGCTGCTCCCCGTCGACCTCGAGGACCTTGTGGTCGACGAAGGCGCCGCTGCCCTGGAAGACCGTGATGTGCTCGCAGTCCTCGACCCGGTAGCGCTCGCCGCCGGCGGCGATCGGATCGATGCGCCCGAAGACTCGGTCGACGATCGCCGGCCAGTCCACCGATTCGACGGAGGCCTTCACGCCGTATCGCTCGGACTCCCGGACGTGCATGGCGATGTCGGCGGCGTAGATGAACATCTTCGAGGGGATGCACCCCACGTTGAGGCACGTGCCACCGAAGACGCCCCGCTCCACCATGGCGATGCGGGCGCCGTCCAGCTCCGGGGGGATGGAGTTGCCCGAGCCGCTGCCGACGATGA
>DMTU01000151.1:1153-4083 GCA_003476595.1 Acidimicrobiaceae bacterium | reverse complement strand
CCGGAGCCGCTGCCGACGATGACGAGGTCGAAGTCCTGCACGGGTCGAGCCTGCCAGGTGGAAGCGGCTCCTACCCTGCGCCGCATGGACCGCCGCGCTGACATCCACTTCCACTTCGACCCGGTGTGCCCGTTCGCCTGGCTGACGTCTCGCTGGGTGCGCAGCGTGGCCCGCCAGCGCGACTACGAGGTCGACTGGCGGTTCATCTCGCTGCGGTTGATCAACAGCCACGTCGACTACGACGCCCACTTCCCGCCCGAGTACGAGCAGGGCCACACCGCAGGGCTGCGGATGCTCCGGGTGTGCGCTGCAGCCCGGGAGCGCCACGGCCGGGAGGTCATGGGCGATCTCTACACCGCGCTCGGCGGCAACGTGTTCGACGTCGACCCGCCGGCGGACCAGGCCGCCTACCGAGACGGCATGGGCGCTCGCTCGACGGTGGAACCCCTGCTGGCCACCCTCGGGCTCGACGCCGATCTCGTCGATGCGCTGGACGATCCGGCCTGGGATGACGTGATCCGCCAGGAGACCGACGACGCGCTGGCGCGGACCGGTCGGGACGTCGGGACGCCGATCATCGCCTACGACCCGCCAGACGGTCCGGCGTTCTTCGGGCCGGTCATCAGTCGGGTGCCGAACGACGAGGATGCGCTGCGGCTGTGGGACGCGGTCCTGGAGCTGACCTCGTTCCCGGGCTTCGCCGAGCTGAAGCGGAGCCTGCGGGAGCGCCCGGCCCTGCGGGTCAGCGGGGGGATCCCTGACCAGCCGCCCGTCGAGGAGGACTGGCACCAGGGGAGCAGGCGGCTCAAGAAGTAGCGCCGGGCGGTCCGCGGTACCGTCGAGGTGCGGCGCCGACCGGCTCGATGGCCGGTCGACCGCGTCGAGGGGAGGATCGATGGGCGTACCCGGTCATCTGCTGCACCTGTTCCGCCAGGCGCCGAGCAAGCGGCGTCTGCTCCGGTCCCTGGCGCTGGGGGCGAAGGGAGGGGATCGGACGGTCACCTCCGCCGACGGCACATCGCTGTCGGTTCGACGGTCCGGTGACGGCGTCCCGGTGGTGATGGTCCACGGGACGCTCGACGGCATCGGGGCCTTCTCCCTGGTGGAGCTCACGATCGCGGAGCGCCACGCCGTGTGGGTGTACGACCGGCGCGGTCGGGGCGGGAGCGGGGACCACGTCGAGTACTGGCTCCAGCGGGAGATCGAGGACCTCGACGCGGTGCTCGCCGCAGCCGGCTCGCCCGCCCACGTCGTCGGGCACTCGCTCGGCGCGCTGATCGCCCTCGCCGCCGCGGCATCGGGCACCGCGATGCGATCCCTCGTGCTCTACGAGCCGCCGCTGCGCCAGGACCAGCTCGACCACCAGGTCATCACGCAGGTCGAGGCGCTCGTGGCCAGCGGCGACCGGGATCGGGCGATCACGGTGATGGCCACGGACCTGGCCGGTGTCAGCGACGAGGAGATCGCCCTCGCCCGCAAGGTCAAGCCGATCTGGAACCAGCTCCGCGACGGCGTCGGGTCGACGCCCCGAGAGCTCGAGATGGTCTCCGACGTGCGGTGGGACGACTTCGACCTGCCGGTCCGCGACCGTCCGGTGCTCGTCATCCGAGGCGACCGGGACCACTCGCCGGTCTACCCCCGCCCGGAGGACCTGCCCCGCTTCGTCACGGACCCCGAGGTCGTCACGCTCCAGGGGCAGGGGCACCTCGCCACCACGTTCGCCCCGAACCGGTTCGCCGAGGTGGTGCTCGACTTCGTCGATCGGCACTGAGGCTGTTGCGTGCCCTCGACAGGAATCGAACCTGTGGCCTACCGCTTAGGAGGCGGTCGCTCTATCCGACTGAGCTACGAGGGCGAACGGCGGTCGAGGGTACTGCGATCGCGGCAACGGCCCCGACCGGCGCAGATGGAGCACACTCGCCGGATGCGCAGGATCGAAGTCGAGGCGTTCGGGTCGCTGGACGAGCTCTCCGTCACCGAAGGACCTGATCCCACACCGGGGCCGGGGGAGGTGGTCGTCGCCGTCGAGGCTGCCGGGGTGAACTTCGTCGACGCGCTGATCGTGCAGGGCGCGTACCAGTTCACGCCGCCGCTGCCGCACACGCCGGGCACCGAGGCGGCAGGCGTCGTGTGCGCGATCGGTGACGGGGTCCACGCGGTCGAGGTGGGCCAACGGGTCGTCGCATTGCCGAGCACCGGCGGGTACTCGTCCCACGTCGTGGTCCCGGAGTCGGCGGCGATCCCGGTGCCGGAGAACATCAGCGCCGGCCAGGCCGCCGGTCTGGTGCAGAGCTACGCCACGGCGCTCTACGCACTCACCCGCCGGGCGCACGTCGCCGAGGGGGAGTGGGTCGCGGTGCTCGGCGCCGGCGGCGGCGTCGGGTTGGCCACGACCGATCTCGCGACGGCCCTCGGCGCACGGGTGATCGCGTGCGCATCGTCGGCGGAGAAGCTGTCGCTCGCCACTGCGGCCGGCGCGGTGGCGACCGTGGACTACGAGCACGAGGACGTGAAGACCGCCATCCGGGAGCGGACCGACGGCCGGGGTGCGGACGTCGTCGTCGATCCCATCGGGGGCGACAAGGCCGAGGCCGCGCTCCGGTCCCTGCGGTGGGACGGCCGGTACCTCGTCATCGGCTTCGCTGCCGGCGCCATCCCGGCCCTGCCGCTGAACCAGGTGCTGCTCAACAGCCGCAGCGTGCTCGGGGTCGAGCTGGGCGGTCTGGCAAGGCGGGCGCCGGAGGAGTTCTCGGCGCTGGTGTCCGAGGTGATGGCGCTCGTCGCGTCCGGCACGGTGCACCCGCCCGAACCGACGCCCTTCCCGCTCGCCGACGCCGGGGAGGTGCTGGCCGACCTGCAGCACCGTCGTCTGGCCGGGAAGGCGGTGCTGGTTCCCTGAGACGGTCCGCCCGGGAGCTCAGAGGGCGGCG
>DMTU01000151.1:0-1004 GCA_003476595.1 Acidimicrobiaceae bacterium | reverse complement strand
CCCTCGGCCATGCGGTTCATCATGAACGCGAACGTCGTGCGCCGGTCGAGGTCGTTGATCACGACGGAACCACCCCAGCCGCCCCAGAAGCAGATGCGGTCGTCGGTCGGCAGGTACGGGATCGTCTCGGCCACCGGCAGGCCGTAGCCGATCCCGAACTTCAAGGGGATGCCGAGCACCAGGTCGATGCCGTCGGCCTGCACCTCGAAGATGCGCTCGATGGTGGCGGGCGACAGCAGCGTGACCCCGTCGACGGGGCCGCCGTTCGAGATCGCCGATTGGATGCGTGCCACCGAGCGGGCGTTGCCGTGCCCGTTCGCCGCACCGATCTCGGCGCGGCGCCACGCCTCGGTGTTGGCGAAGCTCGCATCCACCGGCGGCCCCGTGAACGTCCTCATCGCGGGGGAGTCCATGTCGATGTCGCCGGCGCCGTCGAGCTGCAGCGGCGGAGGGGGGATGACCGGCGAGACGCGAGCGTCGTGCTCCGGCGCCAGCCCGATGTGGAAGTCGGCATCGAGCGGACCGGCGATCTCGTCGCGGAAGTACGTGCCGAGCGTTCGGCCCGTCGTACGGCGCACCAGCTCACCGATGAGGTGGCCCTGGTTGATGGCGTGGTACCCGGACGCGGTGCCGGGCTCCCACCACGGGGCCTGCGCCGCGAGGATCTCCGCTGACCGGTCCTGGTCGTAGACGTCGTCCTGGGTGACGGGCTGCGCCCAGCCGCTCACGCCCGAGGTGTGGGACAGCACGTGCTTGACGAGCACGTCGGCCTTGCCGTTCGCGGCGAACTCCGGCCAGTACTGCGCGACGGGCGCATCGAGGTCGAGCAGCCCGCGATCAGCGAGCACCAGCGCGGTCAGCGCCGACATGGTCTTGGTGGTGGACCAGACGTTGACGAGCGTGTCCCGCTCCCACGGTGTCGTCCGGGCCTCGTCGACGAAGCCGCCCCAGAAGTCGGCGACCATCTCCCCGTCGACGACGATGGCGACCGAGGCGCCGACGTC
>DMTU01000308.1:3292-3442 GCA_003476595.1 Acidimicrobiaceae bacterium | reverse complement strand
CAGACCATCGCCGTCGTGCCGGAGCAGGAAGGCCAGGGGATCGGTGCGGCGCTGCTGACCGAGCTCATCCGGGAAAGCAGGCTGCGACGTGCCGAGGACGTGCTCCTGGAAGTCCGGGCCGACAACACCCGCGCCCAGCAGCTCTACCGC
>DMTU01000308.1:878-2975 GCA_003476595.1 Acidimicrobiaceae bacterium | reverse complement strand
GAACAGATCCACGTCCGGCCCCGCTACTACCGCGACGGCGTCGACGCGCTGATCATGCGGCTCCGGCTCGGCACCCCACACCCCGACACCGACACCGACACCACAACCAGGGAAGCAGACCGCCCATGAACAGCACCCAGCACGGCCGGCCGCTGGTCCTTGGCATCGAATCTTCCTGCGACGAGACCGGCGTCGGGATTGTCCGCGGCACGCAGCTGCTGACCAACACCGTGTCCTCCTCCATGGAGGAACACGTCCGGTTCGGCGGAGTGATCCCCGAGATCGCTTCCCGCGCGCACCTGGACGCCTTCGTCCCCACCCTCCGTGAGGCGCTGGCCGAGGCCGGCGTGACCCTGGACGACATTGACGCGATCGCCGTCACGTCCGGTCCCGGGCTCGCGGGCGCCCTAATGGTCGGGGTCTGCGCCGCCAAGGCGCTCGCCGTCGCGACGGGCAAACCGCTCTACGCCATCAACCACCTGGTCGCGCACGTCGGCGTCGGGCTGCTGCAGCCGGACGACGGCGCGCAGCCGGCGAACGCCCTGCCGGAAAACCTGGGCGCCCTGCTGGTCTCCGGCGGGCACACCGAAATCCTGCGGATCCGGAACATCACCGGGGACGTTGAGCTGCTGGGGTCCACAATCGACGACGCCGCCGGCGAGGCCTACGACAAGGTCGCTCGCTACCTGGGCCTCGGCTACCCGGGCGGCCCGGTCATCGACCGCATCAGCCTCGACGGGGACCCGGAGGCCATCGCGTTCCCCCGGGCGCTGCCCGACCGGCCCTACGACTTCTCCTTCTCCGGGCTCAAGACCTCGGTCGTGAACCACGTGCGCAAGCACCCCGACGTCAGCGCCGAGGACGTGGCCGCCTCGTTCCAGGAGGCCGTGGTCGACGTGCTCGTGACCAAGACCCGGCGGGCCGCCGCCGACGTGGGCGCGAAGGGCATCAGCATCGGGGGCGGCGTGGCCGCCAACTCCCGCCTGCGCGAGCAGATCCTCACGGTGTGCGCGGAGGACGGGCTGGCCGCCTACCTCCCCGATCGGGCCAACTGCACCGACAACGCGGCGATGGTCGCCGCGGCGGGGTGGTGGCAGCTGCAGCGGGCGGGCGAATCTCCCCTCGACACGGGTGCCGACCCGGGCCTGGGCCTGGGCTCGCCCGCCGCCTGAGCTGCGCTAGCGGGTCGGGCCGGCCGGTCCGCCCGGAGGTGTGCCGTCGGCGGGGCCGGTGCCGGGGTCGTCGCCCTCGTCCTTGACCTTGTCGAGGTTGCGGGCCACGGAGTCCTCGACCTTGTCGAGCTTGTCGCGGTACTTGCCGCCGGTCTTCTGGTCGATCGTGGAGGTGGCCTTCTCGACCGTCCCCGTGATCTTGTCGGCGTTCTTCGCCGCCAGGCCCTTGGCCTTGTCGACGTTCTCCTTCGACGCCAGCTTCTTCACCTTGTCCATCAAACCCATCGGGGTCTCCTTCGTTCGCGGGACCCCACCTTTACCCGCTGAGGGGTCGGGGTACCGTCGGCCCGTGCCCGACGCCCCCCTCGACATCGACGCCGTCGACCTCGAGTCGCTCGTCCTGGCCCGCAACGACGCGCATCCCGACGGCGACTGGTGGTTCGACCCGCGCACCGGCGCGGTCCTCTACTTCGGGGTCGACGACGACGAGGACCTGCCCCGGCTGGTGCAGGGCGTGCACGTGCTGATCCCGCGGGAGGCCCAACCGCGAGAGGACATCGACGACTTCCTCGCCTCCGACGAGCTGGCGTCGGTGGGGGAGGACGTCGTGGTCCGCCTGTTCGAGGCCTACCGGGGCCGGGGCGGCCTGCGGCGGTTCCGCGAGGTCGTGGCCCGCACGGCCGCGGCGGAGGCGTGGGGTCGCTTCATGCTCGCCCGGGAGGGCGGTCGCGCCATCGACTGGCTCATCGACCGCGACCTCGTCGACGTGGCGTCCGCGCGCCGACGCCAGCGTGAGCTGCAGTGGTCAGCCGACGCCGGAGCGGATACGGAGTGACCCGAACCCCGTCCGAGGGAGGAGCGCGGTGAGCGACCACGACGATGCACAGGATCTGACCGGGGTCCTCCCCATCCAGCAGCCCCGCCT
>DMTU01000308.1:255-801 GCA_003476595.1 Acidimicrobiaceae bacterium | reverse complement strand
ACCTGCTCGAGGGCGACCCGCCACTACCTCACGCCGTGCTCGTGGTGCTCAGCGGGCCGGCACGGGGGACGACGCTGGTGGTGGGCGCGCTGCCCGCCGAGATCGGGCGGGCGCCGGAGGCCGACCTGGTGATCGAGGACGACACGGTGTCGCGCCACCACGCCGTGCTCCGGGGCGACCGAGGCGGGCTGGAGCTCGAGGACCTCGGCTCCTCCAACGGCACCAGCATCAACGGCAACCCGATGGCCGGCGCCCTCAGCCTGCTCGATGGCGATCTGGTCACGTTCGGGTCGGCCACCTGCCTGGTCAAGCGGATCGGCTGAGCCCCCGTTCGCTGAGCCCGGGTTAGCAGTCTCGTCTTGCGAGTGCCAGCCCGGTCCGTTACCGTTAGCACTCGTCCGTACCGAGTGCTAACGCGTCACCCATGGAGGCGTCCCCGATGAACCTGCAGCCCCTCGAGGACCGCATCGTCGTCCGTCCGAGCGAGTCCGAAGAGACCACCGCAAGCGGCCTGGTCATCCCCGACACCGCCAAGGAGAAGCCCCA
>DMTU01000308.1:0-164 GCA_003476595.1 Acidimicrobiaceae bacterium | reverse complement strand
ACACCGCCAAGGAGAAGCCCCAGCAGGGCGAGGTCCTGGCCGTCGGCCCCGGCAAGCGCTCCGAGCAGTCCGGTGAGCTCATCCCCGTCGACGTCTCCGTCGGCGACACCGTCGTCTACAGCAAGTACGGAGGCACCGAGATCGCCTCCGGCGGCGAGGATCTC
>DMTU01000283.1:5586-5773 GCA_003476595.1 Acidimicrobiaceae bacterium | reverse complement strand
CGTGGGCGAGGATCGGCACGTCGCGCCGGAGGACGTCGCTGATCTCGACGTCGCGGTGCCGGGTGAGCGCACCGATCGCCACGTGGTCGCCCTCGTCGCGGATGTACTTGAGGTCGTCGACCCGGCCGACGTCGACGAGCACCGACGGGGTGGCCAGGCGCAGCTTCATGAGCGGGACGAGCGAGTG
>DMTU01000283.1:5102-5285 GCA_003476595.1 Acidimicrobiaceae bacterium | reverse complement strand
CCGCCGGCGAGGACCTTGGCCTCGTCGCCGTGCTCGGCCAGCAGCGAGATGGCCTCGTCGGCCGATCCGGCCCGGACGTAGTCGAACGCCGCGGGGATCACTGCTGCACCGCCACCTTCGTGCCACCGCCGCCGGACTTCGCGGCAGCGAGGACGGCCTGGACGATGTTGTGGTAGCCGGTGC
>DMTU01000283.1:0-4909 GCA_003476595.1 Acidimicrobiaceae bacterium | reverse complement strand
TTGTGGTAGCCGGTGCAGCGGCACAGGTTGCCCTCGAGGCCCTCGCGGACCTGGGTCTCGGTGGGCTCGGGGATCTCGTCGAGCAGCGACGTCGCCGCCATGACCATGCCCGGGGTGCAGAACCCGCACTGGAGCCCGTGCTGCTCCCGGAAGGCCTGCTGCATGGGGTGCAGCTCCTCCTCGGACGGGGCCAGCCCTTCGATGGTGGTCAGGGTGCAGCCGTCGGCCTGGACGGCCAGCACGGTGCAGGACTTCACGGCCTCGCCGTCGAGGTGGACGGTGCAGGCACCGCACGACGAGGTGTCGCAGCCCACGTTGGTGCCCGTGAGGCCCAGCGCCTCGCGGATGTGGTGGACGAGCAGCGTGCGCGGCTCGACGTCGTGTCGCGCCTCGCTCCCGTTGACGGTGATCGAGATCTCCATCCCGTCACCCCCCTTTCCCTGAAGACCCGGCGCCTGTCGTGGCGACCTGGTCGACTTCCTAGCGCATCGAGGATGGAGGACGCGGACGGGGTGGTGGCACTACGCTGCCAGCAGCTGCCATCGCATGTCCCGGTGGCCGCGATCCGAGGGAGCGAGGGGTTCGGGATGGGTTGGTTCCGGAGCACGCGAGGAGGCGGGGACGAGCCCTCGGCGTCGTTCGAGGAGCGCTTGGCCCAGATCAGCCCGGGCGTCCCGGGGCGCTGTCCGGCCTGCGACGGCCTCGGCTACATCGACAGCATCGACATCGGCCACCGCTACCAGATCCAGCACTGCAAGGACTGCCTGCACCGCTGGGAGTACCTCTTCGATCCCGACGGCACCGTCGTGGGCCTCACCGAGCTCGACGACGCCGGCCGCCCCGTGGCCCGCTCCCGGGTCCGGGCCCAGCGCGCCGCACCCACCGCGGCCGACGAGGTCGACGACGTCGACGAGGTCGACGACGAGCCGGACGTGATCCTCGACCTGCGCGACGGCGCCCCGGCTGCACCGGACGACGCCGATGCCTCTGCGCCCGACGCTGACGACGCCGAGGACGACGCCGGGGTCACCGCTGAGGCCGCCGAGCCCGGGCAGCTCAGCCCGGCGGAGTGGCTCCGCCGCTCCGTGCAGCGCTGAGCTGCGAGGTCAGCTCCGGGCCGCAGCGATCGCGTCCCACACCCGCTCGGGCGTGCACGGCATGTCCACGTGGCGGACGCCGAGCGGGGACAGCGCGTCGCAGACGGCGGACTGCACGGCCGGGGTCGACCCGATCGTGCCCGACTCGCCGATGCCCTTCGCGCCGAGCGGGTTGAGCGGCGTCGCCGTCTCCATGCTGACCAGCTCGAAGCTCGGCAGCTCGGCCGCCGAGATCATCGTGTAGTCGGCGAGGTTGGCGGTCTGGGGGTTGCCGTCCTCGTCGTAGCGGACCCACTCGTAGAGCGCCTGGGCCACGCCCTGGGCGATGCCGCCGTGGCGCTGGCCCTCGACGAGCATCGGGTTGAGGATCGTGCCGGCGTCGTCGCAGGTGATCATGCGCTGCAGGCGGACCAGACCCG
The DNA here is from genome assembly GCA_003476595.1 of Acidimicrobiaceae bacterium. GTDB lineage: Bacteria > Actinomycetota > Acidimicrobiia > Acidimicrobiales > Salinilacustritrichaceae > Salinilacustrithrix. The sequence continues at coordinate 3,393 of DMTU01000283.1, read as the reverse complement.
TCTCGGTGTCGACCTCGACCACTGCGACGTGGGCGCCGAAGGGGAACGTGGGGCTGTCGGCCTTGAAGTCCGTCTCGGCCTCGAGGCCGCCCTCGCCCGCTGCGCTGGCCACGTCGGCCCAGGACCGCGACACCGCCGGCGTGCCCTGCACGTGGAAGGCGCCGCCGGCGCGGTCGAGCTCGATGTCGGCCGGATCGGCCTCGAGCAGGTCGGCTGCGATCTCCCGCGCCTTGTCGAGCACCTGCCCGGAGGCCTGGAAGATCGCCGAGCCGCCGAGCTGGAGGGACCGGGACCCGAACGTGCCCACCCCGCGGGCGACCTCGTCGGTGTCGCCGTGCTTGATCGTGACCTGCTCCATCGGGATGCCGAGGGTGTCGGTGACGAGCATGGCGAAGCTGGTGTCGTGGCCCTGGCCGTGGGCGCTGGAGCCGGTGTACGCGGTGGCCGACCCGTCGGGGTGGACCACGACGCGGCCGAACTCCTCCCCCGCCTGCGGGCCGGCGGTGACCTCGACGTACACGGAGACGCCGATGCCGAGCTGCACCGGGTCGCCGGCGTCGCGCCGGCGGGACTGCTCGGCCCGCAGCTCGGTGTAGCCGGCGGCCTCGAGGGCGAGGTCGAGGCTGCGCTCGTAGTCGCCGACGTCGTAGACCGCGTCGGTGGGGGTCGTGCGGGGGAAGTCGTCGGAGGCGATGAGGTTGCGCCGGCGGACCTCGGCGGGGTCCATGCCGAGCTCGGCGGCGTAGAGGTCCATGGCCCGCTCGATGGCCGCAGTGGCCTCCGGCCGGCCGGCGCCGCGGTAGGCCACGATGGGCGTGGTGTTCGTGAGCACCGAGCGAGCGTTGAACTGCACGTTCGGGATGTCGTAGACGCCGCTCGCCATCACCCGGGTCATGAACGGGAGGAACGCGCCGAGGGCGGCGTAGGCGCCGGCGTCCTGGGTGAGGTTGAGGCGGTAGGCCGTGACCTTGCCGTCGCGGGTGCCGCCCAGCTTGATGGACTGCCACTGGCCCCGACCCTGGCCCATCGCCACCATGTTCTCCGAGCGCGTCTCGGTCCAGCGGACGGGGCGGCCGACCTGGCGGGACAGCCAGCCGAGCAGCACCTCCTCGGGGTAGGCCCCGATCTTGGGCCCGAAGCCGCCGCCGACGTCGGGTGCGACGACGCGCACGCCGGCCTCGTCGAGGCCGTAGACGGCCTGGAGCGTGGCCTTGACCCCGTGGGGCGCCTGGGTGGAGCCGAAGTGGACGAGCCGCTCGCCGTCCCAGGTGGCGGCGGCCGAGCGGACCTCGAGCGGGCAGCCGGCCACGCGCTGGTTGAGGAAGTCGTGCTCGATGACGACCTCGCAGCCCTCGAAGGCCGCGTCGTCCTCACCGAAGAGGAGCTCGATGGCGGCGTTCGTGCCGGACTCCTCGAACAGCAGGGTGTCGCCCGAGAGGGCGTCCTCGGGCGTGAGCACGGCGGGGAGGAAGTCGATGTCGGCCCAGACCAGCTCGGCCGCGTCGGCGGCGGCGGTGGGCGTCTCGGCGACGATGGCGGCGATGGCCTCGCCGACGAAGCGGACCTTGCCCTGGGCCAGCGCGGGCTGGGCGTGCTGGGGGTTGAGCAGCGGCACGGCGAGGGGCATCGACGGCAGGTCGCCCAGGTCCTCGCCGGTGAAGACCGCCACCACGCCGGGGGCGTTGCGGGCCTCGTCGACGTCGATGCCGGCGATGGTGCCGTGGGCCGCCATCGACCGGACGTAGGCCACGTGGAGGGCGCCATCCAGCAGGGGGTCGCGCACATCCGCGACGTAGGTCCCCCCGACGGTGAGGAACTTGGGGTCCTCGCTGCGCAGGACCCGGTTGCCAAGGATGCTCATCGGTACCCCTCCCTGCCCCCGAGCGGGGCAGCACGTCGACGTGCGGGGAACCTAGTCGCGGCCGGTGGCGCCGCCGGGCGGGGCGGAACCCTCGGGGGCCGTCGGCTCCAGGAGGGCCCCGAAGGGCCACAGCGCGGGCAGCTCGACCGGCTGCTCCGGCGCGGGGAGCACGGCGTAGGCCTCCTCGCCGGGGCGGACCAGGCCGTACTGGGAGCGGGCGATCTCCTCGATCTGGCCGTCGGAGTCCAGCTCGGCGACGCGCTGCTCGAGCGCGCTCCGCTCGGCCTGGAGCTCTCGCAGCTCGACGCTGGTCTCGGCCAGCGCGGCGCGCTGGTCGAGCCACGTCCGGGTCGGGAACACGTACACGGCCAGCGCCGCGATGGTGGCGACCGCGGCGGTGGCGAGCAGGAGCGGCCGGATCCACCGCCCGATGCCGGACGGGAGGTGCGGGCGCCGGAGCCCGGCGCGGGACGCTGGGGTGGAAGCGGTCACCGGGGTTGCACGCCAGGGGGCAGCGCGTCCCAGCCCCGGTAGCGGGCCGTGTCGCCGAGCAGCGACTCGATGCGCAGGAGCTGGTTGTACTTCGCCACCCGGTCCGAGCGGGCCGGGGCGCCGGTCTTGATCTGGCCGCAGTTCGTGGCCACGGCGAGGTCGGCGATGGTGGTGTCCTCGGTCTCCCCGGAGCGGTGCGACATCACGGCGGTGTAGCCGCTGCGGATGGCCAGGCCGACGGTGTCGAGGGTCTCGGTGAGCGAGCCGATCTGGTTGACCTTGATCAGGATCGAGTTGGCGACGCCGGTCTCGATGCCCCGGGCGAGGCGGGTGGAGTTGGTGACGAAGAGGTCGTCGCCGACGAGCTGGCACCGGTCGCCGATCGAGGCGGTGAGCGCGGCCCAGCCGTCCCAGTCCTCCTCGTCGAGGCCGTCCTCGATGGAGACGATCGGGTACTTGTCGACCCAGCTCGACAGGTACTCGGCGAGACCCTCGCCGGACAGCGTCCGGCCCTCGCCCTCGAGGTGGTACTCCCCGTCCCGGAAGATCTCCGAGTTCGCCGGGTCGAGCGCGATGGCGATGTCCTGGCCCGGCGTGCGGCCGGCCTTCTCGATCGCCTCGACCAGCAGCTGCACGGCCTCCTCGTTGGAGCCGAGGTCGGGGGCGAAGCCGCCCTCGTCGCCGACGGCGGTGCTGAGGCCCCGGTCGTGGAGGATCCCCTTGAGGGCGTGGTAGGTCTCCACGCCCCAGCGCAGCGCCTCGGAGAAGCTGGCTGCGCCGAGGGGCATCACCATGAACTCCTGGAAGTCCACGTTGTTGTCGGCGTGGACGCCGCCGTTGAGGACGTTCATCATCGGCGCGGGCAGGACGTGCGCGTTGGCGCCGCCGACGTAGCGGAACAGGGGCAGGCCGCGCTCCTCGGCCGCGGCACGGGCCACGGCGAGGGAGACGCCGAGGATGGCGTTCGCACCGAGGCGGGCCTTGTTGTCGCTGCCGTCCAGGTCGAGCATGGCCTGGTCGACGCCGCGCTGGTCGGCGGC
>DMTU01000026.1:13510-14309 GCA_003476595.1 Acidimicrobiaceae bacterium | reverse complement strand
CATGAACATGGAGCTGCAGCGCATCTGGCTCGATCGGGTCACCACCACGTTGCTCGTCACCCACTCCATCGACGAGGCGGTGCTGCTCGCCGACCAGGTCGTCGTCATGTCGCCGCGGCCCTCGGTCGTGGCGGAGGTGGTCACCATCGACCTGCCTCGACCCCGCACCGTCGAGATGCAGCGCAGCCCCGAGTTCCATGCCTACCTCGACCACATCGCCGACCTCCTCTTCGGCTTCGAGGAGCCGGCATGACCGTGGCCGTGCCGGGCGTCGGCGACCGTGCCGTCGCCCGCAGGGTGGGCGGTGGTCGAGAGCTACCCATGTGGGTGCCCTCGGTGGGGTTGATCGCCGCGCTGGTCGTCCTCTGGCAGGTGCTGTCAAGCACGGTGTTCGAGGGCAAGGGCGTCTTCCCACCGCCGCTCGACGTCGTCGGCGCCATCTTCGACAACCGGGCGCTGTACTGGCGCCACACCCAGACGACCCTGCGAGAGGCGTGGCCGGGCTTCCTCTGGGGCAACCTGATCGCCATCGCCCTCGGCTTCGTGGCCGTCACGGTCCCGTTCCTCGAGAAGCCCATCCTGCAGCTGGCAGTGACGGTGACGGCGCTGCCCATCATCGCCATCGGGCCGATCTTCCAGATCACCCTCTCCGGTGATGCGCCGAAGTCGGCGCTGGCCGGCATGGCCGTGTTCTTCACCACGCTGATCGGTGCGATCGTGGGCCTGCGTGCCGCCGACCGCCGCAGCATCGACGTCATCCGGGCGCTCGGTGGCAGCTCGGCGACGGTGCTGCGCAAGG
>DMTU01000026.1:12975-13430 GCA_003476595.1 Acidimicrobiaceae bacterium | reverse complement strand
AGGTGCGCATCCGCGCTGCGCTCCCCGACCTGTTCGCTGCCCTGCGCATCTCGGCCCCAGCGGCGGTGCTCGGCGCCATCGTGGGGGAGTTCCTCGGCGGCAACGACAACGGCCTCGGCATCGCCCTCGTCTCCGCCCAGGCCACCGCGCAGACCGAGAAGGTCTGGGCTGCTGCCTTCGTCGCCACCGCCTTGGCCGGTGTCGGCTACGCCGCCATCGCCACGGCCGGCCGCCTCCTCACGCCGTGGGCTCCGCGGCGATGAGCATGGTCGAGCGCAGCAGCGCCCTCACGCCGGCCCCCGCCCCCGAGCACCGGGTGCGCCACGGGCTCGTCCGTGGCGCCCTCACCCTCGTCGGCCTCCTCGCGCTGCTCTACCTGCTGTGGATCGGCTTCCTGGCGTACTTCGAGGTGAACAGCTTCTTCGGGAAGTCGCCGAGCCAGGTGTGGGAGTGGC
>DMTU01000026.1:8454-12856 GCA_003476595.1 Acidimicrobiaceae bacterium | reverse complement strand
CCCCCGGCGCCGGCGCCGAGCGGCGCACCGAGCTGCTCGACGCGTTCTGGTTCACTGCGAAGGAGTCCACCCTCGGCTACCTCGTCGGCACCGTCGTCGCCATGGCCGTGGCCTCGCTGTTCGTCCTCTCCAGCGCCCTCGAGCGGGCCGTGATGCCGATCGCGCTGGCGCTGCGGTCGGTGCCCATCGTCGCCCTCATCCCCCTGCTGGCCTACATCTTCGGCCGCGGGGCCATGGGCAGCATGGTGATCATCACGATCATCGTGTGGTTCCCCACCCTCGTGCTCGTCACGAGCGGGCTCCGGTCGGTCAGCGCGCAGTCCATCGACCTGATGGCGGCCTACGACGCCTCACCTCTCACCACGCTCTGGAAGGTCCGCATGCCGTCCGCCGTCCCCGCCCTCTTCGCCTCGGCGAAGATCGGCGTCCCCCTCGCCGTCCTCGGCTCGCTCCTCAACGGCTGGCTGTCGTCGGGCACCGGCCTCGGCAGCCTCATGGTGCTGTCCACGACGTCGAGCCAGTACTCGCGCCTGTGGGCGGCGGTGGCGCTGGTGACGGTGTCGTCGGTGCTGGTCGTCGCCGTGATCGACGCCTTCGAGTCGATCGCCGTCGGCCGCTACGCACCGGACCGGGCTGCCCGATGAGCCGGGACCTGCGAGCGCTCCCCAAGGCGCACCTGCACGTGCACCTCGAGGGAGCGATGCGCCCCGAGACCCTCCGCGAGCTCTGCGCCCGGGACGGCATCCCCGTCCCCGAGATCCGCGGCTACGGCACCTTCACGGAGTTCGCGAGCACCTACGTGGCGGCCTGCGAGGTGATGCGCACCCCCGACGACCTGCGTCGGATGGTCTTCGAGGTCGTGGAGGACGCCGCGCTGGCGGGCTGCGTGTGGGTCGAGCCGTCGTTCTACGCCGGGCACCACATCGAGCGCCTGGGCAGCGAGCACGGCATCTGGGAGATGCTCGTGGCCTTCGGAGCCGAGGCCGGCGCGCACTTCGGCATCGGCGTGGGTTGGATGGCCGCCCTCGACCGCACCTACGGCGACGACGATGCCGAGCGGGTGACCGCCCTCGCGCTCGCGCTGCACGCCTCCGGCGCGCCGATCGTGTCCTTCGGGCTGCACAACGACGAGGTCGGGTTCCCGCCCGAGCTCTTCGCCGACCAGTTCGCCCGGGCCGGGGCTGCCGGCCTGCTGCGCACGCCGCACGCCGGTGAGCTCGAGGGCCCGGCGTCGGTCCGGGGCGCCATCCACGCCCTCGGTGCCGACCGCATCCAGCACGGGGTGCGGGCCGTGGAGGAGCCGGAGCTGCTGCGCGAGATCGCCGACCGTGGCATCGTCCTCGACGTGTGCCCCACGTCCAACGTCATGCTGTCGGTCGTGCCCACCATCGAGCAGCACCCGCTGCCGCTGCTCCTCGAGGCCGGCATCCGGTGCTCCATCAACGGTGACGACCCGCTGCTGTTCGGCCCCGGCATCCTCGAGGAGTACGAGCTGTGCCGCGACGTGCTCGGCATCACCGACGACCAGCTCGCCGACATCGCCCGGGCGTCCCTCGAGGGCTCCGGCGCACCGCTCGAGCTCGTGGCCGCCGGTGTTGCGCAGATCGATGCGTGGGCCGGGGTTCCGGCGTGAGCCGCTACCTTGCAAACCCGCGCCGTCGCCCGACCCAGGCCGCAGGCGACGACGGCGCGAACCTGCGCTTCCACCGCAGCCTGCCGGGCTACTCGGCGAGCCCCCTGGTCGACCTCGGCGAGGCTGCGGCCCGCGCCGCCGGCGTGGGTCGCCTGCTGGTGAAGGACGAGCGCGAGCGGTTCGGGCTCCCGGCGTTCAAGATGCTCGGCGCATCGTGGGCCGTCCACCGGGCGGTCCTCGATCGGCTGGAGAGGACGGGTGGTGCTGACGTCGATCTCGACGGTGAGCCCTTCGACGTCCTCCGCCGTGCCCTGCAGCCGTTGCGCCCGATGGGCCTCACCGCGGCCACCGACGGCAACCACGGCCGAGCCGTCGCTCGCATGGCGGCCATCTTGGACCTCCCGTGCCACATCTACGTCCCGGCCGGCACGGTCGATGCGCGCATCTCGGCGATCGAAGGCGAGGGTGCCACCGTCACCGTCGTGGACGGCACCTACGACGACGCCATCCGGGTCTCTGCCGGCTGCGGCGACGAGTGGCTGGTCATTTCCGACACCTCCTGGCCCGGGTACACCGACATCCCCCGGTGGGTGGGTGACGGCTACGCCACCATCCTCCACGAGCTGCACGAGCAGCTGGACTCGGTGCCGGATGCCGTCGTCGTCCCCCTCGGCGTCGGGGCCTTCGGCGCCGCCGTTGCCGCCGGCCTGCCCGCCGACGTGGGGGAACCCCCCTTCATCCTCGGCGTCGAGCCGGATGACGCCGCCTGCGTGCAGGCTGCGGTCGCAGCCGGTCGCGTGGTCGAGGTGCCCGGTCCCCATCGCTCGATCATGGCCGGGCTCAACTGCGGCCTGGCGTCACAGACCGCCCTGCCCGCGATCATGGACCGCTTCGACGGATTCACCACCGTGTCCGACGAGGCCTGCGCCACTGCACTGCGCACCCTGGCCGACCTCGGCTTCGACTGCGGTGAGTGCGGCGCGGCCACGCTCGCCGGCCTCACGTCGGTGGTCGGCCACGTGCCCGAGCTCGGCCAGGATGCCACGGTGGTGCTCCTGTGCACCGAGGGCGTCACCGACCCGGTGAGCTTCCGGGCGATCGTCGGCCGGGAGCCGCACGAAGCGGCACTCGCCGGCTCCTGACGCGCCGGGGAGCGCAGGTCAGATCGGCGACAGGTTCCGGTCGCTGCCATGTGACATCGGCGCAACCGGAGGGGAACAACGCCTTCGTAGGTTGCGCCTCCATGGCTTCAACAAAACGTTGCACACGTACCATCGCCGCCAGCCTGGCGTCGTTCGCACTGCTCGTCACCGCCTGCGGGGATGACGACGCGGAAGCCGTCGATGCGGTCGCCGAGGAGGAGGCGACCGCCACCGGCAGCGCCGCCTCCGAGGAGCTCCCGACCCTGGCCATCATCCTCTCGGGCCAGGTCAACGACTACTCGTGGAACCAGGCCGCCTACGACGGGGCCGAGGCGCTGAAGGAAGAGGGCGTCATCGCCGACTTCGCCTACCAGGAGAGCGTCGCCGACGCCGACGTCGAGCGGGCCACCCGGGCCTACGCCGAGGACGGCTACGACGTGGTGGTCGGCCACTCGTTCAACTACGGGGAGGCGATCAAGAAGCTGGCCCCCGACTACCCCGAGGTGCTGTTCGCCTACGCCGGCGGCTTCGGGGACTCCAGCGGCAACGTCGCCGACTACGCCCAGCCGTTCCACGAGGCCGCGTACCTGCAGGGCATCCTCACCGCCGGCGCCGCAGAGAACGACATCGCCGCCGGCGCCGCCGGCTTCGACATCCCGGTCTGCGAGAACATGTTCCAGCGCTTCGTCGAGGGCGCCCAGCTGGTCAACCCCGATGCGGACGGCACGTACCTGGCCGTCGGCGATTGGAACGACGTGCAGATGGGCAAGGAGACCGCCCTCGGCCAGGTCGACGGCGGCGCCGACATGTTCATCGGCTGCGGCCAGGGCCCGACCCTCGGCCATATCGAGGCCGCCAAGGAGGCCGGCGGCTACGTCACCGGCTACGTCGGCGACATGTCCGAGCTCGCCCCCGACGTCGTGCTGACCAGCACGGTGTGGCGCCTCGACCAGGTGTTCCGCGAGATGGTCGCCGACGCGGTCGCGGGCAACGTCGACCCCGCGCCGTACTACGAGATCACCTTCGCCGAGGGCGGCATGGAGATCGCCATCAACCCCGAGCTGGAGGGCGAGATCTCACCCGAGGCCATGGCGATCTACGAGGAGGAGTTGGCCAAGGTCGAGTCCGGCGAGCTCGTCGTGCCCTTCGAAGTCAGCGAGTGAGCACCTCCACCGCCTCCCGTGGGCGCACCAGCGTGTTGATGGTCGGCGTCCGGCGCCGCTTCGGCCCGGTGGTGGCGCTCGGCGCCGCCGACCTCGAGGTGCGCGAGGGCGAGGTCCACGCCGTGCTCGGTGAGAACGGTGCCGGGAAGTCCACGCTCATGCGGATCCTCGCCGGCCTGGACCGCCCGGACGAGGGTGAGGTGGTGGTGGGAGGTCTGCGGGTCGACCGGTTCGACCCGCAGGCCGCCCGGCAGCACGGTGTGGCGATCGTCCAGCAGCACTTCACGCTGGTGCCGACGTTGGACGCGGCCGACAACCTGGCCCTCGCCCGGCCCCTGCGACGGCTGCGGCCCCGGCGGGACGAGGCCGAGGATCGCCTGCGGGCGCTGTCTGACCGGTACGGGCTCAAGGTCCGGCCTGGTACGCCGGCCGGGGAGCTCTCGGTCGGCGAGCAGCAGCGCCTC
>DMTU01000026.1:7689-8356 GCA_003476595.1 Acidimicrobiaceae bacterium | reverse complement strand
GGTCGGCGAGCAGCAGCGCCTCGAGGTGCTGCGCGCCCTCGATGCCGATCCGCAGGTGCTCGTCCTCGACGAACCCACGGCCATGCTCACCGATGCCGAGGCGACCCGCCTGCTCGACGTGTGCCGCCAGCTCGCCGACGAGGGCCGCTGCGTCCTCATCGTCACGCACCGGATGGCCGAGGTGTCCGCCGCTGCGGATCGGGTCACCGTCCTGCGCAGTGGACGGACCGTGCTGCACGACGAGCCGGTCTCCGGTCGGACCAAGCAGGAGCTGGCGCGCCTCATGGTCGGCGACGATGCGCCGGCGGACCGCGGCGTCGCCCGGCCGCGCTTCACCGGCGACTCCGGCGTGCCGGCGCGCCTGGCGGTACACGGGCTCACGGTCGGTGGGCTGCGGTCCGCCTCGTTCGCGGTCGCTCCCGGGCGGGTGCTCGGCATCGCCGGCGTCGACGGGAACGGGCAGGCCGAGCTCGAGGGCGCCCTGGCCGGACGCCTCACCGCCGAATCGGGCACGATCGAGATCGACGGGAAGGCGACCGTCCTGCGCACCCCGGCCGAGCGGGTCAAGGCGGGGATCGCCTACATCACCTCCGACCGCTACCGGTGGGGTCTCGTCGGCGACCTGGACCTCGCCGACAACGTCCACCTCGGCCGGCTGCCCCGGTGG
>DMTU01000026.1:0-7556 GCA_003476595.1 Acidimicrobiaceae bacterium | reverse complement strand
TGACCGCCGGCGCCAGGCCGCCCCCCGCCTGGCCGACTGGGACGTGCGCGGCAACGGCCCCAGCACGCCGGCGAGCGCCCTGTCCGGTGGCAACGCGCAGAAGGTGGTGCTGGCGCGGGAGCTGGACGGGGACCCCGGGCTCGTGCTCGCCTGCCACCCCACCCGGGGCCTCGACCCGGAGGCCGCCGCCGGGGTGTCGCGCCGGGTGCTCGAGCGTGCGGCCGCCGGCGCTGCCGTCGTCTGGATGGGTTCTGAGCTCGACGAGCTGTTCGAGGTGGCCGACGAGATCCTCGTCGCGTCCGGGGGCCGGCTGGTCGGACCCTTCCACCCGCCCTACGACCGCCTGGCCATCGGCCTCGCCATGACCGGCGAGGAACACCTGGAGGTCGCATCGTGACCGACGTCGTGAGCGCGCCGCCGACCACCGTGGCGCCGCCGCCCCCTGCACCCGATCCCACGCCGGTGCCGCCGGCGACCGCATCCCGGCGGCGCCGTGCGGGCCGCGCCCTCGGTGTCCCGGTCGGTGCCGTCGTCATCGCCCTGCTCGTGGGAGCGATCGTCATCGCCGTCGAGGGCCACCCGCCGCTCGACGTCTACCGCTCGATGGTCGAGGGCGTCACGGGCTCTCGCTTCGGATGGCGGGACACGCTCACCCGGGCCTGCCCGGTCGTCCTGATCGCCGTCGGCCTCTCCTTCGCCTACCGGGCCCGCGTGTACAACATCGGTCCCGAGGGCCAGCTGCTGGTCGGTGCCACCGCGGCCACGGCGTGGGCGACCGGGCCGGCCGGGTCGCTCCCCGGCCCCGTGCTCATCGTGACGTCGATCGCCATGGGTGCGGTCGCCGGCGCCGCGTGGGCCGGGCTCGCCGCCTGGTTCGGCAACCGGTTCGGGGCCAGCGTCGTCATCTCGACGCTCCTCCTCGTCTATGTCGCCGAGGCGCTGCTCGCGTACGCGGTGCGCGTTCCGCTGAAGGACCCCGCCGGCATCCTCCCGCAGAGCCGGGTGCTCGGCGGGGCCGAGCTGCCGGTGATCGGCGACGTCCGCCTCCACGTCGGCGTGCTCCTCGCCGCCGTCGTCGCCCCGGTGGCGTGGCTGGTCCTGCAGCGCACCCGGTTCGGCTTCCGGGTTCGCGCCATGGGCCACAACAGCGAGGCGCTGGAGGCCAACGAGCTGCCGGCCGCCCGCATCGCCACCCGGGTGCTGCTGCTGTCCGGTGGTCTCGCCGGCATCGCCGGCTACATCCAGGTCGCGGGCGTGCAGGGCCGGCTGATCCAGGGGCTCAGCCCCGGCTTCGGGTTCGCCGCCATCACCGTCGCGCTCGTCGGGCGCCTGCACCCCGTGGGCGTCGTGGTCTCCGGCGTCCTGCTCTCGGCGATGCTCATCGGCGCCGAGTCGGCCCAGCGCGACTTCGCGCTCCCCGTGTCGGCCGTGTCGATGCTGCAGGCGCTCGTCGTCGTGCTCGTCGTCTGCGGCGATGCGCTCGCCTACCGACGGTGGAGGACCTGATGGACGCCGTGCTCACCGTGGCGACGCTCAGCGCCGCCCTCCGCCTCGCCGTCCCCGTCGCCCTCGCTGCGCTCGGCGGCCTCGTGAACGAGCGGGCAGGCGTGCTCAACCTCGCGCTCGAGGGGATGATGATCAGCGGCGCCCTCGGCGGCTACCTGGCCACCAACGAGACGGGTTCCCCGTGGGTCGGCCTCGTCGCCGGCGCCGCAGCCGGCGCTCTGGTCGGGCTCGTGCTCTCGCTCGCCGTCGTGCACGTGAAGGCCAACCAGATGGTGGCCGGCCTCGGCATCACGCTGCTGTGCACGGCAGCGACCACCTACCTCTTCCGCACGATCTTCGGCATCGGAACGGTCCCGCCCCGCATCGAGCGCATCGGCATGGACGCCCTCGTGCTGCTGACGATCGCGCTCTTCGCCCTCGCCTGGTTCGTGCTGACCCGGACGACCCTCGGCTTGGCGCTCACCGCCGCCGGCGACGCTCCCGTCGCCGTCGATGCCCTTGGCTACCGGGTCGACCGGTTGCGCACGGGAGCGACCGTGGTCAGCGGTGTGCTCGCCGGCCTCGGCGGTGCCGCGCTCGTCTGCGGGCCGCTCGGCCTCTTCCTGGAGAACGTGACCCACGGTCGCGGCTGGGTCGCCCTCGCCCTCGTCGTCTTCGCGCGCTGGCGGCCCTGGGCGTGCCTCGCGGGCGCGCTGCTCTTCGGGCTGTGCGACGCCCTGCAGCTTCGCCTGCAGGGCCAGGCGACGGCGGTCCCCTACGAGCTCTTCCTCGCGCTCCCGTACCTCATCACCCTCGCTGCCCTGGTCGTGCGCGGCCGGGCCAGCCGCGCCCCGCTGGCGCTCGGCGAGCCGTTCCAGCGCGCCACCACCTGAGAGAACCTCCGGAGATCCCATGACCGATGCGACGACCAGCGACCACGGCACCGGCCCGGACTGGGTTGCCAACGACAGCAGCGGGCTGGAGCGGGCCTGGTACGCGGTGGCGATGTCCCACGACGTCACCGACGCGCCCGTGCCCGTCCGCGTCCTCGGGCGGGACTGGGTCCTGGCCCGTCTCGACTCCGGCCTGGCCGCCTTCGCCGACCGGTGCCCGCACCGCCTGGCGCCCCTCAGCATCGGCACCATCTGTGGCGAGGTGCTGCAGTGCGGCTACCACGGCTGGACGTTCGACGGAACCGGCCGTTGCACGTCGGTGCCGGCGCTCGGCGAGGGCAGCGCCGTCCCGAGCCGAGCGGTGGTGGAGCGCCCGGCTCGCCTCGAGGAGCGCTACGGCATGGTGTGGCTCGCCCCGGAGGAGCCGGTCCACGACATCCCATCGTTCCCCGAGTGGGACGACGCAGGCTTCGACCGCTGCTGGAACGAACCGCGAGCCACGACGGCCGGCGCCTTCCAGCTCACCGACAACTTCCTGGACGCCACGCACCTCCCCACGGTGCACACCGGCACTTTCGGGGTGGCCGACGACGCCTACCTCCCGCCCCACAAGGTCGTGCGCGACGGCTGGCGGGCCTCCACGACCTACGTCACCCCGTACCGCAACCACGACGACCCCCTCGTCGCCACCGGTGAGCACCCCTTGGTCCAGGAGCACCACCTCCACAAGGAGGTGGTGGCGTCCACCACCGCCCTCGTGCGGCTGACGTTCCCGCTCACCGGCGGCGTGCTGTCCATCCTCTTCTCCTGCCTCCCGGTGGACGCGCATCGGTCGATCGTGTTCAAGGTCATGGCACGCAACGACTTCGCCGGCGACGAGCTCAAGATCAAGGAGTCCATCGAGTTCGAGGACCTGGTCCTCGACGAGGACCTCGCCGTGCTCGAGTCGTACCCGGACGGCCGGTTGCCGCTGGATCCCCGCATCGAGGTCCACACACGCAACGACCGCCTGAGCCTGGCCTACCGCCGGATCCTGGCCGACCTGGTGGCGCCGTGACGCTGACCATCCCGGCCGTCGACCTGTCGTCACCCGACGCCCCCGCCGCGATCGACCGGGCGTGCCGGTCGGTGGGCTTCTTCGGCCTCGTCGGCCACGGCATCGACCCGACGCTCCTCGAATGGTTCACCGACCGCACGCTGCGCTTCTTCGACAGCCCGCTCGCAGTGAAGGAATCGGTCCCGCGACCGAGAGACGGCCTCCAGCGTGGCTACACCGTCGTCGGTGGTGAGGTGCAGTCCCTGGCCCACGGCGAGGTGACCCCGCCCGACCTCTCCGAGCACTTCGCGGCGTCCCGGTTTGAGGACACCAACGTCTGGCCGGACGACCCGGCGTTCGAAGCGGTGTGGCGCGAGGCCTTCGGTGCGCTCGACGACCTCGCGATGCGGGTCATCCGCACGTGCGCCCGGGCGCTCGGGCTCGACCAGGGCTACTTCGACGACAAGGTCGACCGCTCGCCTGGGACGATGCGGGCCAACCACTACCCGGCGGTGGCCGAGGCCCCGGCTGACGGTGCCGCCCGCGGCGGTGCGCACACGGACTACGGCACGATCACGCTGCTGCACACCGACGGCGTGCCCGGCCTCGAGGTGCGGGCCGAGGACGGCTCGTGGCATCCGGTGCCCGCCTTCCCCGGTGGGCTCGTCGTCAACATCGGTGACCTCCTGGCCCGCTGGACCAACGACCGGTGGCGTTCGACGTGGCACCGCGTCGTGCTCCCGGCGGACGGTCCCCCGTGGCCCCGGCGGCTCAGCGTCGCCTTCTTCCAGACGCCCAACCCGGACACGCTCATCGAGTGCCTGCCGACGTGCCGCTCGGCGGATGCCCCACCGCCCGTGGTCGCCGGTGAGTGGTTCGACAGCAAGATCCGCGCCATCTCCGTGGGAGGCCCCACATGACCACCGTCCCCGTCATCGACATCACCGGCTGCGAGGCGCAGGGCCCGGCACTCGACCGCGTCGCCGAGCAGGTGGACGACGCATGTCGACGGGTGGGGTTCCTGCAGCTCGCCGGCCACGGCATCGCCCCTGATGTGCTCGATGCGATGCTGGAGGCGGCGGAGCGCTTCTTCCACGGCCCCGACTCGGTGAAGCGCAGCTGCCGTCCGCCGTCGACGGAGATCAACCGTGGCTGGGCGCCGCTCGGATCCGAGTCGCTGGCCTACAGCCTGGGTGTCGACGCCCCGCCCGACCTCTTCGAGGCGTTCAACATCGGTCACGAGTTCGACCCCGACGACCCCGTCCACGTCGCCGAGCAGCACCGATTCTTCGCACCGAACCTCTGGCCCGAGGGCGACGTCGGCTTCCGCGACGCCCTGCTCGCCTACTGGCGGGAGGTCGAGGCGGTGGCCCACCGCCTCACCTCGATCATGGCGACCGCGCTGGGGGTGCCCTGGGACTTCTTCGAGAAGCACACCGGCCGATCGCCGGACGTCATGCGGGTCAACTGGTACGAGCGGTCGGCCGGTGCGCCGGCGCCCTCGCCCGGCCAGCAGCGGATGGGCGCGCACACCGACTACGGCGTGCTCACGGTGCTGTACGCCGACCCGGTGCCCGGGCTGGAGATCGTCGGGCCGGACGGCGCCTGGACGTCGGTCGTCCCGGAGGAGAGCTGCCTGCTGGTCAACCTCGGTGACCTGCTCGCCCAGTGGACCAACGACCGGTGGCGCTCCACGTTGCACCGGGTCGCACCCCCGCCGGTAGACGACGGCGGCCCGGCGCTGCGGCGCTCCGTAGCGTTCTTCCACGAGGCCGACGCCGATGCCCTGGTCGAGCCGCTGCCGACGTGCGTGACCGCCGACCGGCCCTCCCGCTACGGTCCCGTCACCGCCGGCCAGCACCTGGTCGACAAGCTGATGGGCCCTCGTGAGCTCCGCCCGTCGATGGCTGCGTCGACCGTCGGCGACCGCGAGGGCGCCCTGCGCCCCTGACGGCGGGTGCCGGTGGCGATCCGATCGTCATGGGCCCGATCAGGAGGGCGGTGCTGCCGGTCGGAACCCCATGAGGTCCAGCACCCGTCGGACGCCGTCCTGGGCGTTGGCGACCTCCAACGCGCCGCCGTGCGCCTCGCCGATGAGACCTTCCAGGACGGCTTCGAGCTCCGGGGCGTGGCGGCGCAGAGCTCCCCGGGGAGAGGGCTCAATCCGGCCGCGTCGAGACGGAACCGTGGGGACTGTGTGGGAAGTGCCGGGGCCGTAGCGATCCCGGCTGCTGGGCCCGGGAGTCGGCAGCCTCGGACCGACCGCCCCATGCCGGCCCGAGCTGTCAGTGGCCAGCGGGAACCTATGCGCAGCGGCCATCAGAACCACCGCCGTGACTGTCACGGAACGTGGTGTCGCTGGGCCGCCAACTGCATCCGGTTCCCCATCCAGAAGGGGCGTTATACGGGTGATCGGTGTCAAGCGGGCTCCTCGGTGGCGCGGGTGATGAGGCTGTCGAAGAGCGCAGCGCGGTCGGGCTGGTCGTGGTCGCGGGCGTGGTCTCGTTGGCGGAGCAGGACGGGCACGAACTCGGGTCCGGTGGAGAAGTAGCTGCAGGTCTCGCAGGCGGATTCCATGCGGCAGTCGAGCTCGACGGGTCGGGTGCAGAGGCCGTTGCCGAGCATGCGGGCGTGGGCTTCGCGACGGAGCCGAGCCATGTTGGCGGGCTCGAGGCTGGCTTCGATGGTGGGCCCGTAGATGGAGTCGAGCTGTGCGGTGACGGCTGCGTATTCGTCGGCGACGACTCGGTCGGCGATGCGGGCGTAGGTCAGGGTCATGCGCATGGTCCGGTGCCCGAGCAGCGCGGCGATCGCTTCGAGGCGCATGCCGCGGTTGATGGCCTGGGTGGCGAGGGTGTGGCGGAGTTGGTGCGGGTGAACGTGTCCGATCCCGGCCCGCTTGGCGATGCGCTTCACGATTCGCAGGAGCGCGTCGTAGCTGAGCGTGCCGCGGTGGTCGGCGATGAGCCGCCGGTGCGAGCGGATGTGGTCGATGTTGGTGGAGCACCAGTCGTCGAGCAGCTCGACGAGCTGTGGGTGGAGCGGAACGAAGCGGTCGTTGCGGAGCTTGCCGACCGGGACGCGTAGCCAGTGCCCGTCGCCGACGCGCACGACGGCATCGGCGTCGAGTCCGGTCGCTTCCCTTGCTCGCAGGCCGGTCCGGGCGAGCAGCTCGACGACGAGCCGGTCTCGCGGGTCGGTGGCGGCGCGGGCCGTGGCCATGAGCTTGGCGGCAGCGTCGTCGTCGAGGAACTTGGGCAGCGAGTCCGGGCGTGGCGGCACGTCGCCCTTGAGGACCGGGTTGCGGCGTGGTGCGTCGTCCCAGTCCCACTCGATGATCCGTGCGAAGAACGACCGGAGCATGTGCAGGCGCTGGGAGCGCGTGTTCGCTGAGAGGAGCGGTCCTTTCTGGCCGGGCTGGTCGGCGAGCCAGACGGTGAAGTCCTCGATGTCGTCGCGGGTGACGGCGCCGATGGCGGTGACGTCGGTGTGCTCCAGCAGCCAGAACGCCAGCTGTCGCAAGGCGGTGGACGCGGCGTCGATGCTGGCAGGTGCGAGGAACGTCGAGGTCTGGGTGAGGTAGCGGCCCATGGTCGAGGCCATCCGAGGCGCTCGAGCGGCGATGGCCTGCCAGTCGTCGGCGATCTTGTCGGGCGCGTTCGACGACCACTGCGGCGCGGCGGTCATCGGGTCACCACCGTCGTGTCTTGGATGGCGAGCATCTCAGCAACGGCGGCCTGGTCGGCGTCGATGGCCGCTGATGCGCGCAGGTACTCATCGGCGAGCCAGTCGTTGGTGAGGTGCAGATACACCCGGGTCGACTCGATCGAGCGGTGACCAGCCTGGGCCTGGACCGCCTCCAGGGCCATGCCCGCTTCACGGAGCCGGGTCAGGCAGGTGTGGCGCAGCTCATGGCAGGTGCCCCGCTCCAGTCGGGCCCGACGGCGTGCGCCGGTGAGGATCTCGTCGACCCCGTCAGCCGACAGCGGCCGGCCCCGCCGGGGGCCCTTCAACACGACGAACACCGAGTCGTGATCGCAGCGAGGTCGTTCGTCGTGGAGGTAGTCGCCGACGGCGGTGAAGAACTGATGCGAGATCGGGACCACGCGCTGATGGCCACCCTTGCCTTCCTCGATGAACAG
>DMTU01000348.1:6248-7729 GCA_003476595.1 Acidimicrobiaceae bacterium | reverse complement strand
TCGCCGTGAACATGGCGCCCATGCGCTCGGCCAGTGGCAGGAACGGCTTGATCGTCTCGGAGGCCTCGGCGGCGGCGACGTTCACGGCGTAGGGGACGAAGTCGCCGGCCATGGCCAGGCCGACCATCTCGGCGATGGTCACGCCCGCCTTGTCCTGGGCCTCGTGGGTGGAGGCACCGAGGTGGGGGGTGACGACGACCTGGTCGAGCTCGAACAGCGGCGACTCGGTGGTCGGCTCGCTGGCGAACACGTCGATGGAGGCGCCCCCGACCTGGCCGGAGCGGATGGCCTCGGCGAGGGCGTCCTCGTCGATCACGCCGCCGCGGGCCACGTTCACGACCCGGATGCCGGTCTTGGCCTTGGCGAAGAAGTCGGCGTTCAGGAGGTTGACGGTCTCGGGCGTCTTCACCAGGTGCAGCGTGATGAAGTCGGAGCGGCCGGCGAGGGTGTCGAGGTCGACGACCTCCACGCCCACCCGGCGGGCCCGCTCGTCGGTGACGTAGGGGTCGTAGGCGATGACCTTCATGCCGAAGGCGTTGGCCCGCTGCGCGACCAGGGTGCCGATGCGGCCGAACCCGATGATGCCGAGGGTCTTGTCGGCCAGCTCCACGCCGGTCCATTTGCTGCGCTCCCAGCGGCCGGCCTTCAGCGCCGCGCTGGCCTGGGGGATGTTGCGGGCCTGGGCCAGCAGCATCGCCATCGTGTGCTCGGCGGTCGAGAGCGTGTTGGACTGCGGGGCGTTGACGACCATCACGCCGCGCTCGGTGGCGGCCTCGGTGTCGACGTTGTCCAGCCCGATGCCGGCCCGGCCGACGACGACCAGGTCGGTGCCGGCCTCGAGGACCTCACGGGTCACCGTCGTCGCCGAGCGGATGATCAGGGCGTGGGCGCCCTTCACCGCGCCGAGCAGCTCCTCCGGGGACAGTCCCAGCTGGATGTCGACGTCGTGGCCGGCATCACGGAGCTTCTGGAGCCCGGAGTCGGCGATCTCTTCGGTGACGAGGATGCGTGCCATCGCCGCCGAGTCTCGCGGGTGACCCCGACGATCCGGAAACGACCGGCAGTCCGCGGTGGCCCTCTCCGTTCTGGCAGTGCGGGTGTCGCAGCGGCGCCGTCAGGGCAGCCGGCTGCGGAGCTCCTCGTAGGCGAGGCGGAACCGCTCGAGCTCCTGCTCGCCGGAGGGGAACAGCGCCTCGGTGGTGCGGGCCCGGCTGAGCTCGATGCGGACGTCACGATCGGCGTCGTCGAAGGAGGCCACGAGGAGGCCGTCGCCGGAGAAGCTCTCGAGCACGGTGTGCTCGGCGACGACGTGGCCACCGAGGTCGCGCACGAGGTCGATGCAGCGCTGATGGGTCTGGGGGTCGCCCGAGATCGTGTGGTGGTGGGTCGACACGACGACGAACCGGATGCGCCCGTCGGCGATCAGCTGCCGGCACGACTCGAGCACGTCGAGCTCGGCGCCCTGGATGTCGAGGTGGAGG
>DMTU01000348.1:0-6111 GCA_003476595.1 Acidimicrobiaceae bacterium | reverse complement strand
GCCCTGGATGTCGAGGTGGAGGACGTCGACCAGGTCGAGGTCGTGGTCGGCCACCAGCGTCGGCACCGACCGCACCGGCACGTGGTGGACCGTGCCCGGGTGGTTCCACGACGGCAGCTCGAGGACCTCGTCGTCCGACGCCCCTCCGGCGGCCTGCTCGAAGCGGATGTCGACGCCGTTGATCGCTGCGGTCTGGCGGCCCACGTCGAGGTGCTCGGGGTCGGGCTCGCACGCCACGGCGGTGCCCCCGGGGAAGTCCTGCAAGAACCAGGTCGAGTAGTACGCCCAGAAGCAGCCGAGCTCGATCATCACCGGATCAGGGCGGTGGATCAGATCGAGGATCCGGGCGAAGGCCAGCTCCTCCTGGGGTTCGTGGTGGCCGTGGAGGGTCTCGATGACCTCCGCCATCCAGTCGCCGAAGTAGCCGAGGTGGGGCACCTCGACACCGTTGTGCATGCGCTGGACCGGGCCGTGGGGGCTCTCGAACACCCGGCCGGCGCCGTCGACCTTGGGGAGGACGTCGGCGTCGCGGCACGAGACGGTGAGCGCCACCCGGCCGGCGGTGTCGAGCTGGGCGCCGACCGCCTGGAGCACCTCGGTGCCCGACGGGGCGGGCGGCGCCGCGCCGCGACCCTCGATCGGCGTGAGCAGCCGGCGCTTCGCTTCCCGCAACGTCGCACGCGGGTGGCGGACGGCGTGGCGGAGGTCGGGCATGGGCCGGTCAGCGTACGTGCGACGAGCCGACTGCCAGAACGGAGAGGTTGGAACTGGCAGTGCCCTCGTCGCAGTCAGCCTCGGGGCACGAGGGCGAGCTGGCGGGACTGGGCGACGAGACGGCCGGTCGCGTCCCACACCTCGCCGTCCTCCTCGAGGAAGCCGCCGGTCACGAACCGGGTGGTGAACTCGCAGCGCAGCGGGCCCGGCGCCGGGCGGGCCCGGACGTGGGTGGTGAGCTCGACCGTCGGGACCCACCCGACGGGCAGCTCGACGTTGAAGATGGTGGGCGGGAACGCGTCGGTCGCCTGGAGCAGGCCGATGGTGTCGACCTCCTCCCGCTCGCCGTCGGCTCCCTCGGGCCAGGCGAACCACCCCCGCATCCGGGCCTCCCCCGACTTCTGGCCGGAGGAGAACACCGAGTCGTCGGGGTGCAGGCGCAGGTCGACCTTGTCCATGAACGCCGGGGCCAGCTCGGCGGCGTGCTGGCGGGGCTTGCACTCCTCGAAGCTGGGCATCTCGGGCGGGGCGGCGTCGACCAGCTCGTGGTGCTCGGAGGCGTCGAGGGTGCTGCTGAGCGTCCCGAACGTGCCGAGGAGGCTGAGCAGGGGGCGACCGTCGGCGCCGAGCAGGTTGGCCCGCACCGAGGCGAAGGTCTTGCCCTCCTTCACCGGCTGCACCTCGACCGACACCGGGCCGGGCTTGCCGGGGCGCAGGTAGTGGGCGGTGACGCTGACCGGGTCGGGGCGGCCGCTGGCGTCGCGCATGGCCCGAGCGGCGATGGCGAGCAGGTAGCCGCCGTTGGCGTTGCCGCCGATGTCCCAGCCGTCGTGGACCTCGCCGGCGAAGCGCACGGTCCCCTCCTCGGAGACGTCGGTCCGGGTGACGGCGGTGTCGGCGGCGAAGCTCACCTGGTGAGGTCTACGTCACCGGCCGGGCCGGGGCAGAACGCGGTGAGCCGGAGCAGCTGGCGCACAGGGGGCTGGGGGTTGCGGAGGCACAGGTGGCCGCCGGCGCAGGAGAGCACCTCCCGGGCCTGCTCGAGGACCTTCAGCGCGGTGGTGTCCATGAACGAGACGTCGCGCAGGTCGACGTCGACCTCGTGGGCCCCGCTGCACAGCGCCTCGCGCACCATCCCGGCCAGCTCGTCGACGCTCCCGGCGTCGATCTCACCCCGTGGCTCCAGCGTGACCCTGGTCTGGCCGTAGCCGAGCCGGCTCACCGTGTCCGTGATGACCATCGTGCACCCCCTTCGGGCGATCGACCTGCGGTGGTCGCTACCCCCTCTGACGTGCGCGCTGACCGGATCGATCCCGTTGCCACCAACCTGCAACACAGGCGCAACCTGGCCCGGAACCGGCAGCGGTGGCGGAACGGCTGAGCTGAACGACTGGGCTACTCGTCCGTCCCGAGGAACTCGGTCATCGTGGCGCTGCCGTCCTCGGCCACGCCCTCCCGGGACACGACGACACGGAGCGTGCGCCAGAGGATCTTCAGGTCGAGCAGCAACGATCGGTTCTCGACGTACCAGACGTCCATCTCGAGCCGTTCCGCCCACCCCGCTGCGTTGCGCCCGTTCACCTGGGCCCAGCCGGTGATGCCGGGGCGGACCTCGTGGCGACGGGCCTGGCGGGCGGAGTAGCGAGGCAGGTACTTGGTCGGCAGCGGGCGGGGGCCGACCAGGCTCATCTCGCCCCGCAGCACGTGGACCAGCTCGGGCAGCTCGTCGAGCGACGTCGACCGCAGGAACGCCCCGAAGGGCGGCAAGCGGTCTTCGTCGGGCAGCAGCTCGCCGTCAGGTCCCCGCTCGTCGGTCATGGTGCGGAGCTTGGTGAGCACGAACGACATCCCGTCGAGACCGGCTCGCTCCTGGCGGAACAGCACGGGCGACCCGAGCCGGAGCCGGACCAGGAGCGCCACGACGGCCAGCACCGGCGACAGCACGACGAGCGCAACGGCGGCGACGACGACGTCGAACGCCCGCTTCAACTGGTTGCGCCCCGGTACCGCCAGCGGTTCACCAGGTCGCGCACGTCGTTCTCCAGGCGCATGCCGCCCCGGACCTTGCGCTCGAAGAAGTCCATGCCGTCGGACACCTGGATCGGCGACCGGGTGAGGCGGTGCAGGTCCGAGCCCTCCCAGGGGTTCGGTCGGGTCCGGCCGATGGTGGCGGTGCGAAAGCGCGTGCGGACCTCGAACTCGTTCTGCGGCGTCCCGAGCAGCGCCTTCGGGTAGGCGAAGTGCTCGGGCGTGACGCCGAGGTGCGTCTCGATGACCGCGATAGAGCGGTCCAGCTCGTGGGCCGCTTCGGTCGGCGGGATGCGGTCGAGCAGCGCGTGGGTGTGGGTGTGGGAGCCGATGTCCACCAGCCCGGAGGCGACCACCTCCTTGGCCGCGCTCCACGTCATCGGGATGCCGCCGTCGGGGAACGGCTGCTGGCGGTCGATGAACTCGGTGGCCAGGTAGTACGTGGCCGGCACGCCGTGGCGCTCCAGCACCGGTAGCGCCTCGTCCACGAAGTCCGCCGTGCCGTCGTCGAAGGTCACCACCACGTGGGGCCGCTCGTCCGACGGCTGCTCGCCCGCCTCCAGCACCTCGGCGGCATCGGTCAGCGACAGCACCCGGCAACGCTCGGCCAGGAAGGCCATCTGCTCGTCGAACAGCGACGTCGGCAGGTCCACGCTCATCGGCGTGCGGGCACCGACGCGGTGGTAGATGAGGATCGTGATGCCCGCGGGCGCCGGGCGCAGCCGGTCGTGGACGACGGCAGCACGACGGATCGCGGTCTTCGCTGCGTCCTGCTCCATCGATCGCGAACCGTAGCCTTCCCTCTCGCATGCCGAGGCTCCTGCACGTCACCACGACCGACATCAGCCTGGAGCTGCTCCTCGGCCCGCAGCTGCGGGCGTTCCAGGCGGCCGGCTACGAGGTGCACACCGCCTCCGCTCCCGGCCCGTACGTCGCTGCCCTCGAGGCCGACGGCATCCTCCACCACCCGCTCGAGCACGCAACCCGGGCCACCGCACCGCTCGACGACGCCAAGGCCCTGCTCGAGCTGTACCGGCTGTTCCGCCGCCTGAAGCCCGACGTCGTCCACACCCACAACCCCAAGCCCGGCGTCTACGGCCGCATCGCCGCCCGTCTCGCCCGGGTGTCGCTGGTGGTGAACACCCAGCACGGCCTCTACGCCCAGCCCCAGGACCGCTTGGCCCGCAAGCTGCCCGTCTACGTGCTGGAGCGGATCGCCGCCGCGTTCTCCCACGCCGAGCTGGTCCAGAACGAGGAGGATGTCGCCACATTGCTGCGACTCCGGGTGCCGGGGCGCAAGCTGCAGGTGCTGGGCAACGGCATCGACCTCGATCGCTTCCGCCCCGACCACACCGTCCGAGCCGAGGTCCGGGCCGAGCTCGGCATCGACGACAGCACGATCGTGGTCGGCGCGGTCGGACGGCTCGTGTGGGAGAAGGGCTACGCCGAGCTCCTGGATGCCGCTCGCACGATCCTCGGCACCCGGGACGACGTCGCCTTCGTCATCGCCGGCCCCTTCGACCCCGACAAGGGCGACCCCCTCTCGGCCGCCGACGTCGACGCCGCCGAGGCCGCCGGCGTGCGCTTCCTCGGCCACCGGGACGACCCCGAGCGGCTCTACCAGGCCTTCGACGTCTACGTCCTGGCCAGCCACCGGGAGGGCTTCCCCCGCTCGGCCATGGAGGCAGCCGCCACCGGGCTGCCCATCGTCGCCTGCGACATCCGGGGCTGCCGCCAGGTCGTCGCCCACGGCGTCACCGGCCTCCTCGGCCCGGCCCGCGACGCCGCTGCGCTGCAGGCCAACATCGTGCGGCTCCTCGACGACCGGGACCTCCGGGCGTCGATGTCGGAGGCTGCGCTGGCCAAGGCGAAGGCTGACTTCGACCAGCAGACCGTCATCGAGCGGACGCTGGCCACCTACGCCGCCCTCTGACCTGCCAACTCATCCGGGCCGTCGCCGGGTACGACTGGTGTCGCCCATGCTCGCCCGCCTCCCTCCCCTCGCCCGTCTCGCGCTGGCGTCGCTCGTCCTGGTCGCGCTGGCGTGGGCGATCTTCGGCCGCTCCGTCGAGGACGACATCGCGGTGGAGCCCGACACGACGGACACCACTGAGCCGTCGGTCTTCGGGCTTGCTCCGACGTCGGGCGCCGGCGCCGTGCTCCTCGAGGGGCTCGTGCTCCCGATCACCGGCGGCGAACAGGGTGCGTGGACCGTCCTGACCCCGTGCGCCAACACCGCGACGGTGGACGGCGAGCGGCTCGCTGGCGCCCACGTCGTGATCGACCCCGGCCACGGTGGACGGGAGACCGGTGCCATCGGCCCCAGCGGCGTCGTCGAGGCCGAGCTGAACCTGGACGTGGCCCTGAAGGCGAAGGCCCTCCTCGAGGAGGAAGGCGCCACGGTCGCGCTCACCCGGAACGACGACACCCGGGTCACCCTCGAGACCCGCGCCGCCATCGCCCAGGCGCTCGACCCGTTGCTGTTCATCTCGATCCACCACAACGGCGGTCCCACCCGCACCGCCGACCGGCCCGGCGTGCAGGTGTACCACCAGCACCAGACACCGGAGTCGGCCCGGTTCGCCGGCGTCCTGTTCGAGCAGCTGCAGGAGGCGATGGCCCCCTTCTCCGACACCTGGTCCGGCGGCAACGCCACCGGCGTGCGGTCCCGGTTGGGCGAGGACGGCGGCGACTTCTACGGCGTGCTGCGCGGGTCCGAGGGCGTGCCGGCCGTGCTGGCCGAAGCGCTCTACATGTCCGACGAGCCGGAGGCGTCGCTCCTGCTCCGCGACGACGTGCGCCAAGCCGAGGCCCAGGCGATCACCGACGCCGTCGTCGCCTGGATCCAATCCCCCTACGCCGGCGGCGGCTACCTGCCGCCGTTGCAGGCCACGGAGTCCGCCGGCGGCGGTGGTGGGTCCGCGGGGTGCGAGGACCCGGAGATCCTCAGCGCGGGTTGACCGGCCCTCAGACCCGGAGGACGCGAAGGTCGTCGATGGCGGGGAAGTCGTCGTCCTGGGTCACGACGGGAACGTCGAGCGCCATCGCGGTGGCTGCGATCCACGAGTCGGTCACAGGCATGCGCTGCGCCGTGTCCCGCAGGAGCACGCGCAGGCGGGCCCACTCGGCGGCGACCGACTCGTCCACCGGCACCGGGTCCAGTTGGAGCGCCGCGGCCAAGGTACCGAGCCGTCGATCTCGGGTGATCACGTCGGCGGCGGCGAGCACACCGGCACGGAGCTCGCCGATGGTGATGATCGAGACGGCGAGCTCATCCGGTAGCGCACCTGCATCGAGCGGACGTCCGGTCTCCCGGGCGATGAAGACGGACGTGTCGGCGAGCCCGCGACTCACGGCAGCGGCTGCTCG
>DMTU01000218.1:51462-51833 GCA_003476595.1 Acidimicrobiaceae bacterium | reverse complement strand
GCTGGCGCCCCGGCCCGTGAGCCCGTACGCGGCGTCCAAGCTGGCCACCGAGTCCTACGCCCTGGCGTGGGGGGCATCCTTCGGCCTCGACGTGCTCGCCGTGCGGTTCTTCAACGTGTTCGGACCGCTCCAGGCAGCCGGCCACGCCTACGCGGCGGTGGTGCCCGCGTTCGTCGATGCGGCGATGGCCGGTCGGCCGTTGCCCGTGCACGGCGACGGCACGCAGAGCCGTGACTTCACCTTCGTCGGCTCGGTCTGCGCCGTGCTGGGCGACGCCATCGAGCGGCGGGTCAGCGACCCCGAACCGGTGAACCTCGCGTTCGGCTCCCGGGTGACGCTGCTCGAGCTCATCGCCGAGCTCGAGCAGATCA
>DMTU01000218.1:38300-51291 GCA_003476595.1 Acidimicrobiaceae bacterium | reverse complement strand
GCCCCCTGCCCGCCGAGCACCAGCCGACCCGGCCCGGTGACGTCCCGCACTCCCAGGCCGACACCGCGCGTCTGCGCACCTTGTTCCCCGATGTCGAGCCTGTGCCGCTGGTGGAGGGGCTCCGGACGACGGTCGACTGGTTCCGGTCGGGGGAGTTGTGAGCCGCCCGGCCCCCTCGCGTTCGCAGCCGTGACCGAGCTCCGGTAACTCGTCGATCCGCCCGATCGCTGAGGCTCCGACCTCGGCCGCCTCGGGTCTCGTCCGGGGCGTCGTCGTGGTTCCCGATCCGGTCGCGACGACCCATTCGGCGCGAGCCCGCCGGGGGAGCCAGAGGAGCCGGGTGGCCCCAACAGCTACCCGTTGGCCGGTTCGGCCGCGACGACGCCCCGCGCCCGCTCGAGCAGCTCGTGGACCACGTCGGTGCGGTCGCCACCATCGGCGTCGACCTTCGCGCCCGGGCCGCGATGGCAGCCCAGCTCGACCGGCTGGCTCGCTGAGGCGGCCTCAGCCCTCGATCAACAGGCCCGCCGACGTGAGCTCCGACACGACGGCGACCACGCCCGACAGCACCGTGGTCGGGTCGGCGCCGTGGAGGTCGGCGAGCTCCTCGGCGATCCGCCCCACCGACCGCGTCCCGTCGCAGCGTTCCCACACCAGCGCCGCGGTCCCGTTCAACAGGTGTAGCCCGGTGGTCTCGACGTCATAGAGCACCGCTTCATCGTCGAAGCGAGCCGTGGCGACTCGGTCGTCGTCTCGGCGGGGCCTGGACGCTTCGCTCACGCTCACGGGCACCCGTCCGGCGCGGTGAACGCATCGACGCCGGCCACGTCGACGAGCAGGTTCCGCCGACCGAGATCGCGGGCCAACGCCAGGAGCCGACCCGCCACGTCGTCGATGGCGAGCTGGTAGATCTCGGCGACCTCCCGGGCGAGCAGATCGATGGTGACCGAGCCGTCGAGCACCTCCCAGATCGTGGTCGCGGTTGCGTCGACGGGTTCGATGTCCTGCCAGGGCGTCACGGCGCCTGCTCCAGGTCGTCGAGCAGCCCGCGGATCGCGTCGACGGCCAGATCGAGGCGTCCATGGCGGAGGCGGTAGCCGGGGCAGCTGCGGGCGACCTTCTCCAGCGCGTGAAACCCCGGCTGCTGGAAGTCGGGGAGGTTGAAGGTGTTGTGGATCAGCAGCATCAGGGTCTGCGCAGGCGACACGCGTTCGATCTCGATGTCGAGGCCCGGTACGTACTGCGGGGACACGACGAGCGCGGGGCGGCTCCGGCCGGCCAGTTCGCCGACCGCCTGCCCCGGAACCTGCCACTGACTCCCGACCAGTTCGGGCGCCACGTGGGGCCGCAGGTCGGCGAGAACCGTCCAGGAGCCGCGATCGACGGAGAGCGGCTTCGGATAGGGCTCGATCGTCCCATCGTCGACATCGAGCACCGTCGCCTCGTCGGTCACGTAGGCCAAGCCGTCCCGCACCAGACCGGCCACGGTGGTGGTCTTGCCTGACTCCATCTCGGCGGGGAGGAGCACGGCGCGCCCCCGCTCGTCGGCGGCGCAGGCGGCGTGCAGCAGCAGTCGGTCGTGGCAGCCGTCCAACGCCTGCCGGTTCACGTGCCAGCAGAGGTACGTGTACGCACCGCCCAGGGACTCGAAGCGCCGAAGGCGCTCGCCGTCGAGCCGGACGTCCCACATCGGGGTCTCGTCGGCCGCGGGCTCGGTCCGCAGCTCGTAGTGGTGCGGTGCGAGCTGTGTCGTCGCGAGCGCGGCGAACACGTGGTCGACGTGCCGGGCGAGGGAAGAGCTGGCGGTGACGTCGAAGTGATGGCCCAGCGCGCGGATCGGTCGCGTCGTCGCGGTCGGGGTTGCAGTCATGGCCAAACGACAGCCATGAGGGTCGTGGGCCGTACCTTGTACTCCACCATTTCCTCTCCCGGCGCGTGCAGTTCCGTCGCCGGGCCAGCATGCCGCAGAGAGCGGTGCGTCATCGCTCAACGCGAGCGCCGACGACGAGGACGCTGATGCTCACCCCTGCGATGAGGGCCACGATCGCTGCGGCTTCTGCAGCTTCCGCCCGCAGGCCTGCGACCCGTGCCGCCAGGATTACGACGGTGATGTGCGCGAAGGCGGCCAGCGACGTCGAGAGCCACGGACGATGAATGCGGTCCAACAGCGAGCGCCCGCCGGCCAGCAGCCGCGCGACGGGCTCCAGGACGAGGAGTCCGAGACAGGCGAGGCCGCCGACGATCGATCCGTGTCGGGAGTCGCCGCCGGAGACAGTGACCCAGGCGAGCAGGCCGGATGCGGCCAGCGCGCCGCCGACACCGAACGAGACGACCGGAACCGGCCATCCGAGAAAAATGAGCGGCAGGGTGGCTCCAAGCGCGACGATGGACCAATCAGTCTCGGGGACCGTGATGTACACACCGACCAGCGAGATCGGGAAGAGGGCGACCGCAAGGCCGGACGCGAGCCGGCGGCGGTCGGCGGCCAGGAGCGCACCGCTCACGACGATGGTGGCGACGGCGGCCGGTTCGATCCACAAGCTCCGCCGTGTCGGGCTTGGCACGAGCCACCACGCCACCGGCACAGCCGGTAGCAGGACTGCGGGCCACCACCGGCCGATCCGATCACCGAGCAAGCCGAGCAGGCCGAGGGCACCGACACCGGTCGCGAGTCGGACGTCTGCCAGATCGCTGCGCACCATGGCAACCAGAGCCGACCCGGTCAACACGAGTCCGCCGACGGGCAGGTACGTCCATCCTCTGCCGCGCTCGGCGCGGTGCAGGGCCAGCCCTACCGCCAGTGCAACCACACCTGTCTGCAGGCCGATGGCAAGCCGGTCCCAATCGGGGGCGTCGAACGGTGCTTCCAGCATCCCAAGGGTCCAGCTCAGCCGGCGCGGCCGACGCAGTGCATCGCGCCAGTTGACCAGGTCCGGAGAAGCCGCACGGAGAAATCTCGGTAAAGGCAGCAGGCGAAGATGCCGACACAACGGGAGTTGACCGGCTACGGCCCGGTCTGCGGCAGTCGAGTCACCGCTCGCCGCCTCCACCACACACTTGCGCACCACCCATGAACTGACCCAGACGGAGGGGACGATGAACGAGGTCGAACACCAGGGACGCATCACCCGCCGGCGGCTCCTCACCGGGCTCGGCGCGGCGAGCGCAGTCGGTGTCGCCGGCACCTTCTGGCGTCCGCTGCTCGCCGACGCCCGGACGATCGGCGAGACCGTGATCGGCACGGCGAGCGAGGTGCTGCCGGGCGACCCCCGCACCCCCGATGGGACGTTCTACTCGTGGAACGACCCGCAGGCCTGGCCCAACGGTCGTGTACCCGGTCCGAACGACAAGGCCGTGGTCGACCGGCACGTGGTGGTCAGCGGCGACATCACCGTGGCGGCCATCGAGGTCAAGCCGGGTGGCCTGTTGCGCTACGAGCCCAACACGACGACCACGATCCAGTCACGCGGCAACGTCGTGGTGGCCGGGCAGCTCACCATGCGGCCGAGCTCCCAGGCCGTGGGCCACACGCTGCGCTTCATCGAGGTCGACGAGTCGAAGTACGTCGGCGGCGGCATGAAGGTGCTCGACAGCGATGTCGGCCTGTGGATCATCGACCACGGCGTCCTGGACGCCGTCGGCACGCCGAAGGCGGGATGGAACCGCTCCGGTGACGACCCGACCTGGCTGGCGACTGACGAGATCGTGTCCGCGCCGAATGCGAAGGGGGACTTCACGACCTTCGCACGGTTCACCAAGGGTGCAGCCGTGCCACTGGTGCAGGGACCTGATGGCGCCGTGCCGACCGAGGTACTGAATCTCACGCGCAATGTCTGGATCGAGGGGACGCCTGGTGGCCGCGCCCACGTGATGTTCCTCCACTGCCACCAACCCCAGACTGTGCGCTACATCGGGATCCGGCACATGGGTCCGCGTCAGGACACTGGCGACACCTTCCGTGCAAGCGGCTCCACCCATGCCATCACCGAAGGTGTCCTGGGCCGGTACGGCCTGCACCTCCACCACTGCCAGGACGGGACACGAGGCTCGCTCATTGAGGGCGTGGTCGTTCGGGACGCCGGCAACGTCGGCTTCGTCCCTCACATGTCGCACGGCATCACGTTGCGTGACTGCATCGCCTACCGAGTCCACGACCACGGGTTCTGGTGGGACCACGGGGACGTCACACACGACGTGACCTACGATCACTGTGCCGTGATGTTGGTGAGCACCAGCCCCGACTTCCGTGGCTACGAGACGACCGGATTCACCCTCGGTGAGGGACGGGGCACCGTGGCGACCGACTGCGTAGCCGTCGGCGTGCGCTCGGGCTCCGTCAACGCCGGCGCGTTCCTCTGGCCGCATACGGCCAACCACAAGGAACACAACGTCTGGCGCTTCGAAGACTGCGTGGCGCACAACAACCGTGAGGTCGGCTTCGCGACGTGGCAGAACGACAGCAACGCGCACTTCATCGACGGGCTCCTGAGCTACCACAACGGCGTGGGCATCAGTCACGGTGCCTACGTCAACGAGTACACGTATCGACGCGGGACGACCTTCGGCAACGACACCGAGATCGCCCACCGGGCGATGGGCCCGATCACCTTCGAACGGATGCGCTTCTACGGCAAGACGCTCATCGCTGAGCACGCCCTGAAGACCGACGAGGTGGCGCGGTACGTCAACTGCATGTTCGCCGGTCCGATCGTCATCGACGAGGGCAAGGAGCCCGGCGTGCTGCGCTTCGAGTCGACGTCACGGCAGTTCGACCTCACGCCGGATCGCTTCGAGGTCGGCAACGTGCTGTCCAAGATCACCGTGGTGAACTCGGACGGCTCGACCTTCGTCGTCCGCTGACGACAGGTTCAGAGAAGACTTTCAACGTCGCAGAAGCTCAGGTCCCACGCCTGGGGGAGACGCGGGTCCACGCCGAGGCGGTCCCAGTCCCCAGAGACGAAGACGGCCAGCTCCGAGTACCGCCGGCTGCGCTCGGCAGGTGGACGGGTGCGCAGCACCACCGGGGTCCTGCGGTCTGCCGCGACCGAGTGGACGAGCGTCCGTCGGGTGGCTGGTGTGCCCCAGAGCGCGACCAGCAGCAGGATCCGCATCGGGCCGCGCCGGATCACTCGGTAGACGACCCCGTTCGGCAAGTCTGCGTCCGAGAGCGCTGACACCTCGTAGGCGTTTCCGCTCCGACGGTCGATGCGCCAGCGCAGGGAGTCGCTGGTCCACTGGGTCGTGATGGCATCCGAGGGCTCGTCCCAGTGGCCGTCGATCAGGTCGTCTCCGTGCTGCAATCGTGCCCGTCGGCCAACGACCGGGTGGAACTCGTACTGGTGTCTGACGACCGGGAAGACCGACCATCCGAGCTTGGCGTAGCCCAACCGTGAATTGCTGTTCGGCGTCGAGAAGATCAGGGCTGGCTCGTCTCCGCGGAGGGATTCCATGAGCTGACGGTTCAGCCGGCTGAAGATGCCCTGCCCCTGCGCCCTCGGCACCGTCGATGCTTCGGTGGCGCGCCAGGCGCGAACCTGCTCCGCGCCGACGGAGAGATGCCAGGGCATCAGGATGCGTGCGCCAACCGCGCCTCGATCGTCCAGTGCGACGAGACCGGTAGAGGGGCCCCAGGGCGCGTCTCGGTGCTTCCAGTCGAACCACGCTGCGCTGCGAGGCATGTCGAACGCCGACGCGATGACGGCGCGCAGGTCACCCTCGGGGATCTGGTGTGCCGGACGGATCGTGAGGGGTCTTGAGGTCATGGCATCGTCCGATCCGAAGACTGCCGGCGCACGGCACCGAAGACCCGCGAATGCCATCCAGAGGTGATCGCACGGGCGCGATGGAGGTCGGCGTCAGCGTCAAGCATCAGGCGGCTCAGCCGGAGCGGGTTGCTGCGCCGACGGACGGTGGAGTGGTCGAAGCCGAGGGCCGTCGATACGCCCAGATCCGTCAGCAGACCCTCGGCGACCGGGTTCCAGGCACCATCCGGGTAGGCGAAGGAGCCACTCCACACGCCGTGCTCCCGCAGCCACGCGTCCGTCGTCCGCAGCTGGTGCTCGACGGACCGGTCGTCGCATCGGCTGAGCAACGGGTGATCCCAGCTGTGGTTGCCGATCGTGTTGCCGGCGTCGGTCCAGCCCCGCAGCTGGGACAGTGTCGCCTGGCGCAGCTCGATGGCCGGGCAGCCATGGCGAGCGGCGTGGTCAGCGAGCTGATCGCACTCCTGCCGCCGTTGGTCGTCCGGCAGCCCCTTGAGGCCCCGGATCACGGCGTCGACGTCGAGGTCGAGCCGGTGGTCCCGCCACGTCCAGTCGAGTCCCTCCGCTGCGCAGCCCAGCACGAGCTGGAACCACAGCGGCTCGCAGGTGCCGATGACAGACGGGCAGACGAAGGCGGTTGCGGTCATGCCGTGCTCCTGGAGGAGCGGCAGCGCGACCTCGAACACCGAGGGATGACCGTCGTCGAAGGTGAGCCAGACCGCGGGTCGGTCGGTGCCTGCACTGCCAGCTACCGCCCCGA
Source organism: Acidimicrobiaceae bacterium (assembly GCA_003476595.1). GTDB lineage: Bacteria > Actinomycetota > Acidimicrobiia > Acidimicrobiales > Salinilacustritrichaceae > Salinilacustrithrix. Next base: position 44,769 of record DMTU01000218.1, on the reverse strand, counting down.
GGACCTCGGACTGGCGTAGGACCCGGTAGTGGCGTCCCAGGTGTCGGAGGAGCTCGTCGAGTCGTCTTGCGTCGGGAACGTCATGGAGCGCCACCACCCGCACGTCCGACCGGAACGCCCGCCGGCCGAGGATGTCCGCCGCCTGCGTTCCGAGCAGTGTCGTCGCCAGTTTCGGGAGACCCAGGGTCATCGTGCAGCTCCGCGTGGCTGGTACGTCGCCGGTCGCATCCCGAGCGAGCGCAGGACTGTACGTTGCGGGCGGTCCTTCAACCATACGCCTGCGGCGGAGGTGTGGCATCGGCATGCGGATCCTCCACATCATCAACCAGCTCTCCGGGCGTGCCGGCGCCGAGGTGTCACTCCAGGAGATCCTTCTCGGCCTCGACCGGGACGGCCGGTTCGAACTCGGGCTTGCGGTGCTGAAGCCGTCGACCAGCAAGTTCGAGCCACTGGCCGGCACTGGTGTTGCGGTGTACTCGCCGTCGCAGGATCTCGGCATCGCGCCAGCAGCTGCGTACCTGCGCCGGGTGATCGCCGAGTTCCGGCCCGACCTCGTACACACGACGCTCGCCGAAGCGGACACCGCGGGACGGATCGCCGCCATCTTGAGCCGCACGCCGGCCATGGTCAGCCTCGTCAGCACGCCCTACGTCGGGGACGCGCGCGTGGGTCGCCAGGTCAGCGCCCGCAAGCTGCACGCGTTCCGCTTCGTCGATCGCCTGCTGTCGCGGTACGCCACCGTGCGGTTCCATGCCATCACGCAGGCGGCGGCGGACCACGCGGTGGAGGAGCTTCGCCTGGCCCCGTCGGACGTGACCGTCGTGCCCCGCGGGCGGGACAGGGCACGCCTCGGATTTCCATCGCCGGAACGCCGGCGGGCCGTTCGCCGCGCGCTCGGCGTCGACCCCACGGCTCCGCTGTTGCTCAACGTGGGACGGCAGGAGCCTGCGAAGGGCCAGGTCTACGCGATCGACGCCATGCCGGCTGTCTGGCTGGCCCATCCCACGGCGACCCTGCTGGTTGCAGGTCGGGAAGGCTCGAGCACCCTTGCCCTCCAGGATGCGGTCGACCGGATCGGCCGCACCGACCGGATCCGCTTCCTCGGCCTGCGACAGGACATCGGCGATCTGCTGTCGGCAGCGGACCTCTTCGTGTTCCCCTCCCTGTACGAGGGACTTGGTGGTGCGGTGCTCGAAGCGATGGCCATGGGCGTGCCCGTCGTGGCGGCGCGGGCGCCGGCGATCGTCGAGGTGCTCGCGGGTGGGTCCTGTGGCCACCTCGTTGACGTCGCCGATGCGCCGGCACTTGCCTCGGCGATCATGGACGTCATCGCCGACGAGCCGAGGCGTCGACAGTACGCGCAGCGAGCGCTGCAGCGGTTCGACGACTGCTACACGCTGGAGCGCTGCGTTGACGGGATGATCAAGATGTACGCAGACGTTGCCGCCCAGATCGGCACGGCGTGACCAGCGTCCTGCACGTGGTCACCGACACGGACCGCCGCGGCGCGCAGGTGTTCGCCGAGGTTCTCCATCGCCACCTCGACGGAGGCGAGGTGTCTGTTCGCACGGTGGCGCTGACGAGCGGGAGCACGTCACGGCGAATCGAGGCGGATGTGCTCGGTCCGTCGCGTTTGTCGGTGTCGTCGCTCCGTCGTCTCCGGCGCTCGATGTCCGATTGCGACGTGTGCGTGGGGTTCGGCTCCACGACCCTCGTCGCGTCGACCATCGCGGGTCTCGGTGTCGGTGTCCCCTTCATCTACTTCAGCATCGGCGAGAGCGCCTACTGGACGAACACGCGCTCGAGGCGGCTCCGCGTCGGCGCTCAGCTCCGGAGGGCCGACGCGGTCGTCGTGCACTGGGAGGCAGCGGCTCGCGATCTCGTGGGACGCTACGGGCTCGCGCCCGAGCGCTTCCATGTGATCCCGCGAGGCGTCGAGGCCGTGCGCTTTCCACAGCGGTCGATCGATTCCCGCCGTCAGCATCGACGTGCTCTCGGCGTGGACGTCGATGCCCGCGTCATCGTTGCGGTCGGTGCGCTGAGCGACGAGAAGAACCTCGAGTCGGTGATTCTCGCGGTCGCCCAGCTGCCCGACGTCGTGCTGGTGCTGGCCGGAGCTGGCCCCGACGAAGAGCGGTTGCGCTTCGAGGCGGAGCGACGTGCGCCGGGTCGGGTGCAGTTCCTGGGGGCGGTCGACGATGTCGTGGGTGTGTACCACGCAGCGGACGTCCTCGTGCTGGCGAGCAAGAGCGAAGGGATGCCCGGAGTGGTCATCGAAGCGGGGATGTGCGGCATCCCCGTCGTGGCGACTGCAGTAGGAGCAGTACCCGAGATGGTGGTCGACGCGCTCACTGGGTACGTCGTGCCCGCCGACGTCTCGTCGGTCACCTTGGCCGAACGCCTGGACGATGCCATCGATCACTCGCTGGAGCTCGGTGCGGCCATGCGGGCCCGCTGCCTCGAGAAGTACGAGGTCGGCGTTGTGGCCCGCCAGTGGATGGACATGGCGACGTCGGTGGCCGGTTCGCTCCGGCAGTGACGGCGCCATTGCACGCCTGTACACTCCAGGGGCGGTCTGGTGGACGGGCCGAAGGATTTGGACGGAGGCGACGGTGACCGGTCCTGGTGCAGCGAGCCGAGTGGCGATGCTCATGCTCGATGCTGCGGAGTGGTCGTTCATTGCAGCACGCATGGCCGACGGCACCATGCCAGAGCTGGCGGCGTTGCGGCAGCGCTCTCAGTACCTCCCCCTGAGCACCACCGACGCCTACGTCGCCGAGGCAGGCCCCACGGTGTTCGTCACCGGGAGGTCGCCCTCGGAGTCGGGCTACTGGTCGATGCTCTCCTACGACCCCGAGGCGTATCAGATGAGGCAGGGCGCCGCCTCCATGGCCGCACCCTTCTACGCCCACTCGGACCCCGGCTCGACGATCATCTTCGACGTTCCGCACATGGCGATCCACCGGGACATCGACGCCGTGCAGGTCGCCGCCTGGGGGTCGCATGCTCCGCAGTGGCCCCGCTCGTCGCACCCTCACGGTCTGCTCCAGGAGATCGACGATCGGTTCGGGCCGCACCCCGGTTTCGCCGCCGACTACCAGACATGTTGGTACCGCCCCGACTACGCCGAGGAGCTCTCGCGGGTGCTCATCGAGGGCACCCGGCGACGGATGGAGGTCGCAGCCTGGCTGCTCGGCCGCCAACCGGGCTGGCGACTCTTCGCGACCGGTGCGTCCGAGCTGCACGCGATGCTGCACCACACCCAGCACGCGTTCGACCCGCACCACCCATTGCACGGCGATCGGAACGTGCCCCGGCTCCGCGCCGCGACCCTCGCCGTCGCCGCCGCGGTGGACGGGGCCCTCGGGGCCTTCGTGCGGTCGCTGCCCACGGGCACGACCCCGATCGTCTGCGCCGTCCACGGGATGCGGTCCAACTCCACCGACGTCGGCGGCGACGTGATCCTCCCCGAGCTGCTCGCTCGCACGGAGACGGGCCGGGCGCGGTTCCAGCAGCGCCCGAGCCTGTGGGCGGTCAGGGGGAAGCGCCCCATCGTGCCCACCGGGCGCCTCGGTGGTGGCGCCGAGATGGGGCGGACGTTCGCCACCTCGCGACGCCTCCGGCTGGTGCGCCTCCTGACGATGTCGGACACGGCCATCGAGCTGAAGCGGACGGTGCGCCGCCTGGCGTCGCGACCGAATCCCGACCCGTTCCCGTCCCTCGACGACTGGCCGGTTCCCGCCGAGTCCCCGATCGATGCGGTGCAGCCGGAGCGGCCGGTCATGAACCTCGGTGCGGCATGGCTCCAGCCGTGGTGGAGGGAGATGCGCTGGTTCGCGCTCCCCAGCTTCTCCGACGGCCACATCCGCATCAACCTGCAAGGTCGGGAGTCGTCCGGGCGGGTCGCGCTCGACGACTACGGCGCCGCTTGTGACGAGATCGAGTCGTTGGTCTGCGCCATGCGAGACGCTCGTACGGGCGCGCCTGTCGTCGCCCAGGTCCTGCGACCCCGAGCCGACGACCCCATCGCCTCCAGCGGCCCGGCAGCCGACGTCATCGTGAAGTGGACAGACACGCCTTTCGACGCCATTGTCCTCCCAGGCATCGGCCGGATCGGGCCGTTCCCCTTCCAGCGCACGGGCCAGCACTCGTCCACCGGCTTCGCGCTGGTCGGGTCCGAACCGGGCGCCGCACCGCTGCCGGGCCGGCCCGTCCAAGATCTGGTCCGTACGGCATGCGAGCTCGCCGGTCTGGCGACGCAGGATCTCCCCGGTTCAGTCATCGTCGAGTTGTTGCCGCAACCGGCAAGGGCAGAGATCGCCGAGAGCCGCTGAGGGCTGCTCAGAGGTAGAGCACGCGGTTCTGGAGGCTGCCGCGCGCCCGGCCCCACCGCATCGCGATCCGGCTGCGCCACAGGTGGAGCCGGGCCGGATCCCGCCGACTCGGGATCGTCTGCGCCACGATCCAGGCCCAGTCGCGCGCGGCGAGGCGGAGGGAGCTGCGCGGCATCCCGTGAGCTCCGAACTTGGCGAAGAGGCGTGGGTGCTGGGTCGCGTAGCCGTGCATCTGGCGGATCTCGCCGTCGTCGCCCGAGCGGAGCGTGTAGTGGACCACCGCATTCGGGGCGTAGCCCAACTCGAAACCTTCCAGCTGAGCGCGCCAGAAGAACTCCACGTCGTCACAGGCCGGATGGAAAGAGACGTCGAACCCGCCGAGGCGTTCGAAGACCTCCCGCCGGAACGCACAGTTGGCGCCGATCGGGAAGGGGAGGAAGTGGAACGCGCTGTGCAACCCCTCGGCGACCTGCCGTATGTCAGACGTGCCTGCCGGCACGATGCGCCCTCCCACGCACGGGTACCGCTCCAGAGCCAGCGCCATCGCTCGCACCCACCCTGGCGCGACCACGTCGTCGGCATCGGTCACCGCGATGAGCGTTCCCCGGGCGGCCGCGACGCCGACGTTGCGAGCGTGCGCAGAGCCCTGGTGCTCTGGGGCGGCGATCCGACGCACCGGTACATCACCACCGGCACACGCCTCTACGATGCTTGCCGTCGCATCGGTCGAACGGTTGTCGGCGACGACGATCTCCCACTCCCCGTCGTACTCCTGAGCAAGGAGCGACTCGAGCTGGCGGCGAATCGTCGCCGCCGCGTTGAAGGCAGGAATGACCACGGACAGCCGCACGCAGAGACGCTACCGAGGTGACGGGCGCAGCGAGGACCTCCTGGTCAGCGCGACGCCATTGTGGTCCACGGACTACACCCGGGAGCTGTATGAGGCGATCGATCGTGACGGCATCTCGATGGCCCCCGTGCGCCGTGCCGGCTGTCTGGCTCGTCGAGCTCCCGACGTCGTCCACATCCACTGGACCCCGCTGCTCACGCGCACCTGGCCCATGCCTGTCGGTGGCCTCCTGTGGCTGCTCGTGCTCGTCATCCTGAAGATGCGAGGGACGAAGATCGTCCACACCGCGCACAACATCCGTCCCCACGAGGGGTGGGCGAGCGAGACCGAGCGGCGGGTGCAGACGTGGATCGATGGGCTCGTCGACGGGGTCGTGCTCCACACTCCGTCGGCACACGACGAACTCGTTGCCGGCCGCCCGGGGCTGCGCAATGCAGCGTTCCGCTTCGTGCCGCTCGGTCTTGCCAACCCGGCCGCGGTCGGTTCGATTTCCCGAGCCGAGGCTCGACGTCGGATCGGAATCCGGTCATCGGGCCCAGTGCTTCTCGCGTTCGGGTCGATCCGACGGTACAAGGGCTTCCATGCGTTCGGCTCGGTGCTCCGTCGGCTGCCGACCGAGGATGTGCAGGTCTTGATCGCTGGCCAGCCGTGGGACACGGACCTCGCCTCGCAGCTGAAAGGCCAGGCCGCAGCAGATCCGCGCCTCACCGTGTGCCTCGGTCGACTGGAGGACGACGACCTGGCGACGCTGATCAGCGCATCCGACGCGGTGGTCCTGCCGTACGCCGACGTCCATTCTTCCGGGGTCGCAGTGCTCGCCCTGGCGAGCGGGCGACCGCTCATCGGGGCCGCTCGGGGGATGATCCCGTGGTTGCGGGACCTGCACGGTGCGGAGTGGGTGCACACGTACGAAGGGACCTTCGACGACCGCGCGTTCCAGGACTCTCTCCGATGGCTGGAGGGGAGAAGCGACGGCTCATCCCCCGTCCGGCAACCGTCGTGGACGGAGATCGCCGATGCGACGGTCGACTTCTACCGTGAGATCGTCGGACGCAACGGGGAGACCTCTCAGGCTACGCGGGGGCGGAGGCGTATCTCGCTACGTAGGCACAGAACGGACCGATGACCAGGATGTCCTCCGGGTCGTAGTCATCCCAGTCCGTCTGGAGCTCGAAGTGGTCCTCGATCAGGGCCAGCAGCTGCACGATTCCCATGGAATCGAGGAGGCCATCTTCCAGGAGATCCGTCCGATCGTCGATCGACCCACGATCGACCCCGCCGTCGA
>DMTU01000218.1:31887-38181 GCA_003476595.1 Acidimicrobiaceae bacterium | reverse complement strand
CCCCGCCGTCGACGAGGGTGTCGTCGAGCCGGTCGAGCAGGAACGAGCGGACGTCGTCGGGGCTCACATCACTCATCGGTCGCCTCCAGTGACGCGCGGAGCGTCGATCGGTCGTACTTGCCATTGACGTTCTTCGGCAGGGCGGGCAGCACGCGGATGGACCGAGGCACCATGTAGCTCGGAAGCCTCGCCGTGAGGGCGGCCTTCAGTTCGTTCCCGATCGCGCCAGATGCGCGATCGCTGTCAGCCGAGAGCGACACGAACCCCACGAGTCCGGTTGCGGTGCTCAGGCCCGTCTCAGGCCAGGCCACGACAACGGCCTCGTCCACGGCTCGGATCTCCCGCAATGCAGCCTCGACCTCTCCGAGCTCGACCCGGTGTCCGTTGATCTTCACCTGCGAGTCGATGCGGCCCAGGAAGTGGATGAGACCGTCCGACCCGGCGACGGCACGGTCGCCCGTCCGGTAGTGGATCGTTGACTGCCCGGGCGGGACGACGAACGCCGCTGCGGTCCGGTCGTCATCGTCGAGGTAACCACCTGCAATCTGCGCTCCGGACACGAGGAGCTCACCGGGCTCACCCACGCTCGTCGGGTGGAGCGCCTCGTCGACGACGAGCGCATCGACGCCCGGCAGGGGGCGGCCGATGGATACGACGCCGATCCTGGCGTCCTCGGTGGCCGACGTGGCGGGATCCCACCGGTACGCCGTGCAGGCGATGGTCGCCTCCGTCGGCCCGTACAGGTTCAGGACCTCTGCGTTCGGCGCAGCGGCAGCGAAATCTCGGGCCACATTCACGGGCAGTGCCTCACCGGCGAAGAGCACCAGGCGCAGGACCGGGTACGCGCCGGGCTTCAGACCTCCCAGTCGCCGCATGAGCACGGCCAGCGACGGCACGCCGAACCAGGCTGTGAGCTGCTCCTGTGCGATGAAGCCACTCGGCTTCAGGAGCTGCTTGTCGGACGGCACGCACACACAGGCCCCGCGCTCCCATGTGACGAAGAGGTCGTGCACCGACGGATCGAAGGTGAGGTCGAACGTTTGGGAGCAGCGGTCGTGCTCCTGCAGTTGCAGCCGCTCGGTGACCGCCCGGACGTACGCAAGGACGTTGTCGTCGGTGATCGGGACGCCTTTGGGCCTGCCCGTGCTGCCCGACGTGAACAGAAGGTAGGCCTCGGCGCCCTCCGCGCGCATCGGCTCACGCTGCTCGGCCGGAGGGAACGTCAGCTCCGATGTGCCGAGGATGCGGTGGTCCGGGAACCTCGACGACAGGTCGCGAACGTCCGCGCGGTGAGGCAGGATCACCAGGTACCCCTCGGGGCGTGCGCGGAGCAGGTGGTCGAGGGCGTGCTCACCCTGCTCGTCGACGATGAGCGAACTGGCCCCCGAGCGCTCGAGCGCGTCCGCGATCCGCTGGACCGGGAACCGCGGGTTCAGGGGCACGTACGATCGGCCGGAGTAGAGCGTCGCCAGCACGCCGACATAGGCGGCGGGGCTGCGGTGCGCCAGGACCGCGGTCCGACGCGCAAGCGGGTCGGTGTCGTTCCTGTCGAGCGCAACTGCGAGTGCTGAGGAGCGGCCGTGCAGGTCTCCGTACGTGAGCTCCTGGCCGGCGACGCGCAGGGCGGGGCGATCGGGCCGGGCGGTGACGGAGCGGTGGAAGCCTCCGAGGATGCCGACCCCTCCGGCCGGCGACACGTCGACCGCAGCGGTCATCGGGCCGGCTTCATCTGGCGAGCGGACGGTGCGAACACCGTCGCACCGGGGGGCACATCCGTCACCACCAGGGCATTCGGCCCGATGATTGCGCTGGCGCCGATACTGACGCCGCCGACGATCACGGCGCCGGCCCCGATCCTGACGCCGTCGCCGATGACCGGTGCGGCGAGACTCGTCCTCGAGTCGCCGAGGCCGATCGTGACGTTGTGACGGATCATGACGTCGTCGCCGATGACGGCATGGCCGTCGACCTGCACGCCGACATGGTGGGCGATGAACACCCGCCGACCGATCGACGTGCGGTCGGGCAGGTCGATCCCGTAGACGTTGCGCACCAGGGTGCTCAGGACGCCGTACACGCCCGACAGCAGCTTGCGCCACGGCAGCGGCACGTGCCGGCGCCATGCGCCGAGCCGTTGCACCAGCAGTGCGTGGAAGCCGGCCGAGCCGATGGACCGGCGATGGGTACGCCAATCTTCCTGCACCAGTGCGGCCAGCTCTCGCAAGTCGAGACCGGATGCGGCACCACCCGGGGAGGCCGTCGTCCCGACAGGACCAGATTCGCAGGGGGTCTCCATGCTCGCATGATGCCAGGCCTTCACGTGGGCTGGTTGACGCAGCGGCATCCCGCTGTCGGCTCGGTCAGCCCTCGGAGTGCAGACCCTGCAGCGAACCGAGGGCCGCGAAGCGGCTCCCCGCAGTCCGGAGCAGCTCTCCCGCAGGCGCGTCCTCGATGATCTGGCCATTCTCGAGCACCCAGATCCGGTCTGCGGAGAGCACCGTGGACAGGCGGTGGGCGACGGCGATGACCGTCACGGATCCGTGCATCTGGTCGAGCGCGCTCTGGATGGCCGACTCGGACTCGGAGTCGAGGGCGCTCGTCGCCTCGTCGAGCACCAAGATCTCGGGGTCCCCAGCGAGGGCCCGGGCCATGGCCAGGCGCTGGCGCTCGCCGCCCGAGAGGGTCAGTCCCTCCTGCTCGACCTCCGTGTGGACGCCTTGCGGCAGACGACGGAGCAGCTCGCCGAGGCCGGCGCTCTCGCACGCCTTGGTCACCCGCTCGTCGGAGATGTCGCGGAACCACCGGACGTTGAAGGCGATCGACCCCTTCAGCACGAACGGGGACTGCGCCACGTATGCGAGCCGTCGCGTCGGGGACGTGCTCAGACCGACGCTCGCTCGACCGTGCTGTGGTTCGAGCAGGCCAACGATGAGCGAGATCAACGTCGACTTCCCGCTGCCGGAGGGTCCGACGACGCCGATGAACTCGCCCGGGCGGACGCAGTTCGTGATGCCGTTGACGGCGACGCTGTCCGCTCCCTCGTAGCGGAACCGGACGGCCTCGAGGACGATCTCGCCCGGGCTGAGGTCGTCCGCAGTCGTCGCCGAGAGCGGCCGGGAGACGTTCTCGGCGAAGAGACGCTGGTGCCGGTGCACGTCCTTGACCGCCGGCACGAGCTCGCTCAGCGCCGCCAGGTCGGAGAATCGCTTCAGGTACTGGGAGACGCGGAAGAGGAGGGCGACGATGGCTCCCACCTCGGCCACCCCGTCGCCGGAGCGGAACGCGAGAGCCACGACGGCGAGCAGCGCGAGCACGAACACGAGGTCGGGCAAGACGGCGGCCAGTGACTTGACCCGCTCGGAGCGGTACATCTGCTTCTCGCGCTCGTCCGCCAGCTCCTCGACGTGGCGCACGGCGTGCTCTGAGACGTCGAAGGCGCGGAGCATCTGCAGGCCGCGGGCGTACTGGAGCAGCGCACCCGCCTGCGACTTCGACGCGGAGAGCACCAGCTCGGCGTACTGGTTGATCCGGGTGGCGATGATGGTCACTGCGAGGGCGCTGACCCCGATGAGGCCGACGGCGATCAGCGTGTTCTCCGGTGAGACGAGGACAGCGACGATGGTCAAGCCGACGCTGTAGAGCGCGCCTTCCAGGAGGCTGACGCACTTGCGCAGGAACTGGGCCGTCTGCTGGGTCTGCGTGGTCAGCAGCAGGTTGGCCTCGCCCTGGCTGATGTGCAGCGCCGTTTCCCATCGCAGCGCCAGATAGGCGCGGAAGAGACCGACCTGGAGTCGCAGGGTCTGTCGGCGCACCATCGTGCTGGCGAGCACCTTCGAGCCGTACTGCGTGAGGGCTCGCAGCACGAACAGCCCACCGACGACGATCACCAGGCTGCCGTCTGAGGTGGAGTCCAGGCCGACGAGGTCGATGATGCGTCCGTAGAGCCCGCCGATGCCGCCGTCCCCACCCTCGATGAGCGGCACGATGGCGGCGAGGGCCATGCCCTCCACGGCGACGCCCAGCACCACGGCGGCCACGTACCCCGCGAGGAGCAGCCGGACCGGGTGGTACAGCTCCCACAGGATCCGCAGCCGTACTCCCAGGTTCACGTGATCCCTCGCGATATCCGGCGCCCGTGTGGCCCGCGTGGATGCTAGTGGAGCGCAACGTGCGGGGGGGCGCCGGCAGGGCGGCAGGACCGGCTCCCTGGCCTTCGACAGCCACTGCGCCGTTCGACCAGCCTTCGACAGCACCGCATCACGTACCGTGCCACTCATGGCAACCGCTGGCGGGCGATCCCTCGCGACGGTGCGGCTGGCGCTGTCGATCGTCTACCGCTCCGGTCGAGCGCTCCTGATCTTCACCGTGGTGTCCGGTTTCGTCACCGCCGCCGCCACCGCCGGGGAGCTGCTCATCGGGCGTGAGCTGCTCAACCTCCTCGCCGGCGGGGACGAGGTCGATGCGGGCGATCTGGCGCCGTACCTCATCGTCCTCGGCGTCCTGCTCATGGTCGCCGCCATCAGTCAGGCCGTCGCGAAGGAGCTGCGCCTGCCGCTCGGCGAGCAGGTGCACCGCCGGACGATGGACGAGATCCTCGACGTCGCCACTGAGGTCGAGCTCGAAGCGTACGAGGGTTCCGACTTCCACGACCGGCTGCAACGGGCTCGCATGGCGGCGGGAGGGCAGTCGTCGGCCGTCGTGTTCGGCCTCGTCACCATCGTGACGACGCTCGCCGTCGCGGTCGGCGTCGTGGGCGTGCTGCTGGCGGTGGCGCCCGTCCTGGTCCCGGTCGCCGTCGTCGGCTACCTGCCGATCGCGTTCGTCAACACTCGGAACAACCGGGCGCACTACCGCCTCGAGGTCGAGCTGACGGAGCTCGTGCGGGATCGTACGTACCTCGAGTTCACCATGACGGACCGGACCGACGCGAAGGAGGTCCGTTCGTACGGCATCGCACCGACCCTCCGACAGTGGCATGGGGCGCTGTGGGAAACGCGCCTGCGCCTGCTCCGCGCCTTGGTGCGCAAGCGGATGGCGTTGACCACGCTGGGTTCGTTCGTCTCCACGATCGTCCTCGTCGCCACGCTGACGATCGCCCTCGTGCTTGCTGCTCGTGGGTCCATCACGCTCGGTGACGCCGCCATCGCCATCGTCGGCCTCCAGCAGCTGAGCAGCCGGCTCAAGGCCGCCGGCACTGCGTTCAGCGGCGTGCACCAGGGGATCACCTTCCTGCGCGACTTCGAGCAGTTCCGGGCCACGCTGCCGGCCATCCGCGAGCGTCGCCCGAAGGGGGTCCCCCCGTCGCCCCCCGGAACACTCGTCGTCGATCACGTCGGCTACCGCTATCCGGGCGCGACCGACGACGCTGTCCGGTCGGTGAGCTTCGAGCTGCGCCGGGGCCAGATCATGGCAATCGTCGGCGCCAACGGCTCCGGGAAGTCGACGTTGTCGAAGCTCGTGTGCGGCCTGCTGCCACCGAGTCGTGGCACGGTGCGCTGGGACGGCATCGACCTGGCAACGTGCGACCCGACGCTGGTCCGTGCGCAGATCGCTCCGGTGTTCCAGGACTTCTCCCGGTACATGCTCACGATCCGCCAGGCAGTGGGGCTCGGCGACGTGAACCGCCTCTCCGACGAGGGCGCCATCCGTCGGGCCGTCGACGATGTCGGGCTCGGTGGCGTCGTCACCAGCTTGCCCGATGGGCTCGACACGAGGCTGGGGAAGGCGTTCAGCGGGGGGACCGACCTCTCGATCGGACAGTGGCAGCGCCTGGCGATCGCCCGGGCGCTGTTCCGAGACGCTCCCGTCGTCGTGCTCGACGAGCCGTCGGCGTCCCTCGACCCCCGTGCCGAGGCCGACCTGTTCGACCTCCTCCAGCAGCTCTGTCACGACCGGATCGTCCTCTTCGTGTCCCACCGCTTCGCCACCGTCCGTTCGGCCGATCAGGTGCTGGTGCTCGACCAGGGCGAAGTCGTCGAGATCGGCCCCCACGACGCGCTGATGGCTGCCGGCGGCCTCTACCACGACCTGTTCACCCTCCAGGCCGATCGATACGGCCTGCTCCACTAGGGAGTGCCATGACCGCGCGCCACGCACCGACGGAGGAGGCCCTCGCGGCCCTCCGCTTCCTGGAGCCGGAGTTGGCACACCAGCCGTGCGGGGTCGACATCGTGCGCGCGCTGCTTGACCCACGGTATGCCGGCGAAGCGCTGCACATCGTCGAGGACGACGAGCCCGCGCTCGTCGCTCGTCTCGCGTACCATCGCCTGCTACCGCAGCTCCAGCGCGCGTTGG
>DMTU01000218.1:31310-31760 GCA_003476595.1 Acidimicrobiaceae bacterium | reverse complement strand
GAGCCGTCAGAGCAGTGTCCGGCTCGTCGTCGCAGCTTGCCATCACCGCGCTGCGACTCGAGCGCATGCTCGTCGAGGTCGGCCAGCTCCTGGAGGAGGGAGGCGTAGAGTTCGTCGTGCTGAAGGGACTCGCCACGCGCCACCTCGATCACCTCGAGACGTGGCATCGCCAGTCCTCCGATGTCGACCTGCTGGTCCGCCGCGAACAGCTCCCCATAGCGGGAACGATCCTGCGCGACGCCGGCTACACGGCCCCGGACGAGGCCCATGTCCTCATGGACAAGGGCGAGTCCTGGCGCAGTCCCCTCGGCGACGGCGTGGACCTGCACACCCGGTTGCACACCGCGGCGCGGCCCCTACCGACGCGGTGGTGGCAAACCACCGAGCGGTTCGAGACCGCCGGTCACCGGTTCCTCGCTCTGAACCGGGCCGGCCGCCTGGCCCACGCCG
>DMTU01000218.1:309-31226 GCA_003476595.1 Acidimicrobiaceae bacterium | reverse complement strand
CACGCCGCGAGCCACTACGCCGTTGCCTACCCCAACCACCGGATCCTGTCGTCGGTGCTCGACCAGCAGGCGATCAGCATCGTTGCGAGCGCCGAGGAGCGTGCGGCTGCGTCGGAGATGCTCCAAGAGATCGGCGTCGGTGACATCGTGCACCGGATCAGCAAGCGGGTGGCGACGCTCCTCGACGATCCCGAGCTGGTGCTCGGTGCGCCATCGAGCCGGCCCCTCGATCTCGTCTTGCGTCGTGCCTACGATCGCCCGGATCTCGACAAGGTCGCCATGAAGCTCGCCAAGACCTTCGGCATGCCGAGCGTCGACCGGCGCCGCGTGCTCCGAAACTGGCTGCGGCCCTCGGAGGAGTACCTGGCAAGCGGCGGCTATCGATCCCGCCGCGACCGTGTTGCGTCGATCGCCCGGCGACGGCTTCATGCCCGTCGCGACTCCGCACGCCGCTGAACTGTCGCGGAGAACGCGTCAGGCCCCGGGCAAGTGCCCGGGGCCTGACGTGACTTGCCGCTGAAGGCTCAGCTCGAGGGCGGCGTCTGCACATCCTTGTGGAAGATCTGGCCGTCATAGATGCCACCGAGCTCATCTGCACGAGTGAAGTCGGCAACGGTGCCGAGCTCGATGATGGTGGGGGTTTCGTAGGTCATTGGAGAATCTCCTGGGTCGAGTTGATGGAAACCGTCGATCGCGGACTTCCCCGCCGCCGGTGCGATGAGCGTCACACCGCCTCGGAACCGGGTCAACGCATTGGAGTCCCGTTCGGCGAGGTATGGGGGGTGGATCTCTGACGGTATGTCCGAATCGTCCGTTGAGTGCGTGTTGAGGTCCAGCAGAGATCTCACGGTCCGTATCCGTGTCCTCACGACTGCGAAGGTGACTGATGGCTGAGCCATGCTGCTTGGAGGAGCGCAGAGGTCATGGCATGGCCGCGTTCGCTCTGCCAGATGCGTCGGAGCTCCTCGGCATCGACGATGGAGTGGTCGACACCCGAACCATCCCAGTGCCGCGCAAACTCTCGCGCGTGCGGCCCGAGGAACGCCTGATTGAAGATGGCCTTCGAGGTCCGCGAGAGCAGGGCATCGGGCAGCAGGTCGTTGGCGATGCTGCGAATCACCGCTGTCCGGTCTCCCCGTCCGAGGAATCCACCATCGCGGCCGAGGGCCGCGACGAAATCCGGATGGAGCAGCGGGCTCTGGATGTCGCTCCTCCGCTGTTGGGCGAGGGCTCGACGGTTGCGTCGGAGGACCGATTGCGTGCGCCGGCGCGGAACGTGATGGACGCTCCTCTCGTACGAGAGTGGCTGACCGACCTCGACCTCGACGACGGCGTCGACGAGCTCTTGTTGGGCGTCGGCCCGCAGCCATGTCACGTGCGAGCTGCGATATCGGAGGAGCGCCCGCTGTCGCCGCACGGACGGCGGCAGCACGGCTCCGGCCGCCGAGCGCAGGCGCCGCAGCGAGGCGTGGCGGGGCGAACGGGCGAGCGCCCTCACGGGCGCGATGCGGTGGGCTTCGACACCGAGTACCTCGTCGCCGCCCTCGCCGTCGAGGACGTGTCCTCCTGCGAACTCCGCCGTCAGCGGGATGTCGCCGTGGATCGTAGGCGGCCACAGGACGCCGTGCTCGAGCAGGTGCCGGGAGGCGAGCGGGCCCACGAGATCGAGCTCGTCGTCGATCGTCACGCGGTGCCACTCCGAGATGCCGAGGTGCCGGATCACCATCTCCTGCCAGTCGGTCTCCGTGGCGCGCGCCATGCCGGGGAACCGCCGCGTCACCGGGATCGGCTCGACTAGCCCCTCTCGGCGAGCCACGTGCGTCGCCACCGCCAGCACGAGTGACGAGTCGCGACCACCGGAGAACGCCACGCCGCAGGGTTGGCGCTCGAGGGCACCGAGCAGGATCCGTTCCAACACCTCCCGCGGCGAACCTCGCCATTGCGCTTCGGGGGGAGTCGTCCCTTCGTGCCCTACGAGGTAGCCCCAGGCGATCTCTCGTGGGGTCATCAGGTACAGCGGCGCATCGGACACCGCCGGATGTTAGGCGCACACCGTACGGGGGCGATCGGCTACGGTGCGGTCACTCGATCGCGGCAGGAGGCGGAGTTGCGACTCAGGCAGGAAGATCTCTCGTGGCACGTTGCGGGTGACGAGCTCGTCGTTCTCGACCTGGACGGCTCCACCTACCTCAAGCTCAACGGCAGCGGCCGCGTCCTGTGGGAGCAGCTCGCTGATGGCTCCACCCGCGACGATCTCGTCACCGTGCTGGTCGATCGTTTCGAAATCTCCCAGAACCGCGCTGCGACCGACGTCGAAACCTTCGTTGCGGAGCTCCAGCGGCGTGGTCTCCTCGACGGCTGACCGCGCGCCGCGGTCATCTCGGCAGCGTCGACTGGCGACGAAGCTTGGCGCCGTGACCCCGCGGGAGGTGCTGACGACGCTCCACGTCCTCGCGCTCATCACCTTCGTGGAGCTCACCATCCGCTGGGTGTCGCTTCCGCGGCTCACCCGGTTGCTGGGCGTCCGGCTCGACCTCGGGTCCGCCTCGCCCCCGTCCCGGCCCTACCGGCTCTCGACCCTGCCACCCCGGGCGCGACGCCGCCTCCGCTGCACCCGGCGCGTTGCCAACCACTGGCCGTTCAGCGCGGGCCCCTGCCTGCGTCGCTCGCTGGTGGCCGGCCGTCTGCTCCGCGACCTCGACCCCTCTCTCCGACTGGGGGTTGCAGGCTCCGGCGACGAGCTCCACGCCCACTCGTGGCTCGAGATCGACGGCCGCCCGCTCGAGCGGCTCGCCGGGTTCAACGCCTTCGTCGAGCGTTCCGGTGCCTGAGGCGAGCGAAGCCGTTCATGTGTATGTCCAATGCGGCATGCGCATCCGGTCCGAGATCGAGATGCATCTCCCACACCTCCCATCATCGGAGTGGGACGTCGACGTCCGGTGGGGTCCGCCGATCGTCGACACGACGCCCCCGCCTCCCGGCGAGGTCATCGCCAGCTACGTGCAGGGCGAGGTCGCCTGGTACACGGCGACCGCGACCGACGAGGGGTACATCGTCCGATTTCGGGACTGTGGAGACTTCGTCATCTCCGACGACCTGTCGTGCATCGAGGTCTCCCCGAACCCAGATCCGTCGGGTCGCGCTGATCTCCTCCCGATCCTGCTCGCAGGAACCGTCAGCGCCATCCTGCTCTCCCTCGCGGGGCACACCGTGCTCCATGCGAGCGCCGTCGCCGCGGATGACACCGCCATCGCGTTCGTTGGGCAGTCGGGTCGGGGCAAGTCGACGGTCGCTGCGCTCCTGTGCGTCGCAGGCGCCAGCCTCGTCACCGACGATGTCCTGGTCGTCGACGCGGGGCCGCCTCCGACCTGCATCGGGGGGGCGAACGAGCTCCGCCTTCGCGAGGGCGCTTCGAGCATTCCTCACGCCCGCCCCGAAATCGCCGTACGGACGACCGAAGACGACCGGGTGGCGTTCGCCCCGCCCGCCGCGCAGGCCGCCTCCATCTCACTCGGCGGGATCGTCATCCCGGCACCGTCGCGCGAGGCGCAGCAGGTCGAAGCCGCGTTGGTCCCGCCGAGCACAGCGGTGTTCAAGCTGCTGGCCTTCCCGCGCGTGCACGGGTGGACCCGGCGGGAGGTCCTCGCCCGGGAGTTCGCCACGTTGAGTGAGCTCGTCAACTCGGTACCGGTCTACGAGGTCGTCATCCCTTGGGGCCCGCCATTCGACCCCGCGGTCGCACCTGCGATCATCGAGCTGGTCGTCGGCCGCAACCGCTGACCCCAACCGCTCCGGGTGATGGACCGTTGGGTGGCGCTGTGGACCAACCATCCCTTCACGATGAGTGGTGGTTTGGGACGCCATCTGTTCACGATGAGTGGTGGTTTGGGACGGCGCGACGGCGAGGAGTGGAATGGCAGTCGGTACCATGGCGCACCGGAACGCGGCTCGCGAGGCCGTGCCGTTCGACAGCGCATCTGGAAGTGAGCCTCCGTGGATCCCAAGCACTACCTGAGTCTGCTGCGGCGACGTTGGTGGGCGATCGCGCTCGCAGTGGTCCTCGGCCTGACACTCGGCTGGGTGACCACCCCCTCGTCGGCGGGCCCCGACGAGCCCGACTACTACCGAGCGACCCACACCCTCGTTGCGGAGACCGGCACATCGGCGCCGCCGAACCTGGCTCAGCTGTCGCTGCTGCTTCGAGTGGGGGACGTGCCCGAGCGGGTCGCAGCCGAGTTCGGCGTGGAGCCGGACGTGCTCGTCTCGCAGGTCCAGGTACGTCAGAACCCGCAGGTTGCGACGCTCGACATCACGAGCGTGGGCACAGACCCAGACCGTGCCGTCCGGATCGCCGACGGCTTCGCCGGTGCGTTGCTCGCCACGCTGACCGAGACCACCCAGCAGGAACGAGCGGAAGCACAGACTCGGCTCTCGGCTCGGCTGGACGAGCTCGAAGCCCGCCTTGCGGACCTCGATGCCCAGATCGAAGACGGAGCAGGGGATCTCGTTCAGGCGCAGCGGGACGCGCTCGTGCGTGAGTACGGCATCGTGTACGAGGACTTCCAGGTACTCAGCCGAGAGCCGGAGGCGACGGTCGGTCTCCGCACCCTGCAGCCCGCAGTGGCGGTCCCCATCTCGGGTGACGCGTTCGTCGCTGCTCTTCAGGAGACCCTCGGAGCGACGGACCCGAGCGAGCCGACGGCCATCGAGGACGGAGATCCTGACGAGGAGGATCCACTGCTCGAAGCCTTCGATGCCGGTCCGTCCGAGCCTCCGAGTCCCGCCCGACGAGGGATGCTGGGCGGTGGGCTCGGTCTGGTCCTCAGCGTCGGCGCTGTCGTCCTCTTCGACCGCTTCGACGATCGACTCCGTACCAAAGAAGACGCCGAAGAGGCTTTCGGACTGCCAGTCGTCGCCGAGATCCCGCTGTTGCGGCGCAGGCAGCGTCGCAACAGCGAGGTCGTCTCTGCCGAGCGACCTCGATCCCGCATCGCCGAGGCATACCGTGGCCTGCGAACCAGCGTCCAGTACATGGGTGTGGTCACGTCCCGAGTGGGGGAGTCGCCTTCTGACTTGCGACGTCAGCAGACGAAGCGCCGGGACCGGTCGGACGGCACGGTCGTGCTCGTCACGTCGCCCGGACCTGCCGAGGGGAAGTCCACAACCGTGGTGAACCTCGCCGCTGCATACGCCGAGAGCGGGTCACGGGTGTTGATCGTCGATGGCGACTTCCGCCGTCCAGCAGTCCATGAGTTCCTGCCCGAAGCCGATGTGGGTCGGGGCAACGGCCTGGCGCCCGTCGACGCGCCGGACGTCTCCGGACTGATCGGTCGGAGCCACATCCCAGGGGTCAGCGCGATCACGCATCTGGACGAGCGTCTCGAGAGCGTGCAGCCGGCCGACCTCCTGTCGTGGATTCGCTCGACTGTCCAGCAGGCACGGCCCACGTCTGACGTCGTCCTCATCGACACCGCCCCGTTCCTCACCGTGAACGACGCCCGGGACCTGCTCGACGTCGCTGACCAAGTCGTGGTGGTTGCGCGAAGCGGCAAGACGAGCCGCCAGTCAGCTGATCGCATGAGCGAGCTCCTGGCGCGACTGAGCGCGAAGGTCGTGGGCGTCGTCCTGGTCGGGTCCGGAGACACGCCGGCGACCAAGCGCTACTACTACTCCAAAGATCCGACGAGCGAGCCGCTGCCGCCGCCGACCGACGGTCAGGAGCAACGGGGGATCGAGTCGGACGAGCTGGACGCACTGGACGCCGAGGGTGAACTGCCCGAAGTCCACCCCGCAGACCGGTGACGTGGCTCCCTCCGGCGAGGTGATCTGGTCGAGAGCGCCACACGTGCTCTGGCGCGTGGTCGTCGACCAAGCACTGCTGCTGCGAGCCGATGGAGGGGGGGTCTTGGCGCTGAACCGGTCGGGCACCGCACTGTGGCAGGCGCTCGATGTTCCCGGCACGGCCGGGGTGCTCGCCGCACGCTTGTGCGAGACATACGGATCCGAGCCCGAAGTCCTTGCCGAGGACATCTCGCTGACGCTGCTCGACCTCGCGGACCGTGGACTGGTCTCCTTCGATGACCGCTGACCGCTGTGGGGTTGCGGCCGTCGCTGCGCATGGCCTGCCGGGTGTGGGGACCCGCCGAGGTGCAGCCAAACGACGGTCCGCAGCGGAGTGGTCCGAGCTTCGCCGTCACGTGGCGCACCAGCGACTGGGCGGCGTCCTCGCACGAGCCATCGCATCGGGTGCGATCGACGCGAGCGATGAGCAGGCCAGGGACGCGTACGCCCTTGCCATGGAGGAGGCCGCGACTGACCTCCTCCTCGAGCGAGCGCTACTGCGCTGGTCTGCGGTTCTCGAGTCGACGGCCATCCCTTACCGTGTGCTCAAGGGTGCTGCTTTGGCTCACCTCGTCTATCCGGAGCCTGCTGTCCGCTCCTTCGGCGATGTGGATCTCCTGGTCCGCAGCGCCGAGCTGGACGCCGCAGTGGTCGCGTTCACCCGAGCCGGTCTCCAACGGCGGTCGCCTGAGCTGCACCCGGGCTTCGACCGCCGGTTCGGCAAGGGTGTCACGTTCGTGGACTCCGATGGGTGGGAGCTGGACCTCCACCGGACGCTGGCTCCGGGTCCTTTTGGCCTGAGGGTGGACGATTCGGGCCTGTTCGCAGCGGCACCGGAGTGGCTTACGCTCGGCGGGCGAACGCTTCCCTGCCTGGCGCCGACTGACATGTTCCTGCATGCCTGCCTCCACGCTGTGCTCGGCGACGCCGAACCGCGATGGGGTGCGCTCCGGGACGTCGTGCAGCTGGCGCACGACCGTCGAGTCGAACCGCATGAGGTGATCACACGCGCCCGGTCCTGGCGGGTCGACGCCGTCGTCGCTCGGGCGGTGTCCACGGCGTGGACACTCCTCGACGTCGACGCGGATCTCGAGCTCGTGAGGTGGGCGCAGAGCGAGCAACCGACGCGCCGGGACGAACACCTGCTCGCGGCCTACGGATCGGGGCGAAGCTACGCGCGGTTGGCTGCGGCGTCGTTGCCTGAGATCCCTGGATGGGCCGATCGGATTCGCTTCGCCGTCTGGCACGCGAATCCCCGCGGACGCACCCGACGGCCGGCGCAGCACATCCGCCGGGTGATCCGCGCGGCAGCAGGAAAGCCGGTGCCGCGATGACCGCCCCCTCTCATCGCTGGAACGCCGGAGCACGCTGGGACTGGCCGCAATCCGAAGCAGCGTCGGTGTCGGATTCGCTCCGGAGTGGGCGCACATCCCGTCCGGGGCGGGCACGTTCGCCCTGGTCGATCCTCGGCACGTTCGCATGGGTGACGGCGCTGACAGCGATGGCCGCCGGGCCGTTCATCGGGTATCCAGAGCTGCTCAGTGGTCTGGTGGCGGCACCACTGATCGCGATGCTCGTGGCGCCGCTGATCAGCAAGCTCGCCGCCCGTGAGGCCCGGTTCGATCTCAGCGCCATCCTCTGGGCGGGCCTCGGCCTCAAGTTCCTCGCCACCGTGGCCCGGTACCTCACCATCTACTCGCTCTACGACGGCGGCGGCGACGCTGCGACGTATGACGTGCATGGCAGTCGCCTCGCGGCGAGCTTCCGAGAGTTGGACTTCGTCGTTGATGTCGCGCAGCAGGTGCCGGGAACGGGCTTCCTCCGGTACGTCACCGGGGTCGTGTACGTGTTCACCTTCGACGATCAGTTCGCCGGCTTCCTGGTCTTCGCTGCGTTCACGTTCGTCGGCGTGCTCGCCGCGTTCGCCGCCGTGCGAACCGCCCTGCCTGACGCGGACCACAGGCTCTACGTCAGCCTCGTGATGCTGTGGCCGTCGCTCTTGTTCTGGCCGGCGAGCATCGGGAAGGACTCCTGGATGATCCTGGCAATCGGACTCACCTCGTGGGGCGCTGCCAAGATGTACACGCGCGAGCGCGGCGGGTTCTTCCTCGGAGGCATCGGGCTGCTGGCCACGGCGATGCTGCGCCCCCATGTCACGCTGCTGCTCTTCGTCGCGATGTTCGTCGGCTACCTGCTCCGCCCGGGTCGGCCCAGGCGCGCTCGTCGGGGACGCGCTGCACGGAGCGGTGGCGGGTTCGCGAAGGTGCTCGGCGTGGCGGCGCTTCTTGTCGTAGGGAGCATCGTGGCCACCGAGACCGAGCAGTTCTTCGAGATCGGGGAACTCAGCACCGAGGGGGTCAACGAGGCGCTCGCCGAAACCAGTCGCCGGTCCAGCCAGGGCGGCGGCGGCTTCACGCCGGTGGATGTGTCGAATCCGGTGAACTACCCGTGGGCGGCAGTCACCGTGCTGTTCCGCCCGTTTCCGTTCGAGGCGCACAACGCGCAGGCATTGGCCTCATCCATCGAGGGGATCGTGTTGCTCGGGTTGCTCGCAAGCTCGCGTCGAGCGCTGCTCGACGCGCCACGGATGCTACGTCGACGTCCCTTCGTTGCGTACAGCGCCGCCTACACGCTCATGTTCGTGTATGCGTTCGCAGCGATCGGCAACTTCGGGATCCTGTCTCGGCAGCGCTCCCAGCTGCTCCCGCTTGTCTTCGTGTTCGTCGTGCTGCCCAAGGTTCGATCGTCGCCGACGTCAGCGCAGCCCGCCGACAAGGCGGAGGACAAGCTTGCGGCCGATCAGCCCCAGGTGAATCCGTAGGTCAGTCGGGGCTCTGTGGTCAGCGGCGTGACGTTGCCCGCCTGGCACGTTCTGCCCTTCTTGAGGATCGCGTCGAGCAACTGGGACCCGTCGGGCATGGTCACGACGATGGTGTTCGTGGGCGTGTCGTACCGGACAGCACCGTTGCCTCCGACGCCGTCCCAGTGGCTCACGTCGCCACCGACTGCATCGATGATGCTGCGATCCGGGTCGCATGCGATGACCTGGTCTGTTGTGCCGTTGCCCCATCCCGATTCCGTGGCACCTTGCCAGTTGAACTTCATGCGCACGGCAGGACCGTCGCCGATCTGGTAGAGGATCGCCACAAAGCTCGGTGCCTCGCCACCGCCACCGATGAAAGGTGAACCGCTCGTTCCAGTCGACGCGAAGCTCTCGACAGTGGGGATCGACCACACGGCGACAGCGGCGGTGCCCGCAGTCGCCGTTCGCGTCAGGAACCTGCGCCGTGAGGTCGACCCGCCATGCTGGCGACCGCTGTTGGAATCAAGATCGGACACTGGGGCCCTCCGCGCGAGAATGGAAACTTCCCCTCACCCTATGCCCGTGACCGCGCTGCGTCATCGTGGAATGTCCCGGACGCCGTGAAGATGGCATTTTCCACGGACATCTCCGTGGGCGCATCACGGAGCGTGGGCAACAGGGAGCATCCCCAGCACGATCCGTTGGAACAGGTCATCGCTGCGAACCGCGCCCAGCTGTAGCGTTGCCACCTGGTGGACGAGTCCCTGCTGATGGCCGATGTCTGAGCGACGTCGCGGCGACGCCAACAGGCTGGTGATCGTGGGAGGAGGTGGACACGCCAGCGACGTGCTTCATGCAGTCGCTGCCGACGGGGGTTGGAATGTGGTCGGCATCGTCTCAGACGACCCCATCGACCCGTCGCGGTTCGAGGGCCGAGGGGTTGCGCGAATCGGCAGCGTCGATGAGCTCCGTCGCTTCTCGGCCTCTCCGATCCTGGCGGTGGGTTGGCCACAGGCTCGCACGGCGCTGGCAGCGCGTCTGCCCTCGGGACGGCGGGCGGCCATCGTCGTGCATCCATCGGTCGATCTGGGTCCCTTGGGCGCCGTGGGGGAGGGCACGGTCGTGCTCGATAGGGCGCATGTCTCGGCGTCGGTCCGTCTCGGTCGGCACGTCCTCGTGTCGTACCTCTCCTCGGTCGGTCACGACTCCGTCGTGGGCGACTTCACATCCGTGATGCCGGGGGCCCACGTCGCTGGCGGTTGCACGATCGGCTCAGGCGTACTGATCGGTGCAGGAGCGGTCGTGCTCGAGGGCCGTACCGTCGGCGACGGAGCAACTGTCGCGGCCGGCGCGGTCGTGACGCGTGATGTGGAACCGGAAGCCGTGGTCGGCGGTGTTCCGGCCCGACGCCTTCCCCGCTGACGCCCAGCGGGGCTCGCTCGACGGCATGCACATCGCCACCCGCGGCCCGGGGTCGAAATCTCCGCCGACGGTGCGGTGCCGGTCCGTCGCAGCGGAGGTCGACTTTCCCGCCCAGGTCTGATCTCTCTGATCTCGCCGAAAAATCGTCAAGGACCTGTGACGTCGTGCCGATGATCGTTCCGGCAGAGATCATCGAGCTGTGGGTCGGAGTTGACGATGCGTGAGAGCACAGAGCAGCAGGACAATGGGAGCGATGTGCCCGCCGAGGACGGCCGGCCGCGTCGGCTGCAGCGGGCGGGGCTCGCTGCGCTGGCCGTGGCCGTCGGCGCGGTCGGCATGGCGGAGGCGCCGTCGGTCGCCTCGGCGCTGACGCCCGATGCGGCCTGCGCGCTCTCGTCGGTCGACACCGTCGAGGCTGAGGCCGAGGCGGCGCTGCTCGACAAGGTCAACGAGATCCGCCGCGCCGAGGGCCTCGCCATCCTCGAGATCAACGATCCGCTGTCGCAGCCGGCGCGGCGCTGGTCGGCCACGATGGCGGCCCAGAACTGGGTGCACCACGCCCTCGACACCGGTGACGCAGACGGCGTTCTCCCGGCCGAGGACTACGTCACCGTTGCCGACGAGGTCGTGCCGGGCTGGACGAAGGTCGGTGAGAACGTCGGTGTCAGCGGTGTCTCGTGGTGCTCCGAGGACGAGCTCCGGGCCAGCGCCGCCGACGCCGTGGATGCGCTCCACGGTGATTTCGCTGCATCGCCTGAGCACCGGGCGACGATGGTCGGCGCCTACGACCAGGCCGGCGTCGGCGTGCACGTGGACGAGCGCGACCTGTGGGTGACGGTCCGCTTCGCCGCCACCGACGGGATCGAGCCGGCCCCGGCACCCGAGCCTGCGCCTACGCCGGAGCCTGTCCCGGACCCCGAGCCTGCGCCTACGCCGGAGCCTGTCCCGGACCCCGAGCCCGAGCCTGCCCCGGAGCCGGAGCCGGAGCCTGCCCCGGAGCCTTCCCCGGCTCCCGCACCCGCGCCTGCCCCGGCCCCCACGCCCCCTCCCGCTCCGACGGAGCCGGCCCCTGCGCCGGCTCCCGCACCGAGGCCTGCGCCCGAGCCGGAGCCGGCTCCTGCGCCCGGGCCTCGACGTCCGGCGACGCCGGAGGCCCGGGTCATCAAGTCGCTGTACGAGCTGTTCCTCGGCCGCACGCCGAACGTCCTCGAGCAACAGCACTGGACGCGGGTCATGCGGTCGAAGGACGTGACGGCCCTGACGACCGCGCTGGCCGTGTCCGACGAGTGGGCCGGCACGCGGGTGAACGAGCTGTACCGGACCGTGCTCGGCCGTTCCGCTGACGCCGGCGGCCGGGCGCACTGGGTCAAGGCGATCGCGAGCGGAGGGCGGCTCAAGGCCGTGGCCGCCGCGCTCTATGGCTCGGATGAGCACTTCGAGCGCAACGGCCGCAGCCCCCGGCGGTTCGTCGAGGCGCTGTACGAGGACATCCTCGGTCGTGCCGGCGATGAGAACGGGATCTGGTACTGGCAGGTTCGCCTGGCACAAGGCCTGAGCCGGGAGTCGGTCGCAGCCAGCTTCTACGCGTCTGCCGAGTCCCGCCAGGATCGGGTGGTCTCGCTGTACCGGGAGATCCTCGGCCGGTACCCAGATGGCGCAGGCCTGCGATTCTGGACGGAGCGGCTCATGTCGATGGACGACGTCGACCTCGCCTCGTCGCTCGCCGCCTCGAGCGAGTTCTTCGACCGCGCCTCGCGCTGACCCAGCGCTTGGTGACTGAGCGTGAGGACGGATGCGGCCACACGCACGATGAGTGTCCACTGGTCGTGCTTCGTTCCCGAACCGCCGGAATGTCCGGTGGACCCGTGAAGCTGTCCGTCCGCACCATGGAAGCGCCGCCCGCGGCGGCATACGGTCTTGGTGAAGCCACATCGGGTGGCCAAGCGAGGCTTCGGCGGCGCTGAAGGAGAATGGTGGGTACCGAGGACACCGAAGCAGACGTCCATGGCTGGTGGGGCCGGGCCGCCCGGTGGGCGGTCGGTGGCCGCAGTGACCTCGCGCTCGCTGTGCTCGACGCCGTCCTCTTCGCCGTCGCGTTCGTCATTGTGCTCGTCATGCGCTTCGACGGGACGGTCCCGCAGGACATGTGGGCCAAGGTCGTTGCCTGGATCCCGTTCGCCGTGGCCGTCGGGGTGTCATGCGTGTGGGCGTTCGGCCTCTACGGGCGCGTGTGGCGCCATGCCAGCGCCGACGAGGCTCGTGGCCTGCTGGGGGCGAGCGTGGCGATCGTCTCGATCCTGACCGGTGTCGAGCTGATCCGTGGTGACCGGGTGCCTTGGTCGGTGGTCATCCTCGGAACCGGCCTGGGCATGTTCTTGCTCGGCGCAGCGCGGTTCCAGAGCCGCCTGTTCTCGTTCCGACGTCGGTCGGCGGGCCGCGAAGGCATGAGGGTGATCGTCATCGGAGCCAAGGATGCTGGCGCAGCTCTCATCGCTGAGATGCAGAAGAGCCCTGGCGCAGGCCTGGTTCCCGTCGCTGTCATCGACCCTGACCCGGCCGTGCACGGCCGCCTGGTCCTGGGAGTGCCGGTCGGGGGCGGCCTCGAGGACCTGCCGCGAGTTGCAGAGACCACCGGTGCACACCAGGCGGTGCTGGCCATGACGTCCACCACCAGCGAGCTGGTGCGCGCGGTCGCTGAATCGGCGGAGCGAGCCGGAATCGCGCTGAAGATCGTCGGTGGCATCGCCGGGCGCATGCGCGGTGAGGCAGGTATCCGGAGCATCCGCGACCTCCGCATCGACGACCTGATCGGGCGGGAGCAGGTCGAGACCGATCTAGAGGCCGTGCGCGCCATGCTGGCGGGTCGTCGCGTGATGGTCACCGGCGCCGGGGGGTCGATCGGGTCCGAGATCGTGCGCCAGGTGGCCGCATGCGCACCGGAAGCGCTCGTCGCGCTCGACCACGACGAGTCCCATCTGCACGATGCCGCAGCGACGGTGGCTTTCCCGGTCGTGCAGCTGCTGGCCGACATCCGGGATCGGGTAGCCATCGATCGAGCGTTCGACGGGCACAGACCCGAGGTCGTCTTCCACGCCGCTGCGCACAAGCACGTGCCGCTCCTCGAGGACCACCCCAGCGAAGCGGTGCTGACCAACGTGGCCGGCACCCAGCACCTGCTGGACGCTGCGAGGCGCGTGGGCGTCGAGCGCTTCGTGTTCATCTCGACGGACAAGGCGGTGGAGCCGTCCAGCGTCATGGGGGCGACCAAGCGCCTCGGCGAGCACCTCGTGCTCGGCGAGGCACCGGAGGGTGCGCTGCACGCAGCGGTGCGCTTCGGCAACGTCGTCGGCAGCCGTGGGAGCGTCGTTCCGACGTTCATGCG
Source organism: Acidimicrobiaceae bacterium (assembly GCA_003476595.1). Taxonomy (GTDB): domain Bacteria; phylum Actinomycetota; class Acidimicrobiia; order Acidimicrobiales; family Salinilacustritrichaceae; genus Salinilacustrithrix. The sequence goes on along the minus strand of DMTU01000218.1, from coordinate 17,778 downwards.
CCAGATCGAAGAGGGGGGGCCGGTCACGGTCACCGACCCGCGCATGACGCGCTACTTCATGAGCATCCCCGAAGCCGTCCAGCTCGTGCTCCAGGCTGCCACCCTCGCTGACGGCGGCGACCTGTTCGTCCTGGACATGGGGGAGCCGATCCGCATCCTCGACCTGGCCGAGCGGATGATCCGCCTCGCCGGCATGCAGGTGGGTACCGACATCGAGGTCCGGGTCACCGGGATGCGCCCCGGTGAGAAGCTGGTCGAGGAGCTGCTGGCCGCCGACGAGCCGGCCATCCCGACCGTCCATCCCGCGGTCTCCCGCATCGCTCCGAACACCGCCCCGGCGAGCTCGCTGCGCGCGGCTGTGCGAGGGCTGACGGCGCTCGCCACTGAGCAGCGCGACGATGACGTCCGGCGACTGCTCTTCGACGCGACCCAGTCCGGCCTCGGAGCCGACGGACGGGTCATCGAGCTGCACGAGCCCGCCCGAACTGTTGCCCCCCGAGCCGACCGAGTGACGAGCGATGCCACCTACACGACCTTCGATTGACCTCACCGCCGGTGCGCTGGCCGACCACCTCTGTGCAGCGATCGCCGACCACACTGCGCGGGTGACGGTCATCGGCCAGGGGTACGTCGGCCTGTCGGTCGCTGCGGCGGCGGCCGCTGCCGGCATGCACACCACCGGTGTCGACCTCGACGCTGGACGCATCGAGTCGCTCAGCGCCGGCCAGCAGGTGGTGGCCGGCGTCGACGACGAGCTCTTCGCCGAGGCCTTCACCACGGGACGCATGTCGTTCTCCACCGACCCCTCAGTCGTGGCCGGAAGCGACGTCGTGCTCATCTGCGTGCCGACGCCGCTCATCGACCACCGCCCCGACCTGGCCGCGGTCGAGGGCGCCGGCTTCGCCGTCGGCGAGCACCTCCAGCCGGGCACGGTCGTGATCCTCGAATCCACCACGTACCCCGGCACCACTGAGCAGATCCTCCAACCCCTGCTCGAGGGCCACGGCCGCAAGGCCGGTCACGACGTGCTGCTCGCCTACTCGCCGGAGCGGATCAACCCGGGGGACACCGCGCACGGCTTCGCCGGCGTTCCTCGCGTGGTCGGCGGCCTCACGCCAGCGTGCACGCAGGCGGCTGCGGCCTTCTACGGCCAGCTGGTCGGCATCGTGCACGAGGTCAGCAGCTGCCGGGCCGCCGAGCTCGCGAAGCTGCTCGAGAACACCTTCCGCCTCGTGAACATCGCCCTCGTCAACGAGCTGGCCCAGCTGTGCGCCGACCAGGGCATCGACACCTGGGAGGTCATCGAAGCGGCCGCGACCAAGCCCTTCGGCTTCATGCCCTTCTACCCCGGCCCGGGGGTGGGTGGTCACTGCATCCCGCTCGACCCGGCCTACCTCACCTGGCAATCGCGGCGTGACACCGGGCGGCCGTTCCGCCTCGTGGAGATGGCGAAGGACATCAACGACCAGATGCCGATCTACACGGCACGGCGGATCATGGACAGCCTCAACGAGCGGGGCTGCGCCGTGAACGGCGCACGCCTCCTGGCCCTCGGGGTCACCTACAAGCCCGACGTCGGCGATGTCCGAGAGTCTGCAGCGATCCAGGTGCTGGCCCAGCTCGACGCCTGGGGCGCTGATCTGTCGTTCCACGACCCCTTCGTCGACGAGATCGACGAGCACGGTGTCCGGCTGCACCGACGTGAGCTGACCGAGGACCTCGTCCGGTCTGCGGATGCCGTGCTGCTGCTGACCCCGCACGCGACCTACGACCTCGAAGCACTCGCTGACCAGGCCGGTCTCCTGTTCGATGCGCGCAACGCCACCGGCATGCGAGACCGACCGAACGTGGAGGTCCTGTGACCGAGGTGGACGCACGCGTGCCAGCCGTCCTCGGGGGTGCGCCCGCCTTCCCGGAACGGCTCCCGCTCGTGCGCCCCACCCTCCGGGACGTGCCCGGGCTGACCGCCGACATCGGCGCCATCCTCGACCGGGGTCTGCTCACCAACGGTGCGACGGTCCGCCAGCTCGAGGATGCTGTCTCCGAGCGCCTCGGAGCCCATGTGGTGGCAGTCTCCAGCTGCACCGCCGGTCTCATGCTCGTCATGCAAGCGGTCGAGGCCACCGGGCCGGTGGTGATGCCCAGCTTCACCTTCTCCGCCTCGGCGCACGCCGTCACGTGGGCGGGCGGATCTCCCGACTTCGCCGATGTGGAGCCGGAGCGGGCCACGCTCGATCCGGACCGGATCGCCGGCCTCCTCGACGGCGCTGCGGCGATGACCGCGACCCACATCTACGGATCGCCGTGCGACGTCGAGCGCCTCGGTGAGCTGGCACGGGACGCCGGCGTGCCGCTGATCTACGACGCTGCCCACGCACTCGGGAGCGAGCGGAACGGCACGCCCATCGGCCGCTTCGGTGTCGCCGAGGTGTTCAGCCTGAGCCCGACCAAGGTCGTGGTCGCCGGCGAGGGGGGTCTCATCGCGACGATGGACCCCGACCTGGCCCAGTGGTGCCGTCTGGGTCGTGACTACGGCAACCCGGGCGACTACGACACCCGCTTCGCCGGTCTGAACGCGCGCATGAGCGAGCTGCATGCGGCGGTGGCCTTGGCCTCGTTCGCTCACCTCGACGAGAACATCGCGAACCGGGTGGCGCTCGTCGATCGCTTCGAGGCCGGCGTCGCCGGGCTGCCCGGTCTGCGGATCGTGCGCCCAGCGGAGGGGGACACGTCGACCTTCAAGGATCTCACGATGGTCGTCGACGCGGAGGCGTTCGGCTTGTCGGCACCACAGATCCAGGCAGCGTTCGACGCCGAGGGCATCGACAGCCGCCGCTACTACCACCCGCCGATCCATCGCCAGACGTCCTATGACGGCAAGTGGGACACGCCCCGCCCGCTGCCGGTCACCGACGAGCTCGCCGGCTCGGTGCTCAGTCCCCCCCTGTGGTCACACCTCGAGGGCTCGACGATGGATCGGGTCGCGGACGTCCTCGTCGAGCTGCACCGTCATGCCTCGAAGGTGGCGGCGACACTCGAGGTGGACTGACCGAGCGCTCGGGCCCTCATCTTCATCCGAGGGTCTCGAGCACGTGGTCGATGGAGGTGGTCAGCGCCCGCACATCCGCAGGGTCGACCGCCGGGAACATGGCGACCCGCAGCTGGTTGCGACCGAGCTTGCGGTACGGCTCGGTGTCGACGATCCCGTTGGCCCGCAGCACGGCAGCGATCTGCGCGGCGTCCACCGACTCGTCGAAGTCGATCGTCGCCACGACGTGGCTGCGCTTGGCCGGATCGGCGACGAACGGCGTGGCCAGCTCGTGGGCGTCGGCCCAGTCGTAGAGGATCTCGGCTGACTGGTCGCAGCGGCCGGCGGCGAAGTCCATGCCGCCGTTGTGGCAGAGCCACTGGACCTGGTTGTCGGCCATGATCAGCGTGGCCAGGGCCGGCGTGTTCAGCGTCTGGTCCTTGCGGCTGTTGTCGAGCGCGTCCTTCAGGTTCACGAAGGGCGGGATCCAGCGGTCACCGGCCGATGCTCGCTTCTCGATGCGCTCGATGGCGGCGGGGGAGACGGCAGCGATCCAGAGGCCGCCATCGGAGGCCAGGGCCTTCTGCGGGGAGAAGTAGTAGACGTCGCACTCGTTCAGGTCGACGCGCAGGCCGCCGGCAGCGGAGGTGGCGTCGACGATGACGAGGCCGTGGGCACCGATGGGGCGCTGCACCGGCATCATCACGCCGGTGGAGGTCTCGTTGTGGGTGAGGGCGTAGGTGTCCACGCCGTCGACGGCCTCGACGGTCGGGTGGGAGCCGACCTCGGACTCGACGATGATCGGGTGGTTCAGGAACGGCGCGGCGGCGATCCCCTTGGCGAACTTGGAGGAGAACTCGCCGAACGTGGCGTGTAGCGACTGCTGCTCGACGAAGCCGGCGGTGACGCCGTCCCAGATGGCATGCGTGCCGCCGTTGCCGAGGATGATCTCGTAGCCGTCGGGCAGCTGCAGCAGCTCGGCCAGGCCGTTGCGCAGCGAGCCCACCACGAACTTCACCGGCGCCTGCCGGTGCGATGTGCCCATGACCTCGGGGGAGGCGTCGAGCACGGCCTGGAGCTGCTCGGGCCGAACCTTGGAAGGACCGGCGCCGAAGCGGCCGTCCTTCGGCTTGAGGTCGTCGGGGATCGTGATGTCGGGTGGGGAGGCAGCCATCGACGTGTCACTATCGCGGAGTCCCCGACCAGGAGCGAAACGCCTTGTCCTCGTCCCGAATCTCCGCCGCCGTCGCTGCAATCGCACCCTCCGCGACCCTTGCCGTCGACAGCAAGGCCAAGGCCATGAAGGCCGCCGGCGAGCCCGTCATCGGCTTCGGTGCCGGTGAGCCCGACTTCCCGACACCGCCGCACATCGTCGAGGCCGCCATCGAGGCGTGTCGGGACCCCAAGAACCACAAGTACAGCCCCGCCGGCGGCCTGCCGGAGCTGAAGCAGGCCATCGCCGAGAAGACCAAGCGCGACTCCGGCCTCGACGTCGATCCGGCCAACATCCTGGTGACCAACGGCGGCAAGCACGCCGTGTACGCCTCCTTCCTCACGCTGATCGACCCAGGCGACGAGGTCATCCTCCCTGCCCCGTACTGGACGACCTACCCCGAGCCCATCGGCCTCGCCGGTGGCGTCACCGTCCCGGTCGTGTGCGACGAGACCACCGGCTACAAGGCCACGGTCGAGCAGCTCGAGGCGGCCCGCACCGACAAGACCAAGGTGCTGGTCTTCGTCTCCCCGTCGAACCCGACCGGGGCCGTCTACTCCCGTGACGAGGTCCGGGCCATCGGCGAGTGGGCCGCTGAGCACGGCCTCTGGGTGGTCACCGACGAGATCTACGAGCACCTCGTCTACGGCGACAACGAGTTCAGCTCGATCCCGGTCGAGGTCCCCGAGATCGCCGATCGCTGCGTCGTGCTCAACGGCGTGGCCAAGACCTACGCCATGACCGGCTGGCGGGTCGGGTGGATGATCGCCCCCAACGACGTCATCAAGGGCGCCACCAACCTGCAGAGCCACTCCACGTCGAACGTGGCCAACGTCAGCCAGCGAGCCGCCCTCGCCGCCGTCTCGGGTCCGCTCGATGACGTCGTGATGATGCGGGAGGCCTTCGAACGCCGGCGCCAGACGATCTGGAAGATGCTCGACGCCATCGACGGTGTGGAGTGCCTCGAGCCCGAGGGCGCCTTCTACGCGTACCCGAAGCTCACCGGCCTCTACGGCCGCTCGCTGAACGGCCGAACGGCGGACAACACCCTCGACCTGGCCACCATCATCCTGGAGGAGGCCAAGGTGGCCATCGTGCCCGGCGAGGCGTTCGGCACCCCCGGGTACGCCCGGCTGTCGTTCGCCCTGGGTGACGACGACCTGGCCGAAGGCGTGCAGCGCATCGCCGACCTGGTCCAGGGCTGACTTCAGTCGCCCGCCCCGGCTTGGGTATGCGGACCCGCATACTTCGGTTACCATCGCCGTATGAGCGCGAAGAAGGGGCGTCTGACCGTCACCCTCGACCCCGGGCTGATCGAGGCGGCCCAGGACGCGGTTGCCTCCGGTGAGGCCGAGTCGGTGAGCGGCTGGGTCAGCGCGGCCATCGAGGACAAGATCCGGCGCGACCGCAAGCTCCACCTGCTGCGGGCCGCCATCGCCGACTACGAGCAGGAGTTCGGCGAGATCACCGCAGAGGAGATCGCCGCCCAGCGGCGCTCCGACCGTCACGATGCCACCGTCGTCCGGGGTCCCCGTCGGTCCGGTGGGAGCAAGGCGAAGTCGGCATGACGCTCGTGCTCGACAGCGGTGCACTCGTGGCGCTCGAGCGGAACGAGCGGTCGATGTGGGTCCGTCTCAAGGCCGCCGGGCTGGACGACGAACTGCCCGTCACCCACGCCGGGGTCCTCGGCCAGGTGTGGCGCGGTGGACCTCGCCAGGCCCGACTCTCTCAGGCCTTGGGCGGAATCGACGTTCGCGCCCTCGACGAACCCCTGGGTCGTGCCGTCGGTCAGCTCCTGGCGACTTCAGGCAGCTCCGACGTGATCGACGCTGCCGTGGTGCTCCTGGCCCACGACGGCGATGAGATCGTGACCGCCGATCACGGCGACCTCGAGCAGCTGGCGAGCGCGCTGGGCAGACACGTCGAGCTGGTCCACCCGTAGCTCAGTGTGGTCACGGACCGAGGGACCCGATGGGGAGCACGACGATGCCGTCGTCACGTCGGTAAGCGAACCCGGTGCCGGTGATCACGCCGAGCACCGCCGGCGGCCCGCACTTCGAGGTGTCCACCTGGCGGACGAAGCGCAGCAGCGAGCGCGCTCCCGCGTCCACCTCGCCGGCGCCGAGCTTGATCTCGAACGCGCCCCAGCGGCCGTCGGGGAGCTGCACGATGGCGTCGACTTCGACGCCGTAGTTGTCCCGGTAGTGCAGCACGCGGCCGTCCACCGGCTGGGACAGCACGCGGAGATCCCGGATGACCAGTGACTCGTAGAGCAATCCGAAGAGGTTCAGATCGGCGAGGAGCCGTTCTGGACCGGCAGCCAGCGCCGCGACGGCCAGGGATGGGCAGACGAAGTGGCGCTTCGGCGACTTGCGGAGCACCGCCTTCGAGCGCAGGTGCGGCGCCCATGCCGGCTGGTCCTCGATGACCATCAGTCGGTCCAGGGCGCGGAGGTAGTCGGCCACCGTGTGCTCCGACAGCGGTCCCTCCGCGCCTCCGGCGTTGGCCGCCAAGACGGAGTTCTTCACCTCCGTGGCGACGTTGCGGGCGAGGGAGACGAGGACTGCACCGACCCGCGCTGGGTCCCGGCGCGTGTCGCCGACCCGGCTGACGTCCACGCTGCGGACCTGTTCCAGGTAGTCCCGTGCGGCACGTGCCGCATCCGGGACCGCTTGGCCCTGTTGGGCCGGCCAGCCGCCGATGGTGACGAGCTCGGCCAGCGCCCGCACTGTCAGACCAGGGTCCGCCGCTCTCGGGCTGGCGCCGTCGAGCAGGGCGGCCAGCGACACCTCACCGTTGGCGTGGCCCGACTCGAACAGGCTCATCGGGCGCATACGCAAGAAGGAGAACCGTCCGGCGCCGGTGTGTCGGTCGATGTCGTCGTCGGGGACGGCCGACCCGGTGAGCACGAACTGGCCGAAGGCGCGCGCAGAGTCGACCGCTCGGCGGACGTGGTTCCACAGCTCAGGAGCGACCTGCCACTCGTCCAGCAGCCGAGGTCTGTCGCCCTCGAGCACCAGTGATGGGTCGACCTCCAGGGCGCGTCGTGCCGCCGCATCGATGTCGAGGAGGACATGTGAATCGGCCACCTGCATCGCCGTCGCCGTCTTGCCGCAGGCTTTCGGGCCTTCGATCACGACCGCTCCGGCGGCGCGCAGGCGTGCGGACAGCTCGCCGTCGGCGATGCGGGGGAGGTAGGCGCCGGAGTCTCCGATGACACGATTGTAGGCGATCCAGCAACAGGGATGTAGGCATTCGGGTGGCAGAACTGTGGGGCCCGGTGGCGTTCTCCTCGGCATCCGCCCGTTCTGGGGTCGGTCGAACCGGTTCCGCAAGCCGCTTCCAGAAGCAGGTCGTTACGGTGAGCGCCATGTCGTCCCGACCGACCGTCCCGTACGGCGAGTGGCCCTCGCCGATCACGCCCGACCTCGTCGTCTCGGCCTCGGTGTCGCTCGGCGAGGTGCTCCTCGACGGCCCTGACGTCTGCTGGAGCGAGCTGCGCCCGGCCGAGGGCGGACGGGTCCAGGTCGTGCGGCGCACGCCGGACGGCACCAACCACGACCTGCTGCCCGAGGGGTTCAGCGCGCGGACCCGGGTGCACGAGTACGGCGGCGGCGCGTGGCTGATCGACGACGGCTGGCTGTACTTCACGAACTGGACCGACCAGCGACTGCACCGGTTGTCGCTCCGAGGTGGGACTCCCGAACCCATCAGCCCCGAACCGCCGACGCCGGCCGCGCACCGCTACGCCGACATGCGGGTCCTCGACGGCTTCGTGATCTGCGTCCGGGAGCGGCACGACACCGGCGGCGAGGCGGCAAACGAGATCGTCGCCGTGCCCGTCGACGGGTCGGGTGAGCCGCAGGTGCTGGTGAGCGGACCGGACTTCGTGGCCAACCCCCGCCTGTCGCCGAGTGGCATGCAGCTGGTGTGGATCCAGTGGGACCACCCGAACATGCCTTGGGACTCCACCGGGCTGTGCGCTGCGGGCCTCGAGATCCGGGACGGCGAGGTGCGGCTTGGTGAGACCGTCGTGGTTGCCGGCGGGCCGGGGGAGTCGGTGATCCAGCCGGTGTTCCGCTCCGACGGCGAGCTGCACCTGCTGTCCGACCGGACCGACTGGTGGAACGCCTACGCCGTGACCGAGGACGGAACCCTCGTCGCCCGCACCGAGCTGGAGGCGGAGATCGGCACGCCCCAGTGGGTGTTCGGCATGTCCCGCTACGGGTTCCTGGCCGACGGGCGGATGGTGTTCGCCTACGCCAGCGACGGCCTCGACCGCCTGGCCGTGCTCGGGCTCGACGGATCGGTCACCGAGCTGAACCTGCCCTGCACCGAGATCGCGTCGGTGGCCGTGCGCCAGACCTCGGTCGTGTTCGTCGGCGCCGGATTCGATCGGGAGGCGGTCGTGGTCGAGGTGCCGATCGAGGGCGACGTGAACGCCCCGGTGGCCGGGGAACCCGTGGTGCTGCGTGAGGCGCGCGACCTCGGGCTCGATCCCGCGTGGTTCTCCGTCGCCGAGGCCGTGTCGTTCCCGTCCGGACCGGACGGCGAGCGCACCGCCCACGCCCTCTACTACCCGCCAACGAACCCTGACGTAACGCCACCCGACGGTGAGGCGCCGCCGCTGGTCGTGCTGATCCACGGCGGCCCCACCGCCATGGCCCGGGGCCGGCTCGATCTGGCCAAGCAGTACTGGACCAGCCGGGGCTTCGCCCTCGTCGACGTCAACTACGGCGGCTCCACCGGCTACGGCCGCCCGTACCGGGAGCTGCTCCAGGGGAGCTGGGGCATCGTCGACGTCGAGGACTGCATCGCTGCCGCCACCCACCTGGCCGAGCAGGGCCTGGCCGATCGGGAGCGGCTGTGCATCCGAGGTGGATCGGCGGGCGGCTTCACCGTGCTCGCCGCCCTCGTGCAGTCCGACGAGTTCGCCGCCGGCGCATCGTCGTACGGCGTGGCTGACCTCACTGCGCTCGCCGAGGAAACGCACAAGTTCGAGTCCCGCTACCTCGACGGCCTCGTCGGCCCGTACCCCGAGGCCAAGTCGGTGTACGAGGAGCGGTCGCCGATCAACCACGTCGACCAGCTCGACTCGCCGCTCATCGTGTTCCAGGGCCTCGAGGACGAGATCGTCCCGCCCAACCAGTCCGAGATGGTGGTCGAGGCCCTGCAGGCCAAGGGCGTCACGGTCGAGTACCACCCCTTCGAGGGCGAGCAACACGGCTTCCGGAAGTCCGAGACGGTGATCGCCGTCCTCGAGGCCGAGCTCGCCTTCTACGGCCGGGTGCTGGGGTTCACGCCGCAGTCCTGAGCGGACGTTCCTGTCGGCACGCGTCCGTAGTTTGGTGTTGCGTCCCAGAGGGACCACTCGAGCCCCCGTGGCTCCAGCATCGGTACCGTGGAGGACATGCCGTGGCGATCAGCGACCACGATCGATTTGAGCTCTACAAGTGGCTCGAAGCGAGTGCCGGCACGAGAGTGGCGGACACCGTGATGGCGCACCTGCCGCCGGGTGGCTGGGCGGAGGTCGCAACTCGACGCGACATCGAGCTGGTGGAGCTTCGGATCGACCGAACCGCCGACCAGGTGAGAGTTGAGTTTCACAACGGGATGCGAACACAGACGCTGGTCATTCTGGGGCTGAACGCTTCGATGCTCGGCGTGGCGCTGGCTCTCGTTCGCTGAGCGCTCCGTAGACCCGCTGCTGGCGCTCGACGGCGTGCATGATGCTGAAGTCCGCGCTGCGTGAGGCTGCGGCGTCGGCGAGGCGGCGGCGCACCTCCGGGTCGGCGAGCTCGGCGAGTGCGGCGGCCAGCCCCGCCGGGTCGCCCGACGGGACCAACCGGCCCTCGACCCCGTCGGTGATGGCGGTCGGGACCCCGCCGACCGCCGTCGATGCCACGGGCAGCCCCATGGCCAGGGCTTCGAGCAGGGCGATGGGGAGCCCTTCGTACTGCGAGGACAGGCAGAAGACATCGCCGGCGGCGAGGATGCCGATGGGGTCGGCCTGGTAGCCCAGGAAGCGGAAGCGGCCGCCCAGGCCCAGGCCTTCCTTCATGGCAGTCAGCTCCTGCTCGAGGGGGCCCTGACCGACGGCGAGGAACGTGACCGGCACGCCGTCGTCCACCAGCCGCCGGGCGGCCTGCAGCAGGTTCGGGTAGTCCTTGTTCGCCCGCAGGTTGGCCACGGTGACCACGACCAGGTCGTCATCGGTGACGCCGTGGGCTGCTCGGGCGGCCTCCCGCTCGGACCGTCGCGCGGCGATGGCGTCCACATCGACCCCGTGGATGAGCACCTCGACCCGGTCCCGGATGCGGGGCGACATCGAATCGCGCACCTGCTCGGAGACGGCGAAGACGTGGTCGTCGAGGCCGATGGTGCGCTCGTTGAGGAACCGGGTGGCGCCCTGGTGGGAGGTCCAGACGTTGTGCTCGGTGGTGACCACCTTCGGCCGGCGCCGGCGGGGGAGGGTGCGCACCACGAGGCGGGCCTGGGCGGCGACGAGGGGGGAGTGGAGGTGGACGACGTCCATCTCCCGTGTCGCAGCTATGTGGCGCAACCGCCACCACCACCGGACGTCCCACGGCCGGCTGCTGTCGAGGCAGTGGGTCGTGACGCCGGCGGCATCGAGGTCGGCGACGAGGTGGTCCTTCCACGGCAGCAGGTAGGCGGCGTGGAGCTCGAAGCGGGAGTGGTCGGCGTTCTGGGCGAACGACAGCAGCAGGCGCTCGGCACCACCCGGGCCGAGGCCCTTGGTCAGCCACAGCACCTTGGTCCGTCCGCCGCTCCGCACTCGGCCATGATGGTGCACGGATGAGCGGCACCGGACGATCGCGCAAGGGCCTGCCGGTCCGGTCGTTCGATCCGGCCGCGCACGTCGACGACATCGTCGCCCTCGGCAGCCGCTCCCTCGGCTGGGCCGGCGACGAGCGGGACCGGGCGTTCTTCGCGTGGAAGCACCTGGAGAACCCCTTCGGTTCGTCGCCGGCCTGGGGGGCGTGGGACGGCGATCGGCTGGTGGCGTTCCGCACGCTGATGCGCTGGGAGCTGACCCACGACGATGCGTCGCTCCGCCTGGTCCGGGCGGTCGACACGGCCACCGACCCGGAGTACCAGGGCAAGGGGCTTTTCCGGCAGCTCACCACCCAGGCGGTCGATGAGCTCACGGCCGACGGCGTCGACGCCGTGTTCAACACCCCCAACGACCAGAGCCGGCCGGGCTACCTGAAGATGGGCTGGGTGGAGCTGGGCCGACCCACGCTGCTGGTGCACCCGGGATCACCGGCCGTGCTCGCCCGGATGGTGCGCGCTCGTGTGCCGGCGGCCAAGTGGTCCGAACCGGTGACCTATGGGGTGCCGGCAGGCGAGGTGGTGTCCGAGCTGCGACCGGCTGCCGTCGAGCAGTGGGCGACCGAGCGCACCGGCGAGCACCTGCGGTGGCGCTACGGCTTCGAGCCGCTCCACTACCGGGCCATCGAGGTGAAGGGCGGCCATGCCGTGTTCCGCGTCCGCCAGCGAGGTCCGCTGCGCGAGGTGGCGATCGTGGACTGGCTGTCCGGCCAGCCGGACCTCGCCGCCGTCTTCCGCCTGGTGCGGGCCTGCGGCGACTACGCCGTGGCCATCGGCCTGGGCGCACGGCACGGGTTCGTGCCCATGCCCCGCCAGGGACCCATCGTCACGTGGCGGACGCTGGCCAACCCCGTGGTGCCTGCCTTCGCTGATGTCGGCTTCGCGCTCGGGGACCTCGAGCTGTTCTGACCGCGTCGCACACTTGCTACAGTCGTCGCATGGCTGAGGTCGCCTCCCGGGAGCTGCGGAACTCGACACGATCCCTCCTCGACCGCGTCGAGTCCGGAGAGACGCTGACCATCACCGTCGACGGGCGGCCCGTGGCGGTGCTGGGTCCGGTCGGTCGGCGCCCGCGGTGGATGGGTCGGAACGCGTTCTCCTCCACGGTGCTGGCGCACCAGGCGGATGCCCGGCTGGCCGACGACCTCGACGAGCTCGGCGTGAAGGCTTCGCCCATCCACGGCGACCTGCCCCAGCGGGCCCGGGAGAAGGCGCTCCAGCGCTTCACCGACGGCAAGATCCAGGCGCTGGTGGCCTCCGACGTCGCCGCCCGAGGTCTGGACATCGACCTGATCGACACGGTGATCCACTGGGATCCGCCGCCGGACCACAAGACCTACCTGCACCGCTCGGGCCGCACCGCCCGGGCCGGCACCACCGGCGTGGCCGTCACCCTCATCAAGTGGGACGAGGAGATGTCGGTGAAGCTCCTGCAGCGCCGCCTGGGCCTCGACGAGCACCCGATGGTGGAGATGTTCTCCAACGACGAGCGCCTCAAGGACCTCGCCGGCTGGGATCCCTTCGGCTCCTAGCGCGAGCCCCGCGGTGCCGGAGCCGAGCCTGCGGGCGACGATCGCCGGCGCATTCCTGCACGCGACGCGTCGAGAGGCCCTCGACGTCCCCGGTGCCCTCCGGCTGCTCGCCGGCGCGGACGGCCACGCCAGCGTCCACCAGCTCGACGGCCCCGAGGACCTCGGCCCGCTCCACGAGCGCCTGGCTGCCCCCGACGACCGGGTCCGGCGCGGCGCCTGGTACACGCCGACCTGGTTGGCCGAGGCGCTCGTCGCCCGGGCGCTCCCGGACCGGGACGCGGCCGACCTCGGCCCCGTCGTGGACCCGGCCTGCGGCGGTGGCGTGTTCCTGCTCGCGGCGGCCGAGCGGCTGCTGGCCCTCGGCATCGAGCCCGCCCACGCGGTCGATCGGCTGCGGGGACAGGACCTCGACGAGACCGCCGTCGCGGTGGCCGAGGCCGCCCTGTGGTGGTGGGCGGCCCGCCACGGCGTCGACGTCGAGCCGGTCGTCAGGGTGGGTGACGCCCTCCTCGAGGACGTCGGGCCCGCCGGCGCCGTCGTCGGGAACCCGCCCTTCCTCGGCCAGCTCCGCTCGGCCACCTCCGTCGCCGCCGCGCGCCGAACCGCGCTCCGGATGAGGCACGGCGACGCCGTGCGCGCCTACACCGACCCGGCCTGGCTGTTCGCCCTCACGGCCGTCGAGCAGGTCGTTCCCGGAGGGCACGTGGCGCTCGTTCTGCCCCAGTCGTTCCTGGCGGCCCGGGACGCGGCGGTGGTGCGCGACCGGATCGATGCCCAGGCCGACCTCGTGCACACCGTCGTCGACGACGGGCGAGCCTTCGCCGCCAACGTGGAGGTGTGCGCGCCGGTGCTGCGGCGACGCTCGGTACCGACCCCGGCGACCAACGACTGGGTCACCCCGCTCGCCGATGCGGCCGGGATCCCGTCCATCGCCCTCGGGCACAGGCGCACCCTGGGTGAGCTGGCGTCGGTGCACGCCGGCTTCCGGGACGAGTACTACGGGATCGTCGATGCCGTCGCCGAGGCCGACGACGACGCTGCCGGGCACCTTCGGTTGGTGACGGCCGGCGGCATCGACCCGTGCCGGCTGCTGGAACGAGGCGAGCGGTTCGCCGGCCGTCGGTGGCGCGATCCGGTCGTCGACGTGACGAGGCTCCAGGGCCGATCCGCCCGGTGGGCGCAGGCGCAGGCGGGACCGAAGCTGCTGGTGGCCACCCAGACCAAGGTGCTGGAGGCCGTCGCCGATCCGGCGGGCGGGCTGCTCGGCTCCGTGCCCGTGCTGTGCGTCCGCCCCCACGACCCCGACCGGCTGTGGCACCTCCTCGCCGCGCTGCACGCGCCGGCCGTGACCGCGTGGCTGTTCCGGCGCAGCGCCGGCACCGCCCTCTCCGCCGGGGCGTGTCGCCCCACCAAGGCGCTGCTCGAGGCCCTGCCGGTGCCCGACGACGGTGCCGCGTGGGACCTGGCGGCGGAGGCGGCCCGCGCCGCGAGCGCCGGTCAGGCCGACCTCGCCGACGTCGCCCGTCTCGCGGATGCCGCCCTCGGCGTCGACGACGCGGCCCTGATGGCCTGGTGGGACGCCCGCCGGCCGCGCCGCTGAGCGGTCGGTGCCGGCAACCCGTTGTGCCCGGTCCGCTCGCCTCCACGTACACTCCGGCCCGTACGTGCATCACGAGCGGCCCGGGCGACCGGGTCCGGCAACCTGGGAACGGACACCCAAGGTGCCTCCCTCCTCCGGGTGGGGATGCGGCCCCGAGAGGGGCAACCAAGCGTCCGGGTCCGTCCCGAAACGTCACTGGGTGTCCGCCCTCCGGAGGGAGGTGGACCACATGACGACCGACGGCGACGTGCGCGACGAGCGCACCACCCCCTCGTCCCCCAACGGCGCCCGGGGCGGCCCCCTCTCCGGCGTGGTCGACCCTGATCGGCCCCTCGCCGACCTCGGCCGGCGGGCGCACCCGAGCACGCTCCCGGCGTCGGGGGCGTGGCAGGAGGGCGACGAGGTCGGCAACCGCCGGTTCGTGCCCATCACCCCGGGTCGCCCCTTCGCGCTGGAGGGGGGCGGGCAGCTGCACGACGCGGTGGTCGCCTACGAGACCTTCGGAACCCTCGACGCCGACGGCGGCAACGCCGTCCTCGTCTGCCACGCCCTCACCGGCGACAGCCACGTCGCCGGCGCGGCCGGCCCCGGCCACCTCTCGCCGGGCTGGTGGGACGGCATGGTCCGGCACGGGTCGGGCATCGACCTCGACCGCTTCTTCGTCGTGTGCGTCAACGTGCTCGGCGGCTGCCAGGGGTCGACGGGACCGGCGTCACCGCACCCCGACGACGGCCGGCCCTACGGCGCCCGCTTCCCCGTCGTGTCGGTGCGCGACATGGTCCGCACGCAGCGGATCGTCGCGGACGAGCTCGGCATCGGCCGGTGGCACGCCGTCGTCGGCGGCTCCATGGGCGGGATGCAGGCCCTCGAGTGGGCGATCATGCACCCCGAGCGGGTCGGCTCCCTGATCGTCGTGGCCTCCACCGCGGCGGCATCGGCCCAGCAGATCGGCTGGTGGTCCACCGGTCGGCGGATCATCCGCATGGACCCGGCCTGGCGCAACGGGGACTTCTACGACGCCGCCCCCGGCGACGGGCCCCACGAGGGCCTCGCCCTGGCCCGCATGGTCTCCCAGATCACCTTCCGCTCCGACGACGTGTTCACCGACCGCTTCGGCCGGGAGCTGGTCGAGCCCCTCGACGGGTTCCACCTGTGGCAGCGCTTCCAGGTCGAGCGCTACCTGGAGCACCACGGCGACAAGCTCGCCCGGCGCTTCGACGCGAACAGCTACCTGGTGCTGACCAAGGCCATGGACCTGCACGACATCGGCCGGGGGCGAGGCGGCATCGACGCCGCCATGGCACGGGTCCAGTGCCCCGTCGTGACCGTCGGCATCAGCAGCGACATCCTCTACCCGGCCCACCAGGCCGCCGAGATCGCCGCCCTGGCCCGGGCCGCCGGCCTCCCGGCCCACTACCACCGCCTCGAGAGCCCCCACGGCCACGACGCGTTCCTCATCGAGCACGAGGCGATGCGCGACGTGCTCGGCCCCCACCTCGACGACCCGACCGCCACCTCGCACAGGAGCACCCCGTGAGCGACGAGCAGGCCCGCCGCGAGACCCGCGCCATCCGCGCTGGCCGCGGCCCCAACCAGGGCTCGGTCGCCAGCCCGATCTGGCCCTCCACCGCCTACGAGCTCCGGGACCTCGACGTCAGCGCCCGCATGGCCGTGACGCCGCGGGCCACCGAGTTCTACGCCCGCAACGGGACGCCCACCGTCCAGGCCTTCGCGGATGCGGTCGCGGAGGTCGAGGGGGCCGAGGCCGGCATCGCCTTCGGGTCGGGGATGGGGGCGGCGTCCACGATCGTGTTCGCCCTGTGCTCGCCGGGCGACCGCATCGTCGCCCAGGCGTCCATGTTCTCGGTGACCAACCAGCTGCTCACCCGCACGTGCGAGCGCTTCGGCATCGAGGTCGCCCTCGTCGACGCCTTCGACGCCGACGCCCTGCGCGCCGCGGTGGCGGAGAAGCCGACCCAGCTGGTGTGGTGCGAGACGCCCGCCAACCCGGCGATGGGCATCGTCGACCTCGAGGCGCTCGGCGGGCTCATGGGGCCCTTCACCGTCGTGGACTCCACCATGGCCACGCCGGCGGTGCAGAACCCCCACGACCACGGCGTCCACCTGGTCTTCCACTCGGCCACGAAGGCGATCGCCGGCCACAACGACGCCCTCCTCGGCGTGGTGACCGGCGAGCGGGAGCTGATCGACGTGCTGTGGGGCCACCACGTCGTGCACGGCGCCGTCGCCTCGCCCTTCGACGCGTTCCTCGGGCTCCGGGGCCTGCGCACGCTCCACGTGCGCCAGCGCCAGGCGTGCGAGACCGCGCAGGCCCTGGCCGAGCGGCTCGAGGCCCACCCGGCGGTCGAACGGGTCCGCTACCCGGGCCTGGCGTCGCATCCCCAGCACGAGCTGGCGATGCGCCAGATGCGCAGCGGGGGCTCCATCGTCGTGGTCGACCTGGCGGGTGGCTACGAGGCCGGCCGCTCCTTCGTCGAGCAGATCGAGCTGGCCATCCCGGCCGTCTCCCTGGGCGGGCCCGAGACGCTCGTGACCCACCCGGCGTCGATGTCGGCCGCGTCGCTGTCGCCGGACGAGCGGATCGCCATGGGCATCCCCGAGGGGATGCTGCGGATCTCGGTGGGCCTCGAGCACGCCGACGACGTGCTCGCCGACCTGGTCGCCGCGCTCTGACCCTCGGGTCGCACCGACCGTGCCGGAGCTGATCGAGGTCGAGACCTACCGCCGCCAGGCCGAGGCCGTGGTGGGCCGGACCATCGCCGACGCGCCGGCGCTCGATCCCCTCGGCCTCCGCGGCGCCGACCCCGATCACGTGCGGGCCCAGCTGGTCGGTCGTCGCATCGAAGCGGCGGAGCGCATCGGCAAGCTGCTCCTGCTGCCCACCGACGGACCGGTCCTGGGGCTGCGCTTCGGCATGACGGGGCGGCTCCTCGTCGACGGCGGCGCCACCATCGACGGCCTGCTCTACGGGGGCCAGGGCGACGACCCGGCATGGGATCGGTACGTGCTGACGTTCACGGACGGCACCGACCTGCGCATCCGCGACCCCCGACGGCTCGGCGGGCTGCAGCTCGACCCGGACACCAGCCGGCTCGGCCCGGAGGCGAGCACCGTCACCGCGGACGAGCTGGCCACGGTGCTGGCCGGGTCGCGCACCGCGGTCAAGGCCCGCCTGCTCGACCAGGCCCGCCTCGCTGGGCTCGGCAACCTGCTGGTGGACGAG
>DMTU01000218.1:0-164 GCA_003476595.1 Acidimicrobiaceae bacterium | reverse complement strand
CCTGCTGGTGGACGAGACGCTGTGGCGAGCCGGCATCGACCCGGCCCGCACGTGCGACGAGGTCGCTCCCGCGGAGGTGCCGGTGCTCGCCGAGGCCATCCGCACGACCGTGGCGGAGCTGACGCGGCGCGGCGGCAGCCACACCGGCGACCTGCAGGCGGGCC
>DMTU01000210.1:25036-28699 GCA_003476595.1 Acidimicrobiaceae bacterium | reverse complement strand
CGCGACGGTGACCAGGACCAGCAACCCGGTGGCGCGGCGCTTGGCCCGGCGGATGTCCCGCTGGCGCTGCTCGAGGTCGGGGACGGGTGGTGCGGCGGTGGCGGTCACGGAGCCACCACCGGTGCGTCGATGTGGGCGCGCAGCGCCTCGTAGGTGCCCTGAGCAACCACCCGGCGGTGCTGCTCGAACGGGGTCGGGCCCTCGGCCACCCGCAGCTCGGCCACGCCGTCGTCGCCCTCGCGGACGAACCACAGCTGGTCGTCGGTCACCCAGTGGGCGTTGCGGCGTCGGCCGACCCCCGAATGGGTGGCGGAGATCTCGCAGAACGCCGCGACGTCCTGGCGGTCGAGGCGCTCCCCCAGCACCCGGTAGCGGTAGGGGGCGCCGCCGCCCCGCAGCCCGAGGTGGTCCCAGCGGCCACCGGGCACGTCGGCGGGCACCCAGGACACCCACGCGTCCCGCCGGGTCACGTCGTGGCCGAGCGGGACGGGTGCGGACGGGCCGAGGTACGGGTCGAGCAGCTCGCCGTCGACGATGAGCGAGCTGTGGTAGTCGACCACCGAGGCGGTGCGGTGGTGCTCCACGACGATGTTGACGTCGTGCCCGACGCTGGCCAGCAGCGCGCCCACGCCGGTGCAGGCGACCCAGCACGACCACGACTCGAGCGATCCGCCCAGGCGCGCTTCCAACGCCTCGGCCGGATCGGCCCCCGGCGGCACCCGGCCCGCGTCTACGGCGAGCCACTTGGCGGTCGATCCGGCCGGCAGCCAGGACCGGAAGGCCCGCACGACGGCTTCGACGTCGTCATCGGATGCGGCGCCGATGGCGGCGAGCACGTCGCGTGCGAGGCGGTCGTCGACGGCGGGGTACACGCCCGACAGCATGCCGACCGTCCGTCGGGTCGGACGAGCCCGCTCACGTCAGCTGGTCTGACACATCCGGCCCGGGGGTACCGAAGGCGCCATGATCGTACTCGGACTCATCCTGCTCCTCGTCGGCCTCCTGGCCGACATCGGCATCCTCGTCACCCTCGGTGTCATCCTCGCCATCATCGGCGCCGTCCTCGCCCTGCTGGGTTCCACCGGCCGGGCCGTGGGCGGCCGCAACCACTGGTTCTGACCAGCCCGTCGCAGCCCCTACTCCCTCGCCGACTCCGCCTCGGCCACCGCCTGGTGGTCGAGGCGTTGGTCGTCATCGAGGTCGAACACCACCCGGCGGATGCGTCCGGTGAAGGCGTTGGGCGACTCGTAGTCCCCCACCGGTGAGGCCCGGTCCCGGCCCACGTCGAGGCCGCTCCAGGAGATCGTCACCACGAAGATCCGGTCGGTCTCGAAGCGCCCGCAGACGGCACCGTCGATCGACAGCGTCCCGGTCCCCGGGGCACGACCACGCACGGGCTCGCCCCGCTCCATGCGGAACGTGACCGTGCACGGACCGTCCGGCAGCGGGCGGTCGGACCGCACCACCTGATGGTGCCCGCCCACGGACAGGTCGTGCACCAGGTGGCCATCGGCGACATGCAGCGAGTACCCCGACGTCTGGTCGCCGTGGGCGACGAGCACCCCGTCGCCAGGTTCGAGGATCTCGACGGTGATCGTGTAGCTGCGGCTGCGCAGGTCCGGTGCCGCATCGGTGGGCACGTGGCCGAGCCCGGCCCAGAGCTCGTAGTGCGTGCGCCCGGCGCGGTGGCGCTCGGCGTTCTCTGCGAAGCGCTCGGCGAAGCGGTCGTCGAGGGGCAGGACCTTGTTGTCCTCGGCCTGGCGCCACCACTCGGCCTGGAGGGCCTCCAGCCGACCCGCCTGCTCGGAGGCCAGGTCGTGGTTCTCCGCGAAGTCGTGCTCGAGGTCGTACAGCTCCCAGGTGTCCTCCTCGAACGGGGTGCCCGGCGGGTGGTACGCCACCGCCTTCCACCCGTCGGCCCAGATGCCCCGGTGGCCGAACATCTCGAAGTACTGCACCCCCTTGGGCGCGGGCGCGTCGGGGTCGTCGAACGTCGAGCGCAGCGTCACCCCGTCCATCGGCAGCTGGGGCACGCCGCCGATCTCGGCCGGCGGCTCGGCACCGAGCACGTCGAGGATCGTGGGCACGACGTCCACGACGTGGCAGAACTGGTGGCGGACCTCGCCCCGCGCCCCGATGCCGGACGGCCACGACACGACGAGGGGGTCGCGGATGCCCCCGCCGTGGGTGTTCTGCTTGTAGCGCTTCAGCGGCGTGTTCGCCGCCATCGCCCAGCCCCACGGGAAGTTGGCGTGGGTCCCGGGCCCGCCGACCGCGTCGAGGGTGGCCAGCTTGGCCTCGATCGGCTCAGGCTGGGCGTTGAAGGGTCCCATGGCGTTGACGAAGCCCGACGGGCCGCCCTCCTGGGACGCGCCGTTGTCCGACAGCACGAGCACGAGGGTGTCGTCGAGCTGGTCGGTCTCCTCCAGGAACGCCACGACCTTGGCCAGCTGCTGGTCGGCGTGGTCGAGCATGGCGGCATAGGCGGCCTGCAACCGGGTGAACACGCGGCGCTCGTCGGGGCTGTGGTCGTCCCACCCCTGCACCCAGTCGTTGCGCGGTGGCAGCTCGGTGCCGGCGGGCACGAGGCCCAGGGCGATCTGGCGGTCGAGGCGCTCCTGGCGGGTGATGTCCCAGCCCTTGGCGAACACGCCCTCGTAGTGGTCGATCAGCTGGCGTGGGGCCTGGTGGGGGGCGTGGCACGCGCCGAAGGCGAGCCAGGCCAGCCACGGTTCGTCGGGCACGCCGAAGCGGTGGTCGCGGAGGAACTCCACGGTCTTGTCGGCGAGGTCGGCCGAGAGGTGATAGCCCTGCTCGAAGGTGGCCGGCGGGTCGACGTGGTGGTTGTCGTGGACGAGCTCTGGCGCGTACTGGTCGGTCTCCGCGTCGAGGAACCCGTAGAAGCGGTGGAAGCCGCGCTGCAGCGGCCAGCCGTCGTAGGGACCGGTCGGGCCGGTCTCGGTCAGCGGGGTCACGTGCCACTTGCCGGTCAGGTAGCAGCGGTAGCCGTGCGGGTCGAGCAGCTCGGCGAGCGTGCCCGCCTCCCGGCTGATCTTGCCCCGGTAGCCGGGGAGGCCCGAGTCGAAGTTGGCCAGGCAGCCGACGCCGACGTTGTGGTGGTTGCGGCCGGTGAGCAGGGCTGCGCGGGTCGTAGAGCACATGGCCGTGGTGTGGAAGCCCGAGTACCGCAGGCCAGCCGAGGCCAACCGGTCGATCGTGGGCGTGGCGATCTCGGAGCCGTAGCAGCCGAGGTCGGAGAACCCGACGTCGTCGAACAGCACCACGAGCACGTTCGGTCTGCGTCCCGTCACGTCCATCGCCACAACCTAGGCAGGTACCCTGCCGCCCGTGCCGGAGCGCGACGAGGTGGAGCAGCGGGTGGTCCGGGTGGTCACCGAGGTCGGCCGCCGGGCCCGGGGCGCCCAGCTCGACGGCCTCGCGCATCCGCTCCAGGTCGTGGAGCGCTTCGGCGAGGACCTCGGCACGGCCACGGCCCACGCCGGCGTGCGCCCCCGCACCCGAGTCGGCCAGCTGGCCGAGCGCGCCAACGCGCCCCTGCTGGACGAGCAGCGCAGCTACAACGAGGCCGTGGTCGACGCCCTCCACCAGCTCGACCACCGCTTCC
Organism: Acidimicrobiaceae bacterium; assembly: GCA_003476595.1. GTDB lineage: Bacteria > Actinomycetota > Acidimicrobiia > Acidimicrobiales > Salinilacustritrichaceae > Salinilacustrithrix. The sequence continues at coordinate 25,074 of DMTU01000210.1, read as the reverse complement.
GCTGGCAGGACGAGCGCATCCGCCGGCTCGAAGCCGAG
>DMTU01000210.1:14247-24932 GCA_003476595.1 Acidimicrobiaceae bacterium | reverse complement strand
ACGGCGGCGAAGCCGCCAGACCGAACCGAGGGACGACGTGAGCCATCCGCACGGATCGTCCGAGCCGTGAAGGTCGCGTTCTTGAAGCCCGACCACGGCGGCGTGGGCGGGTTCGAGCGGCTCGCCGAGCGGTGCCGCACCCGGCTCGACCAGCGGGGCGTCGACGTGTCGCTCGTGGGCTTCGACGCCCGCACCCGGGCCGACCGCCTCCACGGCGTGCGCATCGACGACGGGACCCGGGACTGGCACGACGAGTACTTCCTCTACCTGGCCGCCACCGAGCGGCTCGACCGCCTCGACCTGTCGGACTTCGACGTGGTCGTCACCTCCCAGCCGCCCAGCTACCTGGTCCGCCACCCCCGGGTCGTCGCGCTCACCTACCACCAGGCCCGCGTCTTCTACGACCTCGCCGACGAGTTCACCGCCGCCGGCTACGTGCGCCCCGCCGTGCACGCCGCCGCGGTCGAGCAGGTTCGGGCGCTGGACCGGGGTCGGATCAGCGGTGTCCACACGTGGCTCACCGGCTCCGACGAGGTCGCCGACCGGCTCCGGGAGTGGTGGGGGCTGGAGGGCACCACGCCGTTCCGCGCGTCCGCCGAGACCACGCCCGCCGCGGACCTCGGCGCCTACGACCCGGCCGGGCCGGCCGTGTGCGTGAGCCGCCACGAGTGGCCGAAGCGGACCGAGCTCGTCGCCCAGGCCGCGGCAGGCAGCGAGGGGACCTGGGAGCTCGTCGGCGGCGGCAGCCGGCTGGCCTGGGTGCGCCACCTGCTCGAGCGCTGGACGGACGACCCGGGTGCCGCCGCCCAGGCCCCGCCCGAGGCGACCTGGCGGAACCGGGGCACGTGGCTGCTCGCCCCGGACGAACGTCCGGCCATGGACGGGTCGAGCGAGCACCTCGGCGGGCGCGTCCGGCTCCACGGCGAGGTCGACGACGCCACCCGGGACGATGCCTATCGGCGCGCCGGTGTCGTGATCGCCCCCGCGCTGCGGGAGGACTACGGCCTCACCGTGCTCGAGGCCTTCGCCCACGGTCGACCGGTCATCGTCTGCGACGACGGCGGTGGCCTGGTCGAGCTGGCGGCCGGCACCGGCGCTGCGCTGGTGGTCGAGCCCCACCCCGCCGCCGTCGCCGCCGCCGTGGCGGAGCTCCGCGACGACCCCGGTCGGGCCCACGAGATGGCGTCGGCCGCCCTCGAGCGGGCGCACGCGCTGGCCGCCGAGGACGACCTCGCGCCGCTCCTCGACGCGGTGCGGGCTGCCATCGACTGAGGCCCGGTTCAGTACCGTTCGGCCCCGTGAAGCTGATCGTGCAGATCCCGTGCCTCGACGAGGAGGACCAGCTCCCCGGCACGATCGCCGATCTCCCGCGCGAGGTCGAGGGCTTCGAGACGGTCGAGTTCCTCGTCATCGACGACGGCTCCACCGACCGCACCGTCGAGGTGGCGCGCGAGCTCGGCGTGCACCACGTCGTCCGCCTCACCAACAACAAGGGCCTGGCCCACGCGTTCCAGGCCGGGCTCGACGCCTGCCTGAAGCTGGGGGCGGACGTGGTGGTGAACACCGACGCCGACAACCAGTACTCGGCCAAGGACATCCCCGCGCTCGTCGCGCCGATCCTCGAGGGCCGGGCCGACATGGTCATCGGCGACCGCCAGGTCATGACCATCGACCACTTCTCCCCCACCAAGAAGCGGCTCCAGCGGGCCGGGTCGTGGGTGGTCCGCCGCGCCTCGGGCACCGACGTCCCCGACGCCACGTCGGGCTTCCGGGCCTACAACCGGGAAGCCGCCCTCGGCCTGGTGGTGGTGTCCAAGTTCACCTACACCCTCGAATCCCTCATCCAGGCCGGCAAGTCGCTCACCGCCGTCACCCACGTGCCGGTGGGGACCAACGACAAGACCCGCGAGTCCCGCCTGTTCGGTTCGATGTGGACCTACATCCGGCGCAACATGCTGGCGATCTTCCGCATCTACACGAGCTGGGAGCCGCTGTTCGTCTTCACCGCGCTGGCCGCGGTGCTCCTCGTCGCAGCGATCGGCGCCTGGAGCCCGTTCCTGTGGGACTGGATCGCCAACGGGGACCGGGGCGGGCACCTGCAGTCGATCATCCTCGGCGGCGTCCTGTTCATGGCGTCGGTGCAGGTGTTCGTGCTCGGCGTGCTGGCCGACCTCGTCGCTGCCCACCGGGCCGTGTCCCAGCGCACGCTGGAGCGGGTCCGGCGCATCGAGCTCGAGCTCGGCGTGGCGCCCTCCCACTACGAACCGGGCGGGAACCTCGAGCTCCGCGCCCACCCGGACCCCGCCGACGGTTAGCCTGACCTCGCGGACGGGGTACGGCAGGGTTGCGTGCTGCGGCGCGTCCCGCGATGGTCACGAGGTATTGGATGTTGCGCAAGCTGGGGATCGCCGTGCTCACGGCCACCCTGACCGCACCGCTCGTCGCAGCGCCGGTCGCTGCGATCGAGGTGGCACCCGCCGACGAGGTCGAGGCCACGGCCCCGGCCATGGCGCGGGTCGACCGCAACGGCGACCGCCTCGCCGAGGGTGCCGTGGTGCTCCCGCTCACCGACGACGGACGGCACCTGGGCATCGAGCCCGAGGGTGACGAGACCGAGCACGGCCACGCCGACGTCGCGCTCCGCTCCGGCACGCTGGCCCTGCCCAGCTCCCCGGAGATGCTGATCCTGGAAGACGTCCCCGACGGCACCCACGTCGCCGTGCGCAGCCGGAACGCCTCCGGCTGGTCCGACTGGACCGAGCTCGCCGCCAGCGCCGACGAGGCCCCCGACGGCGCCCGCGACGCCCGGCCCGGGATCGGCCCGATCTGGGTCGGCGAGGGCGCCAGCCAGGTCGAGCTCGCGCTGCTCGAGGGGAGCATCGACGAGGTGCGGGTCGTGACGCTGCACGTCGTGGACGACCCCGAGAGCACCCAGGGCGTCCAGGGCATCCGGGCCAGCGCCGCCACCACCTCCGCTGCGGCCCAGACCGGGTCCACCTTCATCCGCCCCCGCAGCGCCTGGGCCACCAGCGAGATGGGCTGGAACTGCTCGTCGGGCCCGAAGGTCATGCCCGAGCTGCGGGCGATGGTCGTGCACCACACCGCCGGGAGCACCGAGCCCTACCTGGCGTCCGACGTGCCCGACATCCTGCGGGCCATCTGGAAGTACCACGTCCGCACGAACGGGTGGTGCGACGTCGCCTACGCCTTCTTCGTCGACCGCTTCGGCGGCGTCTGGGAGGGCCGCCAGGGCGGCATCGACAAGGCGATCATGGGCGGGCACACCTACGGCTTCAACAGCGACACCACCTCCGTCGCCCAGATCGGCCACTTCGACAAGCAGGCCACGCCCTGGGCGATGACGGCTGCGACCCGCCAGCTCGTCGGCTGGAAGCTCGGCCTCCACGGCCTCGACCCGGCCGGCACCACCACCGCCACCAACCGCAGCGGCTCCACGTTCCGCGGCACCCCCAACGGCGCCGAGCACCCGACCCCGGTCGTCTCCGGCCACCGCGACCTGCGTGACACCGCGTGCCCGGGCCAGAACACCTACGACACGCTGCCGTACCTGCGGGCGCAGTCCCGCATCGGCGCCCACGTCGTGGCCCTCCACGAGACCTTCATGCGGGCGCTGCCCAGCCCCGACCAGTACCGCCGCTGGCTGAGCCGGGCCGACAACGACGGCCTGCGAGCCGCCGCGACCGGGATGGCCCGCTCCGAGACCTACAGCGGGGTCATCATCGACGACCTCTACCAGCGGGTGCTCGGCCGATCGGCCGAGCAGGAGGGCAAGGACTACTGGCTCGGGGTGCTGGCCTCGGGCGTGCGGATCGAGACGGTCGGCATCAGCTTCTACGGCAGCAAGGAGTACTTCGACCGCAAGGGCGGTGCCGAGCCCTTCGTCCGGTCCCTGTACGAGAACCTCCTCTTCCGGGAGGCAGACCAGAAGGGCCTCGACTACTGGGTCGGCATGCTGCAGAACCGCCGCGCCCTGCCGCCGGACGTGGCCTCGGGCTTCTACCTCTCCCTCGAGTCCCGCCTCGACCGGGCCGCCCGGGTCTACGAGGACGTCCTGGGTCGCCGACCGAGCGGCCAGGCTCAGCAACACTGGGCCCAGCAGCTGCTGAGCACCGATGACGTGCGCATGGCGATCGAGCTGTCCCTCTCCGACGAGTTCTACGAGCGAGCCACCACCTCATGAGCACCCCCCGCACCCTCCGGCGAACCGTGACCGCGGCCCTCGCCGTCGTCCTCGGCCTGGCCGTGCTGCCGCTCGTCGCCCAGCCGGCGGCGGCCGACCTGCCCGACCAGCTCGTCTTCGACGGGCGGGGGTGGGGCCACGGCCGCGGCATGAGCCAGTGGGGTGCCCAGGGCTACGCCACCGAGTACGGCTGGACCAGCGCGCAGATCCTCGACCACTACTACGGCGGCACCACCCGGGGCCGCTGGCAGGACGCCAGCAGCCGACCGATCGACCCCGACGCCGTCCGGATCCGCCTCCGCGGCTCCGAGGGGCGCGACTTCCGCACCACCGTCACCAACGGCACCCTCGCCGTCTCCGGCCTCGGCTCCGTGGAGCTGCCGTCGGGCACCAAGGCCGTCCACATCACCCGCAAGGACGGCTCCAGCTTCGACGTGTACGCCGCGTCCACGACCACGTGCACGTCGTCGGACTACACCTTCGTCGCCAACGTCGAGAGCACCCAGATCGACGTCCGCCCCACCGCCAGCTACTCGGGCCAGGCCGCCGACATGCTGCGGCTCTGCACCCAGTACGGCGACAACGGCCCCGCCGGCACCTCCATCTGGTACCCGGGCACCCTGCGCACCCACATCGTGGCCGGCGCCACCCAGCAGACGGTCAACATCACGACCATCGAGCAGCAGCTCCGCTCGGTCGTGCCCAACGAGTCCCCGGCGTCGTGGTCGCTCCCGGCCCTCGAGGCGCAGTCGGTGGCGGCCCGCTCCTACGCCCTCGCCGGCGACAGCCGCTGGGCCGGCGCCGACACCTGCGACACGATCTGGTGCCAGGTCTACGTCGGCCACTTCAAGCTGTCGAACGGCGCCCCGGTGCCCACGACGGCGACCCGCACCGACCAGGCCATCGCCAACACCCGCGACATCGTCCGCCTCAGCTCCGGTCGGATCGCCCGGACCGAGTTCTCCTCCAGCACGGGCGGCTGGACCGCCGGCGGCACCTTCGCCGCCGTCGAGGACCTCGGCGACTCGATCAGCCCCCGCCACACCTGGAAGTGCACCGTCCCCACCTCGCTCCTCGAGGCCAAGTACGGCAACGGCGGCTCCCTCACCGGGTTCCGGGTGACCGAGCGGAACGGGCTCGGCACCTGGGGCGGACGGGTCGAGCAGGTCGTGCTCAGCTTCGGCAACGGCACCACCGCCACCGTGACGGGCAACGACGTCCGCAGCACGCTGAACCGGGGGACCTGCACCGAGGCCACCGGGCGCGTCGTCTCCGCCGGCCTGTTCTCGGACTGGTTCGACCTGGCCTGCGTGGCCGAGGCCGCGTACGTCGACGAGGTCCACGAGCTGTTCCTCGGCCGCAGCGCCACCGGTGCCGAGACCGAGCAGTGGTGCCGCCCCGTGCGGGACGGCAACCGCATCGGCCTCACCGAGGCGCTCTCGGTCAGCGACGAGTGGGCCGGGGTCCAGATCGCCGAGCTGTACCAGAAGATCCTCGGCCGCACCGGCGACGACGAGGGCCGGGCCTACTGGCTCAGCCAGGTCGAGCGCGGGCTGCGCATCGAGGACATCGCCGCCCAGTTCTACGGCAGCCAGGAGTACTTCGGGGCCAACGGCGGCACGAACCGCAGCTACGTCGAGGCCCTGTACCTCGACCTGCTCGAACGACCCGCCGACGCCGAGGGTCGTGACCACTGGGCCACGCAGCTCGATGCCCGGCGGATCAACCGCCAGCAGGTCGCGGCCGACTTCTACGCCTCCATCGAGTCCCGGGCCGACCGCGTCGACACGCTGTTCACCCAGATCCTCGGCCGCAGCGCCGATCCGGAGGGGCGCAGCTACTGGATCCGCCAGCTGCTGACGCTGGGTGACGTCTCCCTCGCCGCGTGGCTGGCGGCCTCGGCCGAGTACTACGCCAACGCGACGTCCTGAGGCCCGCCCGGCCCGCCCGGCAAGTGCGGTCGGAACGGCACGACCCGGTACCATCGGCGGCTGCCCCGAGACGGAGTGTGCACCTTCCGTGACCGCCGCCACCCCCGAACGCCACGAGCCCTCTGCTCGGCGTTCGCACTACGAAGTCCGTGAGAACCGCACCGTCGCGCCGGGCTTCCTGCAGCGGGGCCGGCGGATCTGGGAGTACCGCGAGCTGCTCGGCTCGCTCACCCGGCGCGAGCTGAAGATCAAGTACAAGGACAGCATCCTCGGGTTCCTCTGGACCCTCCTGAACCCGCTGCTGTACCTGGTCGTCTTCAGCATCGTGTTCGCGGTGCTATTGCGCACCGACGTGCCCCTCTACGGGGTGTTCCTGCTCAGCGGCCTGCTCGCCTGGACGATGTTCTCCACCGGCGTCACCGGCGCCACGATCTCCATCACGGGCAACGGCCCGCTCGTGCAGAAGGTGTGGTTCCCCCGGGAGATCCTGCCGCTGTCGGCCATCGGCGCGGCCCTCATCAACTTCTTCTTCCAGTTCGTCGTGCTCGTCATCGCCCTGGTGGTGTTCCAGCGCGCGCCGGCCTGGGAGTACCTGCCCCTGCTCATCCCGGCGCTGGCGGTCACCGTCCTGTGGTCCGCGGCCCTCGGCATCGTGCTCTCGGCCGTCAACGTCCACTACCGCGACGTGCAGCACTTCCTCGAGCTGGTGTTCCTGGCCTGGTTCTGGCTGACGCCGATCGTGTACCAGTTCGACCTCGTGGGCGACCTGCTCGCCGAGCGGGGCATCACCGACCGCCTGGCCATGCTCAACCCGATGATCCCCGTGGTCACCACGTTCCAGCGGGTGATCTACAACCCGACCCACGAGATCGGCACCCAGGCCGCGGCGAACTTCGACTTCCTCCTCGGCCGATCCGGCATGTGGTACCTGGAGAACCTCGCCATCTCCGGGGCGATGGCCGCGGTGGTGCTCGTCATCGGCGTGAAGATCTTCGGGAAGCTCGAGGCCGACCTCGGCGAAGAGCTGTGATGGAGCCCGCGATCGAGATCGTCGGGGTCACCAAGCGCTTCCGACGGCACACCGAACCGAACAAGAGCATCAAGGAGCGCCTCCTCTACTTCCGCAAGAACGAGGTGAAGGAGTTCGACGCCCTCCACGACATCGACCTCGAGGTCGCCCAGGGCGAGACCATCGGGCTCCTCGGGCACAACGGGTCGGGCAAGTCCACGCTGCTCAAGTGCATCGCCGGCACCATCCGGCCCACCTCCGGCGAGATCCGGGTGCGGGGTCGCATGGCCGCCATGCTCGAGCTCGGCGCCGGCTTCCACCCCGACCTCACCGGCCGCGAGAACGTGTTCCTCAACGGATCCATCCTCGGCTTCAGCCGCGAGCACGTCACGCGCATCTTCGACGAGATCGTCGCCTTCGCCGAGCTCGAGGAGTTCATCGACCAGCAGGTCAAGTACTACTCCTCGGGCATGTACGCCCGGCTCGGCTTCGCCGTGGCCGTCAACCTCGAACCCGACGTGCTGCTCGTCGACGAGGTGCTGGCCGTGGGCGACGAGAACTTCCAGCGCAAGTGCCTCGAGCGGGTCCGGCGCTTCCAGACCGAGGGCCGCACCATCGTGCTGGTCACCCACTCCCCCGACCAGGTCATCCAGCTCTGCGACCGGGCGCTGGTGCTCGACCACGGCCACTCCCTGCACGTCGGCGACACCGCCGAGGCGGTGCGGGTGTTCCGCCACGCCCTGCACGCGTCGAGCGGCTCCACCGACCCGGTGCTGGCCGAGGCCGCAGCTGCGGCGGCGGGCGGCGCCCTCCGGATCGCGGGTGCGACGGCAACGGCCGACGACGGCAGCGACACCGTCCAGCCCGGCGACGGCGTCACCATCGAGCTGCGCTACGTGGCCGCCGACCTCGTCCCCTCGGCGCGGGCCCGCATCGTCATCACCACCCACGACGGCGTCCAGATGCTCAACGCCAGCACGTTCGACCTGCTGGGCCACGACCTCGAGGCGCTCGACGGCGCCGGCTCGGTCCGGTTCCGCATCGACCGGCTCCCGTTCCTCGACGGCTCCTACCGCGTCGGGCTGGTGCTGCAGGACCCGTCGGAGACGTTCCAGTACGACCAGGACCTCGAGGCCTGCACGTTCGACGTGTTCAGCGGCCGGCCCATCATCGGACGGGTGGAGCTGGACATCGAGGTCGAGCACAGCACGGGGCAGCGCACACCATGACCGACTCCGACGCCGACCGATCCGGCACGATCGCCCTCGTCCCGCCCCGCTACGGCCCCGAGGTCGTCGGCGGCGCCGAGGCGGTCATCTCCGAGACCGCGCACATGCTGGCGGCACGGGGGTGGGAGGTCGAGATCCTCACCACCTGCGCCCGCGACCACTTCACCTGGGCCAACGAGTACCCGGCCGGCACGAGCCGCGACGGCGACGTCACCGTGCGGCGCTTCGAGACCCAGACCGACACGCCGGGCGTCCACCGCAAGGTCCTGGGCGACCGGCTCCTCTCGGGCGCCACGCTGACCCTGGCCGAGCAGCAGCTGTGGATGAACGACAGCCTCCGGGTCAGCGGGCTGTGGCACCACGTGCTCGACCACGGCGCCTCGTACCGGGCCATCGTGCTCGCGCCCTACATGTTCTGGACAACGTTCGCCGTCGGCCAGATCCGACCCGAGCGCACGATCCTCATGCCCTGCCTCCACGACGAGCCGGCGGCCTACCTCGACATCTACCAGCCGCTGTTCTCCGGGGCCCGGGGCATCTTCTTCCTGTCCGACCCCGAGGCCGAGCTGGCCGAGCGCCTGTTCCGCCTCCCGGCCCGCACCGAGGTGGTCGGGTCGGCCATCACGCTGCCGGACCGCTACGACCCCGACGGGTTCCGGGCCCGGCACGGCCTCGACGGCCCCTTCATCTACTACGCCGGACGGCGCGAGTGGGCCAAGGGCTGGACCGAGCTGCTCGACGCGTTCCGCCGGGTGCACCGCAGCGCCGGCCTGCGCCTCGTCACCTCCGGGGTCGGCGAGGTCGAGCTCCCGCCCGGCCTGCCCGCCGACCGCGTCCTCGACCTCGGCTTCGTGTCCGACGACGAGCGCAACGACGCCATGGCGGCCGCGGCCGCGTACGTGCAGCCGTCCGCGCTCGAGAGCTTCTCCCGCACCGTGCTCGAGGCGTGGGGCGCCGGCACCCCGGTGATCGCCAACGACGCCAGCGAGGTCGTGCGGTGGCACGTGCAGCGCTCCGGCGCCGGGGTCACCTACCGCAGCCAGCGGGAGCTGATGGAGGCCCTCGCCCTCGTCGGCGCCGATCCCGACGCCTTCGGGGCCATGGCCGCCCCGGGCCGCGACTACGTCGTGGAGCACTACGACCCCACCCGCATCGGCGACCGCGTCGACCAGCTCCTCCTGGACTGGACCAGCCCCCCGGCCACACCCCCTCCTGGAACTGGCAGTTCCCCTGTCGCGGAAGGGGGTGCCCGATGACCGAGCTGATGGTCACGCCGTACGCGCCCTACCGCGACGGCATCGCCAACTACGCCGTGCAGGAGGTCGCCGCCGCCCGCGCCGCCGGTCGGGACATGGAGGTGCTCTCCCCACTGCCGTCGGCAGCCCAGCACCACCTCCGCCTCGGCTCCGCGCTCGGCATGGGCCGGCTGATCCGCGTCGCCCGCGGCTACGACCGCGTCGTGCTCCAGCTGTACCCGGAGCTGCTCTTCGGTGCCTGCCGGGGCCGGCGGGAGCGGCTGGCGGTCTGGGGCCTGCTGCGGGTGCTGTGCTCGGTCACGAAGGTCGAGCTGCGGGTCCACGAGATCGAGTACGACGAGCCCGCCGGCGATCCCCAGGCGCGGCGGCTCGGGCACGCCGCCCTGTCTGCGGCGGCCGCGGTCACCGTGCACACCGAGCCCGAGCAGCAGCGCCTCACCGAGGCCTTCGACCTGGCGCCGGGCACGGTCACCCTCGTCGACCACGGCAGCAACTTCGCCCGCCGCACCGAGACCACCCGTGAAGACGCCCGGGCGAGCCTCGGCGTGCCGGCCGACGCCTTCGTGTTCCTCTCCATCGGGTTCGTGCAGCGCCACAAGGGGTTCGACCGGGGCGTCCGCGCCCTCGATCGCCTCGACGACCCCGACGGCCGGGCCCGCATCTACGTCGTGGGCGACATCCGCATCGACCACCCCGATCTGGTCGACTACCGCGAGGAGCTCGACTCGCTCTGCCGCCGGGTCGACGGCGCCGAGTTCCGCCCGGGCTACGTCAGCGACGAGGAGTTCGACCGCTGGCTGGTCGCCGCCGACTGCCTCGTGCTGCCCTACCGCGAGATCTGGTCGTCATCGGTCATCGAGCGGGCCGGCATCTACGACGTGCCGGTGATCGCCACCGATGTCGGCGGGCTCGCCGCCCAGGCCCCCGCCGGGTCCCGGGTCGTGGCCGACGACGACGCCCTCGCCGTGGCCATGGCCGAGGTCGCCGGGCTGACCCTCGGCGCCGAGACGGCACGGGACGCGGCCGACGTGCCCCGCGAGCAGGCGGCCATCCAGCGCC
>DMTU01000210.1:13876-14103 GCA_003476595.1 Acidimicrobiaceae bacterium | reverse complement strand
GGGCCGACGACGGCGGCCGCGCCCCGCTCCAGGCCGACCGGCTGCACCACACGCCCCGGGCCTCCACCGAGTCGGCCCGACCCGGCATCCCCCAGGTGAAGCGCCTCATCGCCCGGGTCACCGCCTGGCAGGTCGAGCCGGTCGCCGGTCACCTCGACGAGGTCATCGACCGCCTGCGCACCGACCTGCGCCGCCTGGACGAGCGGATCGCCGACCTCGAAGAATGA
>DMTU01000210.1:11477-13725 GCA_003476595.1 Acidimicrobiaceae bacterium | reverse complement strand
TGGGCAGGTTGTAGAAGCCGTAGGTGGCGGCGTGCTCGGCCAGCCACAGGTAGCCCGGCGACGAGCGGGTCGAGATGCTGCGACCGGCCAGGTGGAAGTCCACGGCCAGGCCCCGCTCGTGCATGGACTTGCCCGGCTTCGCGGTCGGCGGTGAGCACTCCGAGGCCTTCTTGAGGAAGACGTCCTCGGGGGTCGGGCCGCAGTGCTTGCGGCGGAGCTCGATCTGGCGCTCGGTGGAGCGGTGGCCCCAGCCGCCGAGGGGCACGCCGTCGGCGTGGGCGTGCTCGAGCAGGGCGTGCAGGCGGGGGGCGATGGCCGGGTGGATGGTGATGCCCTTCACCACCGTGGTCGGGACCCCGCCGAGGGCCGTGACGTCGATGCCGATGAGCTCCTCGAGGCGGCCCCAGGTCTCCTCGATGGTGCGGTCCAGATCGGCCTGGAGGGCGGGCAGCTGCTCCTCGATCGTCAGACGGGCGGCTTCCACCAGCTCGAGTGCCAGACGATGCGCGTCGAGTCGGGTCTCGGCCTCGGCCAGAGACGTGGCGGTCGCGGTGGTGCGGGCGGTCGCAGCCGCCACCACCGTGCGGGCGGCGGCGAGGCGCTCCTTCGCCACGGCGATGGAGACCTCGAGCTCGTCGCGGACGAGGCCGTCGTGGTCGGCCTTGGCCGAGAACAGCACGCCGGCGCTCAGGTCGCTGGTGGTCGTGGCCGCGCCGCCGAGGACCTGGGCGAGCACGTCGGCATCGGGCGGGCTGACGTAAGCGGCGACCGCGACCTCGGCCATGTCCTGGCGGTGGGTGGCGAGTGCCTCGGTGCGAGCGCGCAGGCGCTGTCGGGCCTCGGCTGCACGGGTGGTGGCCTCGGCCTCGTGCCGCTGGCTCACGGCGAGGGCACCGCGCAGCTGCTCGGCGGCCGGTCCGAGCGTGGCCACCGCGGCGCGCAGGAGCTCCTGGGCCTCGGCGAGGCCGTCGCGCTGGCCGGGACCGATCTCCAGGCGGACCGAGATCTCCCCGATGCGCTCCTCAGGATCCTCGGGGAGCGGCGCGCCGATGCGGTCGAGCAGCTCGGCGTCGAGGGGCTCGCCCTGGTAGCCCAGCCCCAGCAGGTCGACGCCGGGCACCTCGGGGTAGGCGCTGGTGGGCATCAATTGGGCGTCGGGCTCCTCGGGCAGCTCGACGACCTCGGCGCTGTCCCAGTCCGGCGGCGGCTCGGCCGGGAGCGCGCCGGCGACACCGGTGGCCACCGGCAGGCTCAGGGCGAGCGCGGCCAGGACGGCGAGGGTGCGGCGGGTGCGGAGGGGCGACATGCGTGATCGCCTCCTTCATCGGCACCCTGGAGGGGTGGACTTGAGCAGAACCGGAAGTCAGCGAGGCTTGCGCAGGGCCAGGTGGACGCTGGTCCAGAGACGCTCGTCGTCGTAGTCCAGGTGCCGCAGCACGATCTGCGGGTAGCGGGACCAGCGCAGGTCGGCCCACTTGATCTCGCCGTGCTCGGCGACGTGGGCCTGCACGTCGGCGGCGGCGTCGGCGAAGTCCACCGCCAGGGCCGGGTCCGGCAGGGTCGGCCGCATCGGGTCCATCGGCTCCCAGGGCGCGGCGTCCGTGACGCAGGCGGCCAGCTGGTCGCGGTCGAACATGAGGATGTCGGGCAGGCCCGGGCCGGGGCCGGCGATGCGCAGCTCGGTCGACACCGACAGCACGCCGCCGGGCTTGAGCACCCGGTGGGCCTCCCGGATGCTGCGGGCCACGTCGTCGTGGGTGCCGAAGTGCTCGATGCTGCTCGAGGAGAAGATGGCGTCGAAGGAGTCGTCCTCGTAGCGCAGGTCGAGGGCGTCCATGTGCTGCACGACGAGGCGGCGGGGGTTCCATTCCCCCTGCCACGCCGACCCGGGCTCGGTGAGCATCCGCTGGCTGGCGGACTCCTCCCAGCCACCGGCGAGGTACAGGTCGGTGGCGAACACCCGCTTCACGTGGTTGGTGAGCCAGAAGACCGTGGGCTCGGTGCCGGCCCCGACCCCGAGCACCTCGGCATCGGGGCGCAGCACGCCGCCGGCGGACAGGGCGCGGGCGGCCTGGACGACCTCCCAGTGCTTCCGGTACTCGACGCCCCGCGGGAAGCGGCGGCCGTGGACCTCCTGGCCCCACGGGAAGACGTGGCGCATCCAGCCCTCGAGGGCGGCGAAGTCCTCGACAAGGCAGGCGGCGTTGAGCGGGACGGCCTGGAGGTCGACGTCGGGCAGGCCAGGCCT
>DMTU01000210.1:9307-11403 GCA_003476595.1 Acidimicrobiaceae bacterium | reverse complement strand
GCGGCGCAGGAACGAGCGATCAGGCACGGAGGGCCTCCAGCAGGCGGCGGGCGGCGTGCTCGAAGCCGTTGGCGCCCGCGTAGGCGTGGGCGCCGGCACGGAGGGCACCGCGCCGGCGGGGGTCGGCGAGCAGGTCGCACAGGACGTCGGCCAGCTCGTCGGCGGTGGCGCCGGGGCGCACGTGGACGACCGCGTCGTCCGGCAGCTCGGTCATGGCGCCGAGCGCGGTCACCACCGTCGGCACGCCGGCGCTCAGCGCGTCCATCACCGCAGCCGAGGACTCCCCGTTGGTGAAGGCCCGCAGCTGCACGGCGGCGGCGGCCTCGGCGAGCATCCGATCGAACGTCTCGTCGTCCACGTGGCCGGTGAGCGTCACCACGTCGGTGAGGCCGAGGTCGTCGATGCGGCGGCGGAGGTCGGCGATGTGGTCCTCGGGACCGTCGCCGACGAAGGTGAGGGTTGCATCGGGGATGCGTCGGCGGACCTCGGCCATCGCCTCGATGAGCACGACGGGGCACTTCGTGGGAGACACGATGCCGACGCTCACCAGCCGGTGGTTGGTCGGGTCCACCGGTTCGTCGAGACCCCGGGGCTCGATGCACGGGATGGGGAAGGCCACCGCCGGTCGCACCCCGGTGTCGAGCTCGGTGAGGGTGGCGGCGTACCCGGAGTGGACGAGCACCTGGTCGGCGGCGGCGACGATCTCGGCCAGGAGGTGGATGCCGGACTGGGCGGCCAGGTCGGGCGGGATGATCCACTGCATCTCGATGGCCTTGCGGTACCGGTCGGGGTAGCGGGTGCCCACGGTCATCCCGACGCTGCCGAAGACGAGGCGGTCGGGCCGGGCCTTCTGCACCTCGGAGTAGAGCCCGGTCATCCGGGCGTCGTGGAGCAGCACCGTGCCGCCCACGTCGCGCACGAGCTGGAGGGCGTCGACGTGGAACGACGAGTTCCCGAGGAAGGTGACGATGCGGTCGAAGGGCCGGCCCGACGCGTCGATGCTGTGGAACGCATGGGTCTCGTGGACGGCGACCCCCGGGATGGGCGTGACCTCCTCGAGCCCGCCGTCGACGAAGACGGTGAGCTCGACGGCGTCCTTCAGGTGCTCGATCATCCGGGCCGCGTACGTGGCGATGCCCGAGCGCTGCGGCGGCAGCGGCGTCACGAGGGCGACCCGGGGACGGCGCCGCGCCGAGCGGTGCCGACCGGCCTCGGCCTCCAGGCGCCGGATCTGGTCGACGGCTCCCCGGGCGACGCGCTCCCAGGTGAACTCGGGCGGCTCCTGGGCCTCGAGGCGGGCGCGCTCGGCGTCGTCGTCCAGGACCCGATCGAGGGCGGCGGCGATCGCACCGACGTCGTGGGGGTCGAACCGGGCGCTCGGGTCGGTCTGGACCTCCTTGAGCGACGAGGAGTCGCTGCAGATGGCCGGCGCCCCGCACTGCATGGCCTCCAGCACCGGCAGACCGAACCCCTCGTACAGGGAGGGGAACACCACGAGGTGGGCGGCCTGGTAGAGGCGCACCAGGTCCTCGTCGCCGACGTAGCCGGTGACGAGGAGGTCGTCGCTGACCCCGAGCTCGGCCGCGGTGGCGGCGAGGTGGGCGGCCTCGTCGGGGTTGGTCTTGCAGACCAGCACGAGCTGGTGGGCGGCTCGCCGCTCGGGCGCCAGGGAGGCGTAGGCCTCGAGCAGGCGGTCGATGTTCTTGCGGGGTTCGATGCCGCTGGGGTTCAGCACGTAGCCGGGGCGGATGCCGGGCACCGGGGGCCGGGCCGCCATCTCGGCGATGGCGGCGCTGCGCCCGCCGGGGTGGGGGCGGAACCGCTCGTCGGCACCGGCGCCGACCACGGTGGTGCGGGTCCGGGGGTGCGCGAGCAGCGCCTCGGCGTCCTGGGCCGTGGCCTCGCTGATGGCCAGGAGGTGGTCCATGGCCTTGGCCACCTCGACGCGGGCGAGGTACGGGTGCCGGAGGGCCTCGTTGGTGAGGTACACCTCGGGGAAGCGCAGCGGGATGAGGTCGTACAGCACCGCCATGCGCCGCCAGATCGGATCCCGGAACGGCCGGGGCAGGACGTCGTCCACCGGCTCGTCCAGCTCG
>DMTU01000210.1:3150-9148 GCA_003476595.1 Acidimicrobiaceae bacterium | reverse complement strand
TCCACCGGCTCGTCCAGCTCGAACAGGGACCCGGCGACGAACACGCCACCCTCGCCCACGTCGAGCCAGGACCGGTCCGCGGTGAGAAGGCGGGCCCGCCCGGTGGACAGCAGGGGCTCGAGCGTGCCCGGCACGGGCATGTCGCCGCGCAGGAGCCAGTGGTCCACGAGCCCGGGGGCGAGCCGCTCGACCTCGAGGGCCGTGTTCAGCACGTACCGGGCGATGCCCCGTTCGCCGTGGTCGCGGTTCTGGACCCCGACCAGGTCGAAGACGACGGTCACGCGGTGCGGCGGGCCCGGACCATGGCGACGTGACCCGGCGCCCCCGGCGTGGTGATGCCGTCGTCCAGGGAGCCGGCCGTGGTGGTGACGGTCCAGGTGGTGGCGTCCTGGCGGCTCGCGATGACCACCTCCTCGATGCGGTACCCCTCGAACAGCGACCCGAGCCGCTCCACGTCGTAGGTGCGCTCGAGCTCGTTCACCGCGCTCGGCCCGAACGGCGTGGTCAGGACCACGATGCCGTCGGGGGCGAGCAGGTCGCGCACCACCTTCATGGCAGCGAGGTCGGCGTCTGCGTCCAGCTCGCCGTTGTTGGCGTACGCGCCGATGCCGAAGTGCTCGATGGCCGACAGCAGGATGACCGCGTCGACCGGGGCGTCGGGCTCGTACTCCTCGAGCGTCGCCTCGTTGACCGTGAGGTTCGGGTGCTCGTAGGGGTAGCCGGCCGGCTCGATGACGGTGACGTGGTGCCCGAGGCTGGCGAGACCGAGGCCGACGAGGCTCTCGCCCCCGCCGACGTCGACGATGCGCGAGCCGGGCGGCAGCGAGGCGAGGGCGCCGTGCACGTAGGGCTGCTCGACGATGCGCTCGTTGACCGCCCCGACCCGGGCCGTGCCCGCCGCCCACTCGACCACGACGGGATCGTTGCGCCACAGCCCGACGTCGGACAGCGGGCCCAGGTGGGAGCCGAGGTAGTTCAGGGCATCGGCCGTGGGCTGGTCGATGTCGGTGATCCGGGCGGCGTGCAGCAGCCGAGCCCGCGCCATGGGCGTGATGCGCTCGAACGCGGCGAGCACCTCGTCACGGGTCCAGGAGACCTCGGCCAGGAGCTGCTCGATGCGGGTGCCGGCCATGGACTGCTGGTCCTGCACCGAGCGGGTGCCGGCGTTGACCGCGACCATCTGGCCCTTGATGCCGCCGATCTCGTCGACCAGCTCGTTCTTGACGGCGTGGATCAGGTCGGCGTCGACGCCGCCGCGGCCCGAGGGGCGCACGCGGCGCAGGACTGCCTTGGCGATCCGCACTGGACCTCGCATGGGTTCCGGCCTCCGGGCTCGTCGGGTGGGCCCGCCGAGCGTACCGACCCGAGCAGCGCCGCCCCGAGAGACGTCGGATCAGTACCCGGGCGGGCGCCCCGCTGCGGTCTTGCTCCGGAACTCGGCGGAGTCCGAGAAGTAGATCATCACGAAGCCGCGGGACATGCCCCGGTTCATCTGATCCATCCAGTAGGCGTAGCCCTTGGCGTCTGCGGCCCGGCCCATCACGTTCATGTACACCCGCTGGAGGAACTCGCCGTTGCTGACGAACCCGTAGCGGAGTTCGAACTCGGTCGACCGGGCGAAGTCGTTGGAGATGCCGTCGAGGCGGTAGCCCTGGCGGTACGCACCGAGCCAGTGGTCGTAGCCGGCCCGCTCCGGTTCCCGCAGGAAGTACGCACGGTAGAGCCGGTAGATCGTCCCGGATCCGCCGTTCGCGTCGTAGGTCGCGGTGGTCAGCGGCGTCGCGGAGCTGCCGGCGGGCAGGTCGCCCTTGGCGAAGCGCACGGTGACCCACATCTTGGCGTGGTCGATGTGCACGCCGATCCCGACCTGGTTGTGGTCGCCGACCATGTTGGCGTAGTGGCCCGAGGAGTTCACGAAGGCGTTGTGGAGCCCGAGCACCGCCTTGGCGGCGTTGGCTTCGAGATCGTCCATCGTGCACGAGCTGTACATGCTGCTGACGCCGACGTTCTCGGCCAGGCGCTGCCAGTTCGACACGATGCGGGAGTTGATCGTGACGTAGTCCTGGTTGGGCTCGACGCCGTCGGCGCCGCCCCAGCCGTCGACGTCGCGGGCGTGGTGCAGCCAGTCCTGGGACGACATGGTCTGGGACCACCCGATCGAGGGGGTGGCGATGGAACCGTTCCAGGCCAGCGCGCCGAGGCCACGGGCCCGGCGCAGGTCGTTCAGCTGGCGCAGGAAGTCCTGCTGGGCGTCGGCTTCGATGGTGTCGACGGCGACGCGGTCGCCGAGGAGCGCGCCGGTGGAGCAGGCCGTCGGGGCGGCGCTGGCCGGCGCGGCGGTGAGCAGCACGGTCGCCGCGGTGGCCACGATGACGGCGAGCAGCCAGGCGCCGATGCGGGCGGCCCGACCCTGGTGCTCCTGCTCTTCGTTCTCGATCGTGATCGACATCCGACCTCGTCCTCACCCAGCGTGCTCATGTGAACACTCAGGTGATCGGACGAAGCGGACGCGAACTTGACCGGGATCTCCGGATTTTCTCCTACGACTGCAGCGGGGCGGGCATGCACAGCCCGTCGAGCTCCACGACCTGGATCTGGTCCCGGTTCTCCCAGGTGATCTCGTTGGCCGGGTCCTTGCGGACCTTGTACTCCCGGAAGCTCTGCTCCAGGGAGTCGTAGGCGAGCAGGCGGCCCCGGAGGGAGTCGCCGAGGTCCAGGATCAGCTTGATGGTCTCGATCGCCTGGAGCGACCCGACGATGCCGGGCAGCACGCCGAGGACGCCGGCCTCGGCGCAGCTGGGCGCCAGCTCGGCGGGCGGGGGCTCGGGGACCATGTCGCGGTAGGTCGGGCCGTCCTTGGGGTCGAAGACGGTGACCATGCCCTCGAACCGGAAGATCGAGCCGTGCACGACCGGGATGCCGAGCTTCACCGACGCGTCGTTGACCATGAAGCGGGTCGGGAAGTTGTCCGTGCCGTCCACGATGATGTCGTAGTCGGCGATGATGTCGAGCACGTTGCTGGCGTCGAGGCGGACGTCGTGGGTGACCACGCTGACGTCGGGGTTGAGCCGGGTGAGGGTCTCCTTGGCCGAGTCGACCTTGCGCATGCCGATGCGGTCCATGTTGTGGAGGATCTGGCGCTGCAGGTTGGACTCGTCGACGACGTCCATGTCGATGATGCCGAGCGTGCCCACGCCCGCCGCAGCCAGGTAGAGGGCGGCCGGGGAGCCGAGGCCACCGGCGCCGAGGAGGAGGACCTTGGCCTCCAGCAGCTTGATCTGGCCCTCGATGTCGACCTCGGGCAGCAGCAGGTGGCGCTGGTAGCGGTTCCGCTGCTCGGGGGTGAGGTTCTTCGGGGTGCTCCAGTCGCGCCCCTCGTCCTTCCACTTGTTGAACCCGCCGGCGACCGAGGCGACGTCGGCGTAGCCGAGCTCGGCCAGGGTCTTGGCTGCGAACGCGGACCGCACGCCCGAGGCGCAGTGGATCAGGACGGTGGCGTCCTTGTTGGGGACCTTGTTCTCGATGTTGGACTCGAGCTGGCCCCGGGGGATGAAGATCGCACCCGGGATCGAGCCCTGGGCGTTCTCGTCGGGTTCCCGGACGTCGAGGATGACGACGCCGTCGCCCTCCCGGCGGAGGCGGTCGGCCTCCTCGGTGTCGATCTCGCGGATCTGGGCCTTGGTGGCAGCGAGGAGCTCGCGGAAGTCGGCCATCGGTGTTCGCCTTCGTGCTGGTGGACCGGTCAGAGGAGGGACCCGTGAATCCCTACTCAGGAGGTCAACAATTGCGCGGGGCGCCCCTATTCCGCAACGTGGGAGGGCACCAGGGGCTCGAAGCGGTACCCCACGCTGCGCACCGTGGCGATGCGATCCGCACCGACCTTCTGGCGCAGGCGGTGCACGTGCTCGGTGACGGTGGCGTCCTGCTGCCACGCGCCCGACGAGCCCCAGGCGTGCTCGAGGATCTGCTCCCGGCTGAACACCTGGCGCGGTGAGGACGCGAGGAAGTGGAGCAGGTCGAACTCCCGGGCGGTGAGCCCCACCGCCTCACCGGCGACCGTGACCTCACGGGTGCGAGGATCGATCCGCAGGTCGCCCACGACCAGGCCCGCGTCGGGCGGATCCGCGGGTGCGGGCGCAGGGGCGGCTCGGCGCAGGTGGGCCCGGATCCGGGCCACGAGCTCGCGCGTGAGGAACGGCTTCACGACGTAGTCGTCGGCACCGAGCTCGAGGGCCAGCACCCGGTCGCTCTCCGAGGCCCGGCCCGACAGCACGATGACGGCCGCGTCGCTCCGGCTGCGGATGGTGCGGAGCAGGTCGAAGCCGTTGACGTCGGGCAGGCCGAGGTCGAGCAGCACCACCTCGGGTCCGGCGACTTCGAGGAGGGAGAGGGCCTCGGCGCCGGTGGCGCAGGCGCGGGGCGCGAAGCCGTCCCGGTCCAGCAGCCGCGACAGCACGTCGCGGATGGCCGCCTCGTCCTCCACGACGAGCACGCACGCTCCGATCCCCGACTGCCCCATGTCCGAAATAGTGCCAGATGTGCGCTTCGTCGCGGCGGCATCGTTGAGCGAGCGTTGAGGGAAGCCCGAGGATCCGATGACTCGCACCCCTCAGGGTTCGCACCATGACCACGGAACTCCTGGCGACGTCCCCCGATCGGCGGGCCCGCTGATGCGACGCCGCAGCACCCTGGCTCCCCTCGCCGTGCTGGCCATCGGCATCACCGTGAGCGTGATCGCCGGCCGCGACGTCCAGCAGACGGCCGAGCGCGAGCTCGCCATCTCCCTCGACCGCGGCGCGAACGAGATCGGCATGCTCATCCAGAGCCTGGCGTTCGGGCTCGAGGCCGAGCTCTCCTCGCTCGCCGCCGTGGCCACCGTCACCGGCGGCGACCCGATGCTGCAGCAGAGCTTCGTGGAGGACCAGGGCCTCGACGGCGGGTACGTGCTGGTCGATGCCTCGGACGGTGCGCTGCGGGTGGCGGCGGTCGCTGCGCCCGACGAGGCCACGACCGAGGCCCAGCGCACGCTGGCCGAGGAGCTCGTCGCGTCCCCCGGCCCGGCGCGCGAGCTGCGCCAGCTCGTCGACGGCTCGTCGTTCGGGTTCGTGCTCGGCGGCGACGCCACCCCGACCCTCGCCCTGGCTGCCGGCACGGTCGCCGGCGACGGCTCCGCCTACGCCGCGCTGCGCCTGTTCGACGTCGGCGAGGCCGGCAGGTTCGTGTCGCCGCCGATGTCGGGTGCCGAGCGCTTCGCCGTCTACGCAGGTGCGGTCCCCGACGGCTCCCGGGCCGTGCTCGCGACGGACGACCCCCTTCCGCTGATGGGCACCACGGCGACGCTCGAGGTCGCAGTGGGCGACCAGGCCCTGCTCATCGAGGTGGCGGGCGAGCCGGTCCACTCGATCTCCCCGGCCGTCGTCGTCGGCACGGGCATCGCCCTCACGCTGCTGCTCGCCGGGCTCCTGTCCACGGCGCTGCGCCGCCGCGATGCCGCCCTGCGCGCCCTGGCCGCGGCGGAGCGGGCCGACCAGCAGTTCCGTGCTGCGCTCCTCGCCTCCCCCGACCTGATCCTGCGGTGGGACATGGAGCACGACGAGCTCGAGGTGCTGAACCGGGACGCCTTCTACGGCCACGACGCGACGGCCCCGCGCCGCGGCGAGGACCTGCTGGCGCTGATCGTGCCCGAGGACCGCCGGCGGGTGCAGGCCCTCTGCGGGTCGGCCGAGACGCGCGCCGCAGCCGACCTCGACGGCGACGACGGCAGCGACATCCGCATCCGGGCCGCCGACGGCGGCCACCACTGGGTGCACCTCCGCGTCGGGCGGATGCAGCCCGAGCGGCGCGACGGCGACCTCCTGATCGTGGTGACCGACGTCGACGAGGTCCACCGGGCCGCCGACCAGCGCGAGGCGGTCGAGGCCGAGCTGCAGCAGGCGCAGCGCATGGAGACCATCGGCCAGCTCGCCGGGGGCATCGCCCACGACTTCAACAACCTGCT
>DMTU01000210.1:2617-2964 GCA_003476595.1 Acidimicrobiaceae bacterium | reverse complement strand
TCGGGCCTGACCAAGCAGCTGCTCGCCTTCAGCCGACGGGGCCTGACCCGGCGCGAGGAGGTCGAGCTGGACGCCGTCGTCTCGGACATGGCCGACCTGCTGCGCCGCACCATCGGAGAGCACATCGACCTCCAGGTGCGCTGCGGCGCACCAGGCGTGCACGTCGTCGGCGACCCGGCCGAGCTCGAGCAGGTGCTGCTCAACCTGGTCGTGAACGCCCGGGACGCGTCCGCCGGGACCGGCCTGCAGATCACCGTGCGCACCGAGGTCACCGGCGACCAGGTGGCACTGCGCGTGGAGGACAACGGCGCCGGCATGGAGCCTTCGGTCGTGGCTCGCGCCTTCGA
>DMTU01000210.1:2238-2488 GCA_003476595.1 Acidimicrobiaceae bacterium | reverse complement strand
CGAGCCGTTCTTCTCCACCAAGGCTGCCGACCGGGGGACCGGCCTCGGGCTCTCGATCGTCTACGGCATCACGACCCGGATGGGCGGCTCGGTCGGCATCGACTCCGAGGTCGGCCGGGGCACGATCGTCCGCCTCGAGCTGCCGTGCACCGAGGCCGCAACGGCGCCGGCGGCGGTCCCCGGGCCGATGTCGGCTGCCGATGGTCGTCGCGAGTCCGTGCTCCTGGTCGAGGACGAACCGGCCGTGCGC
>DMTU01000210.1:0-2120 GCA_003476595.1 Acidimicrobiaceae bacterium | reverse complement strand
GCCGTGCGCCGGGCGGCCCAGCGGCTGCTCGAGCGGGCCGGCCACGACGTGGTCGCCGCCGCCGACGGGCACGAAGCGGTCGACGCCGTGCTCGACGGGCTCCGGCCCACGGTGCTGCTCACCGACGTGGTCCTGCCCGGCACCCTGACCGGCCACGACGTCGCCGAGCGGGTCCGGGCCGTGGTCCCCACCGTGCGCATCGTCTACGCCTCGGGGTACTCCCGCGACGTCCTCACGGTCGAGCAGCTCGAATCCGAGCGGGCCCGGTTCGTCGCCAAGCCGTTCACGAGCCGGTCGCTGCTCGACGCCGTGGCCGACGCCGTGGAGGTCGGGGCATGACCGGGCTGCTCGTCGTCGAGGACGAGCCGACCCTGGCCCGGGCGCTGGCTCGTGTGTTCGCCGACCACTTCGACTACGTGCACGTCGCCGGGACGGCGAGCGAAGCGCGGGCCGTGCTGGCCGTGCACGCCCACGTCATCGACGTCGTGTTCACCGACGTGATGCTCCCCGACGGCGACGGCATCTCCCTGGTCGCGGAGCTGCGCCAGCTCGACCCCACCCTCGGCGCGGTGGTGGCGACCGGCGTCGACGACCCCCGCACCGCGGAACGAGCCGTCGAGCTCGGCGTCCAGGGCTACCTGCTCAAGCCCTTCGAGATGACCGAGGCCCGCATCAACGCCGCCAACGCCGAGCACTGGCGCCGGCTGGAGCAGGAGAACCGGGACCACCGCGAACGGCTGTCCGGCCTGGTCGACGTGCGGACCCGGGCGCTCGAGCGGAGCCGGGCCGAGACCATCACCCGGTTGTCGGTCGCCGCCGAGCACCGCGACATGGAGACCAGCAGCCACCTGGAGCGGATGAGCGCCTACGCCGCCATCCTCGCCCGGCGCGCCGGCCTGGACCCGGACCACTGCGAGCAGATCCGCCTCGCCAGCCCGATGCACGACATCGGCAAGCTGGGCATCCCGGACCACGTGCTGCTCCACGATGGGCCGTTCACCCCGGAGCAGCGCCGCATCATGGGGACCCACACCGTGCTCGGCCACCGGATCCTCGCCGGCTCGGAGTCGCCGCTGCTCGAGCTCGGGGCGACCATCGCCCTCACGCACCACGAGTGGTGGGACGGCAGCGGCTACCCGTGCGGGCTGGCCGGCACCGACATCCCGGTCGAGGGGCGGATCGTCGCCATCGCTGACGTGTTCGACGCCCTCGCCTCGCCCCGCCGCTACAAGCGGGCGTTCGGCGTGGAAGAAGCCGTCGAGATCATGCGGTCCGAGCGGGGGACGCACTTCGACCCCTGGCTCCTCGACCGCTTCCTCGACGACCTCGACGAGCTGCTGTTCATCCGATCGGCCCACCCCGACCGCACCGACGTGGCGTTGGCCGGCTGACGGTCGGAGCGGAGCGGATCGGCGCTCAGGCGGTGCCGGTGCCGGCGCCGGCGGTGGAGTCGGCCTGGAACTTCAGGTAGCCGCCGTAGGTCATCCCCGCGGCGAGGAGCAGGCCGAGCCACGCGCCGATGCCGAGGAAGTCGGTCTCCAGGATCAGCTTCAGCACCAGCAGGCCGAGGGTGGCGGCGGCGCCGAAGAAGATGGCCCGGTCCCACGTGACCGGCAGGTCGGGGAGCTTGGTCTCGGGCTTGAACACCCGCACCAGCGTGACCGCGACCACGGCGATGGTCAGGAGCAGCGCGAGCACGCCGAGGAACGCGTTCCGCTCCTCGATCGCGGTCAGCGATGCGCTGAACGGGCCGACGTCGATGCTGTGCCAGGGCAGGAACAGCAGGTCGATGATCAGCACGATGCCGGTGCCGGCGATGATCTTGTCGGACAGTGAAAGCTTGTCCAGGTCCATGAGGGCCCACCTCTCGGTTGCGTCGTGCACCGGGTCCGGTGCACACCGGAACGGTACGACGCCACGACGCTGCGTGCTGGGATTCCCCCTCAGCCGACCAGGGCGGGCAGCACCTCGGAGATCGAACCCTCGATGCGCACGTCGGCGAGGTCGTCCATCTCGGTGGGGCCGCCGTTGACGATGAGTACCGGCGCGCCGTGGACCTTGGCGAGGGGCACGACGTTGGCGATGGGGTACACGCCGAGCGTCGAGCCGACCGCGAGCAG
>DMTU01000346.1:10983-11329 GCA_003476595.1 Acidimicrobiaceae bacterium | reverse complement strand
TTCGAGGCGAGCGACGAGGAGGGCATCGATGTGGTGCCGGTCGACGAGGTCGGCGACGAGGCCTTCCTCGTGCGCCGCGACGGCACCGTTCCGAGCATGCTGTTCGTGCTGGACGGCGACCGGGCGCTGCGCCTGGCGCTGGCCAACGTGCTCGACGGCGGGAACGCCACCGAGCAGGCACTGACGGACATGGCCGACCTGGTCCTGGACGCCCCCTCCTAGCGGCCGCGGGGACGGTGGGCCGGTACCCTCGCCGCCATGCGGCCCCACGGTCACCACGCGGCGCTCCGGGTCGTCGGGCCATGAGCGGCCCCGTCACCGCCGCCGACGAGGCGCCGGCCGAGGG
>DMTU01000346.1:4334-10796 GCA_003476595.1 Acidimicrobiaceae bacterium | reverse complement strand
ATCGGGGCCTGGTGCTTCGCCGACCACGTGGGTCCGGCCGCCGTGACCGAGGAGCGGGGCCTCGACGTCGGCCCGCACCCCCACATCGGGCTCCAGACCGTGACCTGGCTGATCAGCGGTGAGGCCCTGCACCGCGACTCCCTCGGCTCCGAGCAGGTCATCGCCCCCGGGCAGCTGAACCTGATGACCGCCGGCAACGGCATCGCCCACAGCGAGGAGGCCACCGGCCGCTACGCCGGCGAGCTGCAGGGCATCCAGCTGTGGGTGGCCCAGCCCGAGGACACCCGCCACGGCGCCCCCGCGTTCGAGCACCACGCCGACCTGCCCCGCATCGAGGTCGGTGCCGGCACCGCCACCGTGCTCGTCGGCGAGCTGGAGGGCCAGACCTCACCGGCCCGTCGCGACACCGACCACCTCGGGGTCGACCTCGAGCTGGGGACCGGTCAGACCGACCTCGCGCTCGTCCCGACCCACGAGCACGGCATCGTCGTGCTGGAGGGCCGGCTGGTCGTCGAAGGCCACGAGGTCGAGCCCGGGATGCTCGCCTACCTGGGCGTCGGGCACGACGAGTGCCGCATCACCACCGAAGGGCCGACCCGGGCGATGCTGCTCGGTGGCACGCCCCTCGAGGACGAGCTCGTCATGTGGTGGAACTACGTGGGCCGGTCCCGCGACGAGATCATCGAGGCCCACCGGGCCTGGACCGCGCAGGACACCGACCGCTTCGGTGCCGTGGGGTCGCCGTTGCCGCGCATCGACACCGGACCGCCGCCGTGGGGTCGCACCGATGGGTGATCTGGCCGCACTCCGCGAGCAGCTCGTCGGGCTCGGCGAGGTCGTCGTCGCGTTCTCCGGGGGCGCGGACTCGTCGTTCCTCGCCTGGGTCGCCAACGACGCGCTCGGCCCGGAACGGGTCACTGCGGTGACCGCGGTGTCGCCGTCGCTGGCCGGTGCCGAGCACGACGACTGCCGCACGCTCGCCGCGGAGTGGGGCTTGACCTGGCGGGAGGTGCACACCGAGGAGATGGCCAACGCCGCCTACCAGCGCAACGACATCGACCGCTGCTTCTGGTGCAAGGACGCGCTGATGGAGGCGGTCGAGCCGATCGTGGCCACGGCCGGTGCCACCGTCGCCCTCGGGGTGAACCTCGACGACCTCGACGATCACCGTCCCGGTCAGGACGCCGCCCGCCAGCGCGGCGCGGTGTTCCCGCTGGTGGATGCCGGGTTCACCAAGGACGACGTCCGAGCCGCGTCACGTGAGCTCGGGTTGCGGACGTGGGACAAGCCGGCGGCGCCCTGCCTCGCGTCCCGGCTGCCGTACGGCATCCCGGTCACCCTCGGCCGGCTCCGGTCGGTCGAGCAGGCCGAGGCGGCGCTGCGGGCGATGGGGTTCGGCGAGTTGCGGGTCCGGCACCACGAGGAGCTGGCGCGCATCGAGGTGCCGGTCGACCGCATCGACGGGGTGGTGGCGCAGCGGGACGAGGTCGTCGCCGCCGTGCAGGACGCCGGCTACCGGTGGGTCACGCTGGATCTCGTCGGGCTCCGGTCGGGGAACCTGAACCCGGGTTGAGGTCCCGCTAGCGCAGGAAGCGTCGGACGATCGACCCGATGCCGCCACGGCTCCGCGTCGCGGTCCCGGTCCCGCCGGCGCGGCCCATGCCGCCCCGACCAGTGGTGCGGCCACCGCCGCTGGTGAACATCCGGAAGAGCTTGCTGATGATTCGCATGGGGGTCGACCTACCCGGTCGTCCCTCGCTTCATCCGCGCGTCACAAGTGGATGATCTCGCCCGCGGTCCAGAGCGGGAACGCGAGGTGCTTCACCCCGAGGTGCTCCACGATCCGGCCGGTGTCGGCGAACTCGCGGTAGCAGCGGTCGGCGATCGGCTTGCCGACCATGAACACGAAGTCCGCCCACGGCAGCAGGACGGGGCCGTCGTCCACGTCACCCTCCCGGACCACCGCCTCGATCTCGAGCGTCGGCTTGGTCGGGTTGGACGGATCGAGGCAGGCCGAGTGGTAGACGACGTGCTCGAAGACCGACATGGCGCGGATCCTCACGGCGACTCCATCACCAGTGGATCGTCCCGGGCGCACCCTTGAACGGGCCCACGACCTTCGAGGTGATCCACCCGCCGTAGAACGATCCCTCGTTGGGGTCGACGACCTCGCCGTCGACGGTGCACTCGTCCATCTGCTGCGCGTAGAAGGCGTAGTGGTCGACCAGCTCGGCGAAGCGGGGCGTCGGGTTCGGGTACGACCACACGGCGGCCTCGGCGACGGCCCGGCCCGTGTCGACGGTCCAGTAGCTGGCCTGACCCTTCCACTCGCAGAAGGTGCGCCGGCCGTCCGGCCGGAGCAGGTCCGTGCGGACGTCGGCGGCGGGCAGGTAGTACGCCGGGGGCTGGCTGGTCTCCAGCACGCGGATCGACCGCCGCGTGTCGGCGATGACCTCACCCCCGAAGCGGACCACGACGTGGTGATCGCTGCGGTCGAGCGCCGGTGGCCGCGGGTAGTCCCACACCGACTCCTGGCCGGGACCGGGTTCGACGCGCTCGGGTTGCACGTCCGTAGGTTGACCCACATGGCCTCCGATGCCAACCCGCCCGTGGCCGCCGCCGACGAGGAGCGCCTCGCCGCCATCGCCGCCGCGCTCGCCGACCGGGTCGAGGAGGCCGTGCCGGGCTGGATCGAGGGGCTCGTGCTCGCCCGCGTGCGGGAGTGGAGCGGCCACGTGAGCGCAGAGGTGGCCGCGGAGGCGGTGGTCGCCGCCGAGGACGCCCGCGCCGAGGTCGTGCCCCGGATGCGCCGGCTGCTCGAGGCAGACATCGACGACCAGACCGCCAACCCGCTCGAGCTGCTGCGCCACGCCACGCGCCACGCCCACGACGCCCTGGCCCGGATCGGCGTGCCGAGCGTGGCGCGGGACGACTTCGCACAGCGCTCGTTCCCGGGTGACTCCTACGACCTCATGCCCGCCACCTGGTCCGACATCCACCCCGACCTGCACGAGATCGGTCTCACCTGGGGTGCAGCCAAGGCGTTCGTGCACAAGGCCCGCCGGCGGGCCGAAGGCCGTACCTGACCGACCGAGCCGCCGCCTTCCCGTTCCCTTCGCGCCGATCGACGTGTCCACGTCGATCGGCGCGTCGAGAACCGGGTGGTCTCGTCCGGAGTTGTCATGATGGACGGGTGAGCGACGCACCCGACCGCCGTCCCGACGGCGTCGAGCGCGTGGCGCTCTTCGTCACCTGCGTCGGCGAGCTGGTGGAGCCCGACGTGCCGGTCGCCGCCGTGCGGGTCCTGCGGGCCGCGGGCTGCGACGTTGACGTGCCGGAGGGCCAGACGTGCTGCGGGCAGCCGGCGTGGAACTCGGGGTTCACGGCCGACGCTGCGAAGGTCGCCGGCACGAGCCTCGACGCGCTGGAGCGGGCGGTGGCCGACGGCGCCGAAGCCGTCGTGGTCCCGGCCGGGTCCTGCGCCACGATGATCCGCGTCTACTGGCCCCAGCTGTTCTCCCTGGCCGGCGACGAGGCCGCGTCGGACCGGGCCCGGGCCCTGGGCGAGCGGGTGTGGGAGCTCACCGAGCTGCTCGACGCGCTGCCCGACGAACGCCTCGGCCTCGGGTCGGTGGAACCGTGCGCAGCGGTGTACCACCGGTCCTGCCACATGCTGCGGGAGCTGCACGTCGCTGAGCAGCCCGAGGCCCTCCTCGCGCGGGTCGACGGCTGCGTCGTCGCCGAGTGGGCCGCTGCCGACCAGTGCTGCGGCTTCGGGGGCACCTTCAGCGTGAAGCTGCCCGAGGCCTCGGTGGCGATGGCCGATGAGAAGCTCGACGTCCTGCCCGAGGGCACGGAGGTCATCGTCGGCGCCGACGCCTCCTGCCTGATGCAGCTGCGCACCCGTGCCGGCGCTCGCGGCATGCAGGTGCGCACCGAGCACATCGCCCAGGTGCTGGAGCGGGCGCTGCCCGACGACAGGGGCGCGGACGCATGAGCAACGAGTGGCCATTGCGCAGCTCCACGCTCCGCGAGCGCTCCGCGACCGCGGTGGGCGATCCGGTCCTGCGCGCCAACGTCGGGGCCGCCACCGACCGGTTCCGCACCAAGCGCACCTCGGCGCTGGCCCGGTTGCACGACCCCGACGCGCTGCGCTCGGCGGCCCGCGGCGTGCGCGGCGACATCCTCGCCGACTGGGCCGCGACCCTGGAGCTGCTGGCCGACAACGTGCAGGCCAACGGCGGCCACGTCTGCTGGGCGCCCACCGGGGCCGACGCCAACGACTACATCGCGTCCGTCGCTCAGCGCATCGGTGCCCGCACGGTCGTGAAGTCCAAGTCGATGGCCACCGAGGAGACCGGGCTCAACGAGGCGCTGGCCGCGGTCGGGTGCGACACGGTGGAGACCGACCTGGGGGAGTGGATCATCCAGCTCGCCGAGGAGCACCCCAGCCACATCATCGCCCCGGCCATGCACAAGAACCGCGACCAGGTCGCCGACACCTTCGAGGCCAAGGCCGGCATGACCGAGCGGGTCACGGAGCCCACCGAGCTGGTCGCGTTCGCCCGGCGCGAGCTGCGACGGCGCTTCCTCGAGGCCGACCTCGGCATCACCGGCGCCAACCTCGGCGTGGCCGAGACCGGCAGCATCGTGCTGGTCACCAACGAGGGCAACGCACGGATGGTCACCTCCATGCCCCGGGTGCACATCGCGGTGATGGGTGCCGAGCGCATCGCCCGCACGTGGGACCAGGCCGATCTGGTCCTCGGCCTGCTCGCCAAGTTCGGCACCGGCCAGACGCTGTCCTCCTACACCACCGTGCTGAGCGGGCCCCGGGGCGAGGACGAGGCCGACGGACCCGATGAGTTCCACCTCGTCATCCTCGACAACGGCCGCTCCGACATCGCCGGGACCGAGTTCGCCGAGATGCTGAACTGCATCCGCTGCGGGTCGTGCCTGAACGTGTGCCCCGTGTACCACCAGACCGGTGGGCACGCGTACGGCTGGGTGTACCCCGGTCCGATGGGCGCGGTGCTCACCCCGCTGCTGGCCTCGCAGCAGACCGGTCACGGTCCGGGCGAGGACCACCACGCCGGCGAGCTCGCCAACGCGTCGACGCTCTGCGGCGCCTGCATGGAGGCGTGCCCGGTCGAGATCCCGTTGCAGGACCTCCTGCTCGGCCTCCGTCGCCGCAACGCCGAGCACGCCGGTCTCGCCGAGCGATCGATGTGGCGGGCCTGGGCCGCGGCGTGGTCCCGGCCCGGCGCGTACGGGGCGTCGGCCACGGTGGCGACGAAGGCCCGACGGCTGGCGCCGCTGCTCGGCCGCCTCCCCGGCGGGAGCCGCTGGACCGACGGACGCGACCTGCCCGACCTGCCGGCCCGCACGTTCCGCCAGCGCTGGGACGCCGGCGATGTCTGAGCACGGCGACCGCGCCGCCTTCCTCGACCGCATCCGCTCCCGCCAGGGCCGTCCGCCCGGGGGCGGACCCCACCCGCCGCCGCCGGCACCGGACGTGGTGCCCGAGCTGGCGTACCGCACCCTCGACGGCGTCGACCACGACGATCCCTTCGCCCTGCTCCCGGTGTTCGTGGCGGCTGCCCGCGCCGCCGAGGCGACGGTCGACGTCGTCGACGACGAGGTCCCGGCCGAGCTGCTGCTCCGCTTCGTGGGTGACCACGACGTGCGCACGGCGGTGACCAGCCGCGAGCCGGAGGCCGTGGCCCTCGGCGGCGCGCTGGCGGCGGCGGGCGTGTCGGTCGCCCCCTACGACCGGGAGGTGGCAGCCGCGGCCGACCTGGCGATCACCTCGGCGACCCACGGCATCGCCGCCACGGGGAGCGTGGTCGTCGACTCGGCGTCTGCCGGCAGCCGCGCCGTGAGCCTGCTCGCGAAGCTCCACCTCTGCGTCCTGCCGATGACCCGCCTGGTCGCCAGCCACGCCGACGTGCTGCGCGGCCAGCAGCGCCCGATGCCGTCAGGCCGGGTCCTGATCACCGGCCCGTCGCGCACGGGCGACATCGAGCAGCGCCTCACCCTCGGCGCCCACGGTCCCGTCGCCCTCCACATCGTCGTCGTCCGCTGACGCGCCGGCAGCGGCTGCGGAACGCGGGTCGTCGTCGAAGAGGTGGGCCCAGCACGCGGGGTCGCCGCCCTCGGTGACGGGCTCGGGCTCCTCGCCGGCCTTCATCGGACCTCGAAGGCCTCGCCGTCGAAGCGGTCGACGACGGCGAAGTCCTCGACCGGGTCGCGTCGCAGCTTGGTGACCGTCTGCTCGGGGTGGCCGAGCGCGATGAGGGAGGCGACCGCGTGGCTCTCGGGGATGCCGAGCAGCTCGGCGAGCGCGGCCTCCTCGCGGCAGATGGCCGTCGTCATCACGCCGCCGAGGCCCTCGTCGCGCGCCTTCAGCATGATGTTGTGGCAGAAGGGATAGATCGACCCGCCGCCCACGATCGACTGGCG
>DMTU01000346.1:630-4231 GCA_003476595.1 Acidimicrobiaceae bacterium | reverse complement strand
CTGGCGGGGCAGGCCGTGGTCGAGCACGGCCAGCGCCTCGAGGGCGACGCACACGATGAGAAGCACCGGGTGCGTGTCGATCTCGTCGGCGAACTCGTTCGGCGCCGGCGTCTCCCGGGCCTCCTCCAGGTCCACCCACGGCTGGGAGAAGCGGGTGTCGCCGGGCTGGAACGCGACCTTGCCGATCTTCACGTGGGCCCAGTACTCCCGCCAGCTCAGCTGGTAGAGCTCGCGGATGCGGGTCCGGGTCCCGGCGTCCTTCACCACGATCACGTGCCAGCCCTGCCGGTTGCCACCCGACGGGGCGAACCGGGCGTGGTCGAGGATGCGGTGCAGCACCTCGTCGGGGACCGCCTCGTCGGTGAAGGTCCGGGTGGCGGGTGTGGTGCGCATGACCTCGGCGAGCTCCATGGCCCAACCATGCCAGCCGCGGCCCCCGTCGTGTTCCGCAGCCGCTGCCAGAGGCCGCGGGCTACTCCGGGGGGCGGTCGAAGCGCTGCCAGCCGGTGCCGGTGATCTGGCGGGGTTCGAAGAAGAGGCAGTCCTCGGGGCAGGCGAAGGGCATCTCCTCGTTCACGCCCAGGCGGCACCGCTGGAGCACGTCGCCCGTCGGGGTCGAGCGCGTCGAGTAGTGCCGGCAGTCCTCTCGTACAGCCACGCGGCCAGTGTCGCGCACGAGGTGCGCAACTACCCTCCCGCCCCATGG
The DNA here is from genome assembly GCA_003476595.1 of Acidimicrobiaceae bacterium. Lineage (GTDB taxonomy): Bacteria > Actinomycetota > Acidimicrobiia > Acidimicrobiales > Salinilacustritrichaceae > Salinilacustrithrix. Next base: position 3,525 of record DMTU01000346.1, on the reverse strand, counting down.
CCGAACGACTCTTGGTGATCGGCGGTGACGCCGGCGGCATGGCGGCGGCGTCGCAGGCCCGCCGGCAGCAGCCCTACATGGAGATCGTCGCCCTCGAGCGGGGTCGCTGGACCAGCTACTCGGCCTGCGGCATCCCCTACCTCGTCGCCGGCGACGTCGGCTCCCACGAGGAGCTGATCGCCCGCACGCCCGAGGAGTTCCGGGACCGCCAGCGCATCGACGTCCGCATGGGCCACGAGGCCATCGGCATCGATCTGGCATCCCGCAAGGTCGAGGTCCGCGACCACACCCGGGACCGCACGCTGCAGCTCGGGTTCGACCTGCTCCACATCGCCACCGGCGCCCACCCGATCCGTCCGCCGCTGCCCGGCATCGACAGCCCGTACGTCCACGGCGTCCAGACCCTCGACGACGGCATCCACCTGCTCGAGCACGCCGAGCGCGGCGGCTGCGAGACCGCCGTGGTGGTCGGTGGCGGCTACATCGGCGTGGAGATGGCCGAGGCGTTCCTGCGCCGGGGGATGAAGGTGACCCTGGTCGAGGCCGACGAGCAGGTCATGCGCACGATGGACCCGGACATGGCGGCGCCGATCGCCACCGCGCTGCGCCAGCTCGGGATCGACGTCCGCCTGGGCGTGAAGGCCGAGGGGTTCGAGGACGGGGTCGTGCACACCTCGGCCGGCTCGATCCGGGCCGACATCGTCGTGCTCGGCCTCGGCGTCGCACCCAACGCCGGTCTCGCCGCCGACGCGGGGCTGAAGACCGGTGTCCGCGGCGCGATCCGCGTCAACCGCCGCCAGCAGGCCTCGGTCGACGGCGTCTACGCCGCAGGGGACTGCGCCGAGAGCTACCACCGCGTGACCCAGCGCCAGGTGCACGTCGCGCTCGGCACGGTCGCCAACAAGCAGGGGCGCGTCGCCGGGCTGAACCTCGGCGGGGGCTACGCCACGTTCCCGGGGGTGATCGGCACCGCCATCACCAAGGTGTGCGACTTCGAGGTGGCCCGCACCGGCGTCAACCAGGAGGAGGCTGACCGGGCCGGCTTCGAGTACGAGACGGTGAAGATCGACTCCACCACCCGCGCCGGGTACTTTCCCGGCACCCAGCCCATCACCATCAAGATGCTGGCCGAGCGGGACACCCGCCGGGTGCTCGGTGCCCAGATCGTGGGCCGGGAGGGTGCGGCCAAGCGCATCGACGTGCTGGCCACCGCCATCACCGCCGAGATGACCGTCGACGACGTCATCGACCTCGACCTGGCCTACGCCCCACCGTTCTCCGGGGTCTGGGATGCCGTGCACATCGCCGCCCGCAAGGGCGCCGAAGCCCTCGATCGCGCCGTGGCGAGCCGACTGCGCTGACCTCCGGACCGGTCGGGCACAGGCGCGGCTGTGACCGTCGTCCCCACCCCTTCCGTCCCGACCGACCGGTCGGTAGGGTGATTCGCATGCCGATGAACGATGCAGCGCTCACCGAAGACCTCGCGCCCGTGGTCGCCGGTCTCGTCGACCGGCACCTCGCCAACTCCAAGGAGTGGTTCCCGCACCGGATCGTGCCGTGGAGCCGGGGCGAGGACCTCGGCAAGGACTGGGAGTGGGATCCGAACGAGACCGAGCTCTCCCCGGAGGTGCGGTCGGCGCTGATCGTCGACCTGCTCACCGAGGACAACCTGCCGTACTACTTCGAGACGATCTACAACCTGTTCGGGAAGTTCGAGCCGTGGGGCACGTGGGCCCGCCGCTGGACCGCCGAGGAGGGCCGCCACGCGATCATCATCCGCGACTACCTGTCGGTGACCCGGGCAGTCGACCTCGACGACCTGGAGCGGGGCCGCATGGCCCAGGTCTCCACCGGCGAGGTCCCCCACCCCGAGACCGTCTGCGACGGCCTGGCCTACGTGACCATGCAGGAGCTGGCCACCAAGATCAGCCACCGAAACACCGGCCGCCTCCTCGAGGACAAGGTCGGCTACCAGGTGATGGCAACCGTCGCCGGCGACGAGCAGCTCCACCACGTCTTCTACCGCGACGCCGCCACCGCCGCGCTCGAGCTCGACCCCGACGGCATGGTGCTCGCCATCGACCGTCAGGTCCGCGGCTTCGCCATGCCCGGCACCGGCATCCCCGACTTCGCCCAGCACGCGAAGCGCATCGCGGATGCCGGCATCTACGACTTCCGCATCCACCACGACCAGATCCTCAAGCCGATGGTCGTCGACCAGTGGAAGCTGCCCGAGCTCGAGGGCCTGTCCCCCGAGGCCGACGCCGCCCGGGACAAGGTGCTCAAGCACCTCGACCGCGTCGACAAGGCCGCCACCCGGATGACCGCCCGGCGCGAGCGCCACGCCGCCCAGGACGAGGCCGCCGCCGAATCCGAGCTCGCCAGCGCCTGATCGGCCTGTCCGGCCTGAACCGAACCTGAACCGCCGCCGGCTGCGACCGGCGGGGCACCCGTAGGCTCGTGCCGATGGACCTCGGTCGCGACGAGCTCGCTGCAGACACGTCGCTCGTCGGGCGCTCCCTCTGCGAGGCCTACGCCGACCGCGCCGACGCCTTCCTGACCGAGCTGTTCGAGGCGGCCTCGGATCGCATCGGCGGCATCAGCCTCGTCGCGCTCGGCGGGTACGGCCGCCGGGAGCTCAGCCTCCAGTCCGACCTCGACGTGCTGCTGCTGCACGACGGGTACAAGGAGATCGGCCCGGTCGCCGACGCCATCTGGTACCCGGTCTGGGACCAGGGCGTGAAGCTCGGCCACGCGGTGCGCACCGTCAACGAGGCGCTCGAGCTGGCCGGTGACGACATCGACTCGGCCACGGCGATGCTGCAGGCCCGGCACATCGCCGGGGACCGGGCCCTCACGGCCACCCTCAGCGAGGAGGTGGCCGAGCTGTGGCGG
>DMTU01000346.1:0-492 GCA_003476595.1 Acidimicrobiaceae bacterium | reverse complement strand
TGGCCGAGCTGTGGCGGGCCAAGGCCAGCCGGTTCCTGCCGCAGCTGGCCGATCGCGTCCAGGAGCGCCACGCACGGGCCGGCGAGGTCGCCTTCCTGCTCGAGCCCGACCTCAAGGAGGGGCGCGGCGGCCTGCGCGACGTCCAGTCGCTGCAGTGGGCGTGCCGGGCCCGGGAGATGCTGTGGCAGGGCGACGACGAGGCGCTGCAGGACGCGTACGACGTGCTCCTCGCCGCCCGGGTCGAGCTGCACCGCCGGACCGGTCGCATGGGCGACGTCCTGGTGCTCGAGGAGCAGGACGGGGTCGCCGGTGCGCTGGGCGTCGCCGATGCCGACGACCTCATGCGCGGGCTGGCCGAGGCCGCCCGGATCATCTCCTTCCGCTCCGACGACACCTGGCGGCGGGTCGGGATGACGCTGCGGCGGGGCATCGGTCGCTTCTCCCGTCGCGACCGCGCCCTCGCCCCCGGGGCCGTCCTGCGCGACGGCGAGG
>DMTU01000237.1 GCA_003476595.1 Acidimicrobiaceae bacterium | reverse complement strand
GAACGATGAGGTCCTCGGGACGTACGGACACGACTGCTCCCCTTCGCTTGCACTGGGGGAAGTCGTCGGTGCCGCAGCACCCGTCGGGGCAGCGTAGGTCCGGGGTCCGACAGCGTTCCGTGGTCGCTGCCAGAAGCGTTCCGTGGTCGCTGCCAGTTCTCTGGGGGTTACGTCGGGGGGAGGTGCTGGACCCGGGTGGCGCAGGGGGCGAAGAGGTCGCCGAGCTCGGCGACGCGGGTGAGCACGTCGGGGGCGGTGAAGGAGAGCGGCTCGCCGTCGGCGCAGTCGCTGACCTCGTCCCAGGTCACGGGGGTCGAGACCGTCGGCGTCGGGCGGGCCCGGAGCGAGTACGCGGCGACGGTCGTCTTGTGGCGGCTGTTCTGGCTCCAGTCGATGAAGACCTTGCCCGGGCGCTGGGCCCTCGCCATCACCGAGGTGACGTCGTCGGGGCGGTGCTTCTCGAGCACCCGGGCGACGGCGTGGGCGAACTCGCTGGTGTGGTCGTGGGTGTGGGGCGAGTTGAGCGGCACGTACAGCTGCATGCCCTTGGAGCCCGACGTCTTGGCCACGCACTCGAGGCCGATGCCGGCGAGCACGTCGCGCAGCTCCAGGCCGACCCGGGCGCACTCGATGATCGTCGCCGGCTCACCCGGGTCGAGGTCGAACACGCACAGCTGCGGGGATTCGATGTCGGCTCCGAGCGCCATCGGCGCGTGGATCTCGAGGGCCGCCATGTTCCCCGCCCAGGCCAGCGCCGGGATCGAGTCCAGGTTGCAGTAGCCGATGGCCCCACCCCGGTCACCCGGGCCGTCGATCGTGCCGATGAAGTCGGGCCGGTGCGAGGGGCAGCGCTTCTCGAAGAACGAGCCGCCCTCGACGCCGTCGGGGTACCGCTTGAGCGTGATCCCCCGACCCGCGATGTGGGGCAGCATCACCGGCGCGATCCGCGCGTAGTAGTCGATGACCTCGGCCTTGGTGAACCCGACCTCGGGGTACAGCACCTTCTCGAGGTTGCGGAGCCGGAGGCGCTGGCCGTCCAGCTCGACGAGCCGCTCGGTCACGCGGTCTGCGCAGCGTCCTCGTCGGCGGACCCGCCCTCGCCGGCGATCTCCTCACCGGACACGGTCCCGGGGGCGGCCGCCGTGGGGTGCCGACCACGGGCTTCCTTGGCCGCGGCGACCGACGCCTCGAGGGCGGCCATGAGGTCGACGACCTTGTCCTCCTGCGGCTCGGGCGTGGCGATCACGTCCTCCTCGCCGGCGGCCTTGCGTTCGATGACCTCGAGCACCTTGGTGCGATAGGTGTCGGTGTACTTGGCCGGTTCGAAGGTCTCGCTGAGCGAGGCGATGAGCTGCTCAGCCATGACCAGCTCCTTGTCGGAGACCTCGACGTCGTCGAGCTGGGCGAGCTCGGGGATCTGGGCGGGGTCGTTGATCTCGTCCGCGTAGACCATCGTCGACATCACGAGCTTGCCGTCCTGGGGCCGCACCGCGCACAGGTACTGCTTCGTGCGCATCACCACCCGGGCGATGCCGACCTTCCCCGACTGCTCCATGGCCCGGGCCAGCAGGGCGTAGGGCTTGGCCGTGGCCTTGTCCGGCGCCAGCAGGTAGGCGGAGTCGTAGAAGACCGGGTCGATGTCGGCCAGGTCGACGAACTCCTCGATGTCGATCGTGCGGCTCGCCTTGGGGTCGAGCTGGGCCAGCTCGTCGTCGGAGACGGTGACGTAGTCGCCGCTCGGCAGCTCGTAGCCCTTGACGATGTCGTCGTTGGTGACCTCGTCGCCGGAGTCGGCCGAGACCTTCTTGTACTTGATGCGCGCGCCGGAGTTGCGGTCGATCTGGTTGAACCGGACCGACTTGCGGCTGACGGCGGCGTAGAGCTTCACGGGGATGTTGACCAGCCCGAAGCTGATCGACCCGCTCCACATGGCACGAGGCATGGGTCCAGTACACCCCACCCATCCGGTTTTCGCTACTACGCGAGCACTGCCCTCGCGACGAGGTCGGTGCCGAAGGCGGTGAGGATGGCCAGGTAGAGCAGGCCGGTGGCGGCCATGACCGCGGAGTAGTAGCGCTCCTTCAGTGCCGCCCGGGTGACCGCGACGAGGGCGATGGTGCCGACGGCGCAGGCGATCCAGAACCAGCCGAGCATGCCGCCGTAGCCGTCGTCGATGGAGCCGTCCAGCACCGAGAGCATCCCGGTGGGCAGCAGCATGGCCACGACCTCCACCGGCCAGGTGATGGCCGTCCAGCGCACGAGCTCGAGCAGCGGGCCGCGGGCCAGGCCGGGCTGCACCAGGTACCAGTGGCCGAGGAGCATGGCGTCGGTGACCGCGCCGAGGAACGCAGCTCCGGCCAGGACCCGGATGAGCGACACGGCGTAGGAGGCATCGCCCTGGGTGGCGGCGGCGGCGCCGAAGAGCAGGCCGATCGCGCCGATCACCGGGGCGATCAGGTCGAGCATCGGCGGGAACTCGGGGACGTCGTCGCGCGGGCCGTCGATGTCGCGGTCGATGCCGGTCATGGCCGTGATGCGCGCCGACTTCACCGCCACGCGCTCCCGCTCCCCCGCCACGCCGGCCTTGCGGCGCACCACGCTCACGGCCAGCGCGACCGAGGTGGCGACCACGACGCCGATGCCGGCCAGCTCGCGCCCGAGGTCGTCGCCGTAGCGGAACCCGGCCACCACGCCGATGGCGGCGATGATCCCGTAGGTGGCCCGCATCAGCCAGCCGTAGCCGATGCCGACCTCGCGCCGGCGGGTGGTGACCCACAGGAACAGCAGACCACCGGTGGCCCACTGCAGGCAGAACGTGGCGGCGTCGAGCTCGATCATGCCGGTCTCAGGCGTCGACGACGACGAGGCCGTGGTCGGCCCGGTTGCACGCCACGGGACCGTCGTCGCTCGCCACGACGATGTCCTCGAGCCGGATGCCCCACCGACCGGGCGGGTACACGCCCGGCTCGACGGAGAAGGCGTGGCCGGCGACGAGCGGCGTGGCGTTCCCCTCGACGATGTAGGGGTCCTCGTGCTCCTCGATGCCGATGCCGTGCCCGGTGCGGTGGATGAACCACTCCCCCCAGCCGGTGTCGACGAGGTGTTGACGGGCGATGCGGTCGATCGACTCGCACGTCGCCCCGACGACGGCCCCGTCCACGGCCGCCTGCTGGGCGGCCTCGAGAGCGGCGTAGGCCTCGAGCAGGTCGTCGGGCGCGCTGCCCACGGCGACGACGCGGGTCATGTCCGAGCAGTAGCCGACACCCCCTGGGCCGTGCATGGTGCCGCCGAAGTCGCACAGGACGGCCTGGCCGTCCTCGATCACCGTGCTGCCCGGTTCGTGGTGCGGCGAGGACGCGTTCGGACCGGCGGCGACGATGGCGAAGTTGACCCTGTGGTGCCCCTCGTCGATGAGGCGGCGCCCGATGTCGGCCGAGACCTCGGCCTCGCTGCGACCCCGCAGCGGGATCTGGCCGGACTGGAGCTGGGCGGCGACCCGGTCGGCGGCGGCGCCGGCGGCCCGCAGGGCCTCGACCTCGGCGGCGTCCTTCACCGCCCGGATCGGGCCGATCACGTCGTTGCCCCGCATCCAGCGCTGGACCCCCACGGCCGGCAGCAGGTCGACGAGGAAGCGGGACCACATCCGGTCCCCCACGGCCACCGTCGAGGCCGCCCCGACCAGGTCGGCGGTGCGGGCGATGGGGTCGTCGGTCTCGTCCCAGGCCTCGAGCCGGAACACCTCGGGGCGATCGACGACGCGCGGCGCCTCGAGGCGGGGCACGAGCAGCGTCGCGTCGCCGTCGGCGGGCAGCACGAGCATCGTGAGGCGCTCCAGCGGCATCGCCTCGTAGCCCGTGAGGTAGGGCAGCTCGGGACCGACGGACAGCAGCAGGACCTCCACGTCGAGGTCCTGCATCCGGGCCCGGACCCGGTCCACGCGGTCGGCGAACATGGCCCCGAGGCTAGAGCCCGACCGCTCCGGGTCGACCATCGCCGACGGCGTGCCAGGGGCCACCTCCGAACCCCCAGCCACTACCCTCCTCAGCCGCATGCCGGCCCTCGAGACCCTCCGACCGACGTTGCAGTCCGCGCTGGACGCGTCGCTGCAGACCCACGCGGTGCCCGGCGCCGTCGTCGGCGTGCTGCGGGGCGACGAGCTCGTCCTCGTCGCCGGTGGCGTGGCCAACGTGGGCACCGGCGTGGAGACCACGACCGACACGCTCTTCCAGCTCGGCTCGATCTCGAAGGTGTACACCGCCACCCTCGTGCTGCAGCTCGTGCACGCCGGCCTGGTCGAGCTCGACGAACCCGTGCGCGGCGCCCTGCAGGAGTTCCGGGTCAAGGACGACACCGCCACCCTCACCATCACGCCGCGCCAGCTGCTCGCCCACACCAGCGGCATCCAGGGCGACCACTTCCTCGACTGCGGCCGCAACCCCGACGCGCTGTGGCGCTACGTGTCGACCCTGGAGGACGTCGGCCAGCTCCACGACCCCGACGACATGTTCTCCTACTGCAACGCCGGCTACGGCGTGCTCGGCCGCCTGGTCGAGGAGGCCACCGGCGACCACTACGCCCGGGCCCTGCAGCGTCGCCTGCTCCGGCCCCTGGCGCTCGGTCACACCGTCACCCAGGCCGAGCAGGCCATCGTCCACCGGGTCGCGGCCGGCCACCACCACGACGACCAGGGCACGCCGTCGGTCGCCCCGTGGGTGCTGTCCCGCTTCAACGCCCCGATCGGCGGGATCATCGCCAACGCCGAGGACGTGCTGACCTTCGCCGCCATGCACCTGCGCGGCGGCCGCTCGGTCGAGGACCGCCAGGTCGTCCCGGCCAAGGCCATCGCCGAGATGCGCAACGGCGAGGTCGAGGTCCCGGGCACCGACGACGAGTGGGGCCTGGGCTGGTGGCTCACCAAGTGGGACGACCAACCGGTCCTCGCCCACGACGGCGACACCGCCGGCCAGCGCACCTTCCTGCGGGTGCTGCCCGAGCTCGATGCCGCGGTCGTGGTGCTCACGAACTCCACCCGGGGCACCGCGGTCGCCGAGGACGTGTTCGCCCACGTCGGCACGGAGGCCCTCGGGTGCGTGCCGCCGGAGATCCCCGACACGCTGCCCCCGGGTGAGGGCCCCGACGCCGACCGCTACACCGGCATCTACGAGCGCATGCACCAGCGCCTCGCCATCGCCGGCGGCCGGGACGAGGGCACCCTGCGGATGACCATCATCCCCGACGAGCTGTTCCTGAAGGCGGGCATGCGGGAGCGCACGCTCACGCTGCACCCGGTCGACGACCACCGCTTCGTCACGCTCGACCCCGAGACCCTGGTCCAGCACCTCGTGGTGATGGTGGAGTCCGACGAGGACGACGACCCCGACGGCGTGCCCTACGTGCACTTCCAGCGCCGGGCCCACGCCCGGATCTCCTAGCCGGCTACAGCACCAGCAGCAGCTGCACGCTGAACGCCACGAGGATGGCCAGCCCGCACAGCAGGGCGGCGATGATCAGGCGTCGGGTGCTCACGGCCCCGAAGATACCGGGGGGCGACGGGACCCCGGCAGCGAGCGGTCGTACCATCCGGGCGTGCCCCGCCTGCGCCTCGCCGCCTCCCTGCTGGCCGTCGCGCTGGCAGCCGCGGCGTGCGGTGGATCCGGCGACGACGACGTCGCCGCCGCACCAGCGGCCGAGTCCACGACGACGACGAGCGCAGGCACCTCGTCCTCCACGGAGGCGGGGGCACCCGCGGGGCCTGCGGTGCCCGAACAGCTGGACTTCGTGGCTCCCGACGTCCGCGGCGGCCAGGTGATCGGCGCCGACTTCGCCGGTCAGGACCTCGTCATCTGGTTCTGGGCGCCGTGGTGAACGTCGTGCATCCGTGAAGCCCCTGCGGTCGCAGCGGTGCACCAGGAGCGCGGCGACGAGATCGCCTTCCTCGGCATGGCCGGGCTCGACGACCTCGGTCCGGTCGCCGGCTTCGTCGACCGCTACGGCCTCGAGGCGTTCCCCCACGCCTACGACGAGGACGGATCGATCTGGGCCCGGTTCGGCACCATCGGGCGCTCGGTGTTCGTGTTCGTCGACGACGACGGCACGATCGAATCCACCGGTTACGGCGAGTACGGCGATGCTGACAAGCTCGATGCCAAGATCACCGAGCTGCTGAGCAACTGACGGTGCACCCAATAGGTTGGGGGGCCGTGCTCGCCGCCCCCCTGCACCTGCTGGCGCTGGTCCTCGTCGTGAGCGGGATCCAGAAGCTGGTCGCCCCCGGCGCCGCTGCCGAGGCGATGGCCGACGCCCGGCTGCCCCTGCCCGGGCGCGGCCGACCGGCCGCCGGCGTCGCCCTCGGCGCCATCGAGGCGGCCACCGGCCTCACCGCCCTCGCCGTGCCCCATCGCCTGGCCGCCGCCTGGCTCGGCGTGTTCTACCTGGCCCTGGCCGGCTTCGTCCTGCTCCTGCGGGCCCGGGACGCCGACGCCGGCTGCGGATGCTTCGGAGCCTCCTCCACCCCGCCCGGCACGGCCCACCTGGCGCTGAACGGCGTCGCGGCCGTGACCGCCTTCGCCGTCGCCGTCGCCGGCGTGCCCGACATCGTCGACGTCATCGACGACGGCCTGGTCACGGCCAGCGCCTACGTCCTGCTCCTCGCCATCGGAGCTGCCGTCCTGCTCGTCGCTCCGGCGCTCACCTCCGAGATCAGCCGGCTCCTGCAGGGCGAGCACCCCAGTCCCCCCGTCCGCACCTTCGGGAGCGTCTCGTGAGCCTCACCACCACCCTCACCGAGCGGGCCGCCGCGTTCGTCGATCGCCGCACGAGCCGGCGCGGCTTCATCTCCAAGACCGCAGTGGTGGGCAGCGCCCTCACCGTGGCCGGGCCCACCTACGTGATGCGCCCCGGCACCGCGTACGCCGCGGTGTGCTCCTGCCTCGGGCGCAGCTGCGACTGCTCGTCGCTGTGCTGCGACGGCTACACCGAGTTCTGCTGCGCCATCACCGGTGAGAACGCCTGCCCGCCGAACACCCTGCTCGCCGGCTGGTGGAAGGTCGACAACTCCAGCTACTGCAACGGTTCGGCCCGCTACTACATGGACTGCAACAAGGAGTCGCCCGCCTGCCGGTGCGGCTCGGCCGGCGTCTGCCGGGGCTCGGACACCACGTGCCAGTGCCGCAGCTGCGGGAACCGCAAGGACGGCTGCACCGTCTTCCGCTACGGCAACTGCAACAACCAGGTCGCCTGCGTCGGCCCGATCATGTGCCGCGTGGTCACGTGCACCAAGCCGTGGGAGCTGGAGCCCACGTGCACCACGGTGGCCCGCACCGACAACAACACCCGCTGGCACCACCGGGCCTGCCTCGAGCCGGTGCGCGAGCCCACCGCGGCCGAGCTCGCCTTCGTGCGGGCGCTCTACCCCGACTTCCTCGGCCGCGAGGGCGAGGAGGCGGGTGTCGAGGGCTTCGCCGAGGAGCTGGCCAAGGGCCACGGCCGCGACGTGGTGGCCTGGTCGTTCGCCTTCTCCGACGAGTACACGACCACGGTCGTGGAGGGCCTGTACCGGTCGGCCTTCGACCGGGCCCCCGACGCCGACGGTCGCGCCTTCTGGTCCGAGAAGCTCCGGTCGGGCACGACGCCGGCCGAGCTGGCCGTGGTCTTCTACGCCAGCGACGAGTTCTTCGCCGCGTCCCGCTCGAACCGCACGACCTACGTCGAGCGCATGTACGAGAAGATCCTGGGGCGCACCCCGACCGAGGCCGAACGGTCCCGGCACGTCCAGGCCCTCGAGGGCGGCGCGTCGCGCGAGTCCGTCGCCGCCGACGTGTTCGGGTCGGTCGAGTCCCGCGAGCGCCGGGTCGCCCAGCTCTACGACCGGTTCCTCGCCCGCGAGCCCGACCCCAGCGGCCAGGACTACTGGGTCGACTACATCGACAACGGCCGCGACATCGAGCTGGCCCTCTACCTCGCAGCCAGCGACGAGTACCTGCGCCGGGCCGTGGCCCGGTACCCGGACGGCGAGCCGAAGGCGTCGGCGTGAGCGCCGTCGTCCTGCTCCTCGCCATCCTGGTCGGGGTGCTGGCGCTGCTGGTCATCGGCCTGCTTCGCAGCCACGCCGAGATCCTGCGCGCCCTGCACGATGCCGGCATCAGCCTCGACCCGGACCGGGAGCACGACCACGACCACAGCGGCGGCCGGGGCGGCGGCCGCGCCGGTCGGGCCGAGCGCAGCCCGTCGGGCACGCCCACCTTCACCTCCGACATCGCCCCGACCATCCGCACCACCGACGGCGTGCCCGAGCCGGCCGGGTCCACCGGCCGTCGTGCCGTCGACATCGCCGGCATCACGCCCAACGGCGGCACCCGGACCGTCTCGATCGCGCCGAGCGACCAGGCCACGCTGCTCGCCTTCCTCACCACCGGCTGCGCCACCTGCGCCGACTTCTGGGGGGCCTTCGCCGAGGGCGTGGAGCTGCCCGCCGACACCCGCCTCGTCGTCGTCACCCAGGGACCCGAGACCGAGAGCCCGGCCGACGTCGCCGCCATGGCCGCCCCGCACGTGCTCACGATCCAGTCCACCGACGCCTGGGACGACTACGGCGTGCCCGTCGCCCCGTACTTCGCGCTGGTCGACGGCCGTCGCGGTGTCGTCGTCGGCGAGGGTGCGGCATCGTCGTGGGACCGGGTGCGCACCCTGCTCGACCGTGCCCTGGCCGACGCCGGCTACGGAGCCGGACAGGTCCGCCGCCGGGATCTCCTCCTCGGCAAGGCCCGCACCGAGCGGGTGGACCGCGACCTGGCCCGCGCCGGCCTCAGCCCCGGCGATCCCCGCCTGTTCCACGAGCCCGTCGTACCGGACGAGGACGCCGAGCCCGGTGACCAGGAGCAGCCCCGGCCGTGAACGTGGTCGTCGTCGTGGTCGGCCTGACCGCGGCCGTCCTCGGCGCGATCCGCTCGACCTGGTCGCCGTGAGGCGAGTCGATGCTCTCGAGCATCCACCCGCTCGGCGAGCGGGGCAAGGGCAACCGATTCGGCGTCACCGCCGGTGCGTTCCTCGTGGGCTCGCTGCTCGGCGGCGCGTCCACGGGCACGATCGCCGCGCTCGTGAGCATCCCCGTCGACGCGCTCGTCTCCACCACCGCCGCCACCGCGACGATCGCCCTGGTCGCCGTGGCCGCGGCCGCCTTCGAGCGCACCGGCCGGTCCCTGCCGTCGGTGCCGCGCCAGGTCGACGAGAACTGGCTGAACGAGTACCGGGGCTGGGTCTACGGCGCCGGCTTCGGCTTCCAGCTCGGCGCCGGCGTGCTGACCTACATCACGACCGCTGCGGTCTACGTCGCCCTCGCCGCCGCGGTGCTGGCCGGCCACCCGTTGGCTGCGCTCGGCATCATGGTCGCCTTCGGCATCACCCGGGGGCTCACCCTGCTGCCCGCCCGGTCCATCGCCTCGCCCCAGCGCCTCGTCGAGTTCCACCAGCGCCTGCACCGCTGGTCGCCGGCGGTGCGCACCACGTCCACGTCCGTCCTCGCGGCGTCGGCGCTGTTCGCCGGCGCCGCCCTGCTCATCTGATCCTGGAGCTGCCATGAAGGTCCGATCCCGAGGCATCGAGCTCGACCTGCCCCCCGGCTGGGAGGCCGAGATCGACGGCGGCGCCGGCGAGGGCACCGGCGCGCCGAGCGGCGAGGTCCTCACCCCTCGCACCCACATCGCCAACTTCCCCATGCCCCCCGTCCGGGGCGACTTCGGCAGCGGCGCAGTCGAGCAGATGATCGACGGCGACGTCCTCCTGTGCCTGCTCGAGGAGGCCGGCGAGGCCGTCGGCTCCCGGCTCCACGGCCATGCGGGCATCCCCCGCCTCGCCGCCGGGGACTTCTCGCCCCAGGCCATGCAGCGACCCCTCAAGGGCCAGTCCGGCGCCCAGGTCTTCTTCCACGACCAGGGCCGGGCGTTCGTGCTCTACGTCGTCGTCGGCAGCCACCTCTCCCGGGCGTCGCGCATCGACGCCATCAACCAGGTCCTGGCCGGCATCACCCTCACCGCGGACTGACGAGGCGCCAGGTTCCGCATCCCGCTCGACCGCGACGAGTTCGTAGTCCCACGTCGGAGCGACAACCCGGCAGCGATGACGTTCGGCGACGTAGCCCATGCAGCCAGCACGGTTCCGGTTCCCGAACTCGGCGGCAGGCCGTCGTCGCTCCGACGCGGGACCTTGGACAGCCCGGCTGGGCGAAGGCCGAGCGGAAGGCGAACCCGTGGGCGGCGGTCATCGCCATCGACTTCCTCGGCCCGATCCGGTACTACCGCCGTGCCCGTCGGCCGGCTCCAGCCACTGGCGAGCAGCGCGCGCCGGTTCCGTTGTCGCTCCGACGTGGGACCTCAGGTGTGCGTGCGCGCTCTCGGAGGTCCGCGACTCGCCGGATGATGCGACTCCGGGTCTGCTTCGGCATGGTCCCGGCGCGGTACACGCCCCGGCGGACCCGAACGACGCGGCCGCGTCCGATCTCCCAACGCAGGGCGTCGGACACCGCCTTGCTCGGGCGACCCCAGATGGTGAAGCCATCGCGGTCGAGGGCACGTACCAGCTCGGGAACCGTCAGCGGGACGCCGGCGCGCAGGAGGGCGGTGGTCAGGGCGTAGCGGAGGTCGAGGCCGGACAGCTGCATTCCGCCAGCATGTCGATGGGCGGTGACAGCTTCAGACGACGTCGGTCCGAACGCCTGCGCCGGCGGTGGCGTGGTCGGCGGCCTGGCGGGCGTGGTAGCTCGACCGGGTGAGCGGGGAGGCCTCGACGTGGCCGATGCCCATGGCCTCACCCTCGGTGGCCCACGCCTCGAACGTCTCCGGCGGCACCCAGCGGGCCACGGGCAGGTGGTTCGTCGTGGGGCGCAGGTACTGGCCGATGGTGACGATGTCGACGCCGACACCGCGCAGGTCGGCCAGCGTCTGGGACACCTCGTCGTCGGTCTCGCCCATGCCCACGATGATCGAGGACTTGGTGGTCAGGCCCGCCGCCTTGGCCCGGGCCAGCACGGACAGCGAGCGGGCGTAGCCGGCGCTCGGGCGCACGGCGCGCTGCAGGCGGGCGACGGACTCGATGTTGTGGTTGAGCACGTCGGGGCGGGCATCGAAGACCAGCTGCAGCGACTCGGCGTCCCCCTTGCAGTCCGAGATCAGGGCTTCGACGCCGACGTCCGGGGTCCGCGCCCGGATGGCGCGGATCGTGTCGGCGACGTGCCCGGCGGCGCCGTCAGCGAGGTCGTCGCGGGCGACCATGGTGAGCACGGCGAAGGACAGGCCCATCTGCTCCACGGCCTCGGCCACGCGGTCCGGCTCGCCGGCGTCGAGCGGCTGGGGCTTGCGGGTGTCGACCAGGCAGAACCCGCACTTCCGGGTGCAGCGCTCGCCCGCCACCATGAACGTGGCGGTGCCGTCGGACCAGCACTCGAAGATGTTCGGGCAGCCGGCCTCCTCGCACACCGTGACCAGGTCGAGGTCGCGCATCGTCTTCTTCAGCCGCACGTAGTCGTCGGTGATGCGGACCTTGGCCTTCACGTGGTCCGGCTTGCGCGACGAGATCGACAGCCCCTCGGTGACGCCGGCCTCGGCCAGGCGACCGGTGAGGCGGGCGGAGGGCTGGCGGGGTGCCTGCACCTTCACGATCTCGCCCGGGCCCTCACCCCGGCTGAACGGCGCCAGGTCGGCGTGGTGCTCGCGCCACACGACGTCGGCCCGCTCCCACCCGGACCCGCCCCACCGTTCGGCGGCCAGGCGGGCGACCACGTCGACGACCTGCTGCATCGTGACGTCGACCCCCTCCGCGGCGAGCGAGGTGACGGCCTTGTCGGGGATGCCGCAGGGGACGATGTGGCCGAACATGGCCATGTCGGGGTCGACGTTGAGGGCGAACCCGTGCATCGACCGCCCGCGGGTGAGCTTCACGCCGATGGCGGCGATCTTGCGGGGCGCATCGCTCTCGGGCTCGACCCAGACGCCCGGGTGGTCGTGGAGGCGGCCGACGTCGGGCAGGCCGAGCTCGACGAGCGCGTCGATCACCAGCTGCTCGACGGAGCGCACGTAGGCGACGGTGTCGGCCATGCCACCGCCCCGCTTCCCCGGCACGGTGAGGATGGGGTAGCCGACCAGCTGACCGGGGCCGTGGTAGGTGACGTCGCCGCCGCGATCGGCCCGCACCAGCTCGGCCCCGACCGACGCCGGTGGCACGAGCACGTGCTCCATGTCGGCCCGGATGCCGAGGGTGTACACGTGCGGGTGCTCGAGCAGCAGCAGGTGGTCGTCGGGGCTCTCGTGGTGCAGTGCCTGCTGGAGCGCGTGGGCGTCGGTGTAGCGGACGGTGCCGAGCCAGCGGATCCGGAGGGTCACGGTTCGAGGCTAGCCAGGACCGCGTCGGCCCAGACCTCGTGCCCGTCGCTGCTCGGGTGGTACTCGTCGGCGGAGAAGTAGCGGTCGGGGTCGCGGGAGAAGGTGCGGCTGGTGCGGTCGGCCAGGTCCACGTGGTGCACGCCCCGACGGCGGGCGACGGTGGCGATCTCGTCATCGAGCTGGCCGCCCCGGAACCCGGCGACCTGGCGCAGCGGCGGGAGCAGCCGGGGTGCGGTGCCGATGTCGGGGATGCCGACGAGCACGAGCCGGCCGTCCACGCCCTCGTCGGCCAGCACCGCCTCGATCCCGTCGACGAGGTCGAGGTAGCGCGCCTCGAAGGTCGGTCGGCGGGTCAGCGCCGTCACGTCGTTGGCGCCGATGCTCACGAGCACCACGTGGTCCGCTCCGGGCAGGAGCACGTCGGGCAGCTCGGGCAGCTGCTCGTCGAGCACCTCGTGGACCTGGTCGCCGGATCGCCCGAGCACCGTGAGCAGCACCGGCCCGTCGGTGAGGCCCTCGGCCACCCGCCAGGCCATGGACTCGGTGAACGCCTCGGCCCCGACCCCGGTGCTGGTCGAGTCGCCGAGCCACACCACGTGCAGCGGCGCGTCGCCCGGACGGACCTCCCGCTGGCGGGGTCGCTCCCCCACCTCGTCGTCGAGCCGGCCGCCGCTGCTGCGAGCGAGCTGCACCTCGACGCCGAGCACGACGAGGGGACCGATGACGACGAGCGCCGCCAGGGCGAGGATGCGGCGGCGGGTCACGGAGACCGAGGCTACGAGAGGGCCGGTGCCGGTCGGACCATCTAGCGTCGCTCCGTGCCTCGCATCGTCTCGCTGCTGCCGGCAGCCACCGACATCGTCGCTGCGCTCGGCCGGTCCGCTGACCTCGTGGGCGTCACCTGGGAGTGCACGATCCCGGACGGCTCCCCTGAGGACATCCGGGTCGTGACACGGGACCTGCTGGCCGTCGCCGACCCCAGCGACCCCGCCGCGGTGGACGCCGCCGTCCAGGCGGCATCCGACGCCCGCCAGCCCCTGGCCGCCATCGACGACGAGGCCGTCGCCGCCCTCGCTCCCGAGGTGGTGCTGACCCAGGACCTGTGCCGGGTGTGCGCGCTGCCGGCAGGACAGGCCACCGAGGCCCTCGATCGCCTCGGCTGCAGCGACGCACGGGTGGTCAGCCTCGACCCGATGACGCTCGACGACGTCCTCGGCTGCATCACCGACGTGGGCGATGCCATCGGCGCCGCGACCGAGGCGGCCGAGCTGGTGTCGACGCTCCGGGCCCGCGTGGACGCGCTCCCCGGCCCGGCTGGCGCGGACCGGACGAGCGCCGTCGTCGTGGAGTGGGTCGATCCCCTGTTCGCCGGTGGCCACTGGATCCCGGACCTGGTCGAGGCCGCCGGCGCGCGCAGCGCGCTCGGCACGCCCGGCGGGCGGTCCTCGGCCCTGCCGTGGGATGCGATCCGCAGCATCGACGTGGACCACGTGGTGGTGGCGCCGTGCGGGTTCGACCTCGACGGCGCCAGCGACCAGGCGACGGCCGTGCTCGACCGGGTCCCCGCCGGCGCAGCCGTGTGGGCGATCGACGCCGACCAGCTGATCGTTCGACCCGGACCTCGCCTCATCGAGGGTGCCGAGGTGCTCGCTGCCGCCTTCGCCGGACGGCCCACCGACCCGGCGCTCATCCGGCGGATCCGGTGACCCACCTCGTCACCGGCGTCGCCGGCTTCATCGGCTCCCAGCTCGCCGAGGCGCTGCTGGACGAGGGCCACGACGTCGTGGGCGTCGACGCCTTCACGCCGTACTACGACCGGGCGCAGAAGGACGCCAACGTCGCGGCGCTGCACGACCGGAGCGGGTTCCGCCTGGTCGAGGCCGACCTGCGCGACGCCGACCTCGATGCGCTCCTCGACGGCGTCGACGTCGTCTACCACCAGGCCGCCCAGCCGGGCGTTCGCCTGTCCTGGTCCGAGGGCTTCGCCACCTACGACAGCTGCAACGTGCTGGCCACCCAGCGCCTGCTCGAGGCCAGCCTGCAGGCCGGCATCGGCCGGTTCGTCTACGCATCGAGCTCGTCGGTGTACGGCAACGCCGACCACTACCCGGTGACCGAGACCGACCTGCCCCGCCCGCACAGCCCCTACGGCGTCACCAAGCTCGCCGCCGAGCACCTCTGCGGCCTCTACGCCGCCAACCACGGCCTGTCGACGGTCGCGCTGCGCTACTTCACCGTCTACGGGCCACGGCAGCGGCCCGACATGGCCTTCCACAAGCTGATCGAGGCCGCCCTCGACCAGCAGCCCTTCCCCCTCTACGGCGACGGCTCCCACGTCCGCGACTTCACCTTCGTCGGCGACGTGGTGCGGGCCAACGTCCTCGCCGGTGGCGCCGACATCGCCTCCGGGACGGTCGTCAACGTCTGCGCCGGCGGCTCCACCGTCATGCGCGACGTCATCGATGCGGTCGGCGATGCGGTCGGCTCGCCAGTTCCGGTCGAGCGCCACCCGGAGCAGCCCGGCGACGTCCAGCGCACCGGCGGCAGCAACGACGCGGCCCGCCGCCTGCTCGGCTGGGAGCCCCGCACCTCCCTCGCCGACGGCATCGCCGCCCAGGTCGCCTGGCACCGCACCCGCCGCTAGCCACCGCGACCTCCGCACTGCCGGAACGGTTGGGGGGAACTGGCAGTTCTCCCGTCGCGCGTCAGCCGAGCTCCTGGGCCCAGTCCATGGTCTCGAGCAGCTCCTTGACCCGGGCCAGGAACGCGGCGGCGTAGGCGCCGTCGAAGGCCCGGTGGTCCCACGTGAGCGTGAGGTTGCCGGTGGGGTGGATGGCGATGGCCTCGGAGCCGTCGGGCAGGTCGACCACGACCGGGCGGCGCTTCACCGCGTCGGTCGACAGGATCGCCACCTGGGGCTGGTTGATGATCGGCATCGTCATCGTCGTGCCGTACGGGCCGGGGTTGGTGATCGTGAACGTGCCGCCGGACAGCTCGTCGGGGCTCAGCTTCTTGGATCGGGCCCGACCGGCGAGGTCCGTGATCGTGCGGGCGATGGCCCGCAACCGCAGCTCGTCCGCGCCGCTCACCACCGGCACCAGCAGGGCCTCGAAGTCGAGGTCCACCGCGATGCCGAGGTTCACGTAGTTGTGGACGATGAGCTCGTCCTCCCCGAAGCTGGCGTTCACCTTCGGGAAGTCGCGGATGGCGTCGACCAGGGCTCGGCTGATGAAGGGCAGGTAGGTGAGGCTGAAGCCCTCGTCGGCCTTGAACTGCTCCTTGTGCGCGGCCCGCACGCGGTCGACGGCGTCGAAGTCGACCTCGATCGACGCGTAGACGTGGGCCGAGGTGTCGACCGAGCGGCGCATGTGCTCAGCGGTGGCCCGGCGGATGCGGGTGTGCGGCACAGCGGTGTCGCGCTCGCCGGCCCGGGGCGCAGGGGCGGCCGGCGCCTTCTTGGCCGGTGCTTGCTGCGGCGCAGCGGCCTGCGGCGCAGCGGACTGGGGGGCGGCGGGCTCGGCCGGTGCGGCACCCTTCTTGGCCGCGCCGGCGTCGATGGCGTCGAGGACGTCGTCGCGGGTGATGCGGCCGCCGGGGCCGGTGCCCTCGATGGCATCGACGTCGAGGTCGTTGTCGTTCACCAGCTTGCGGACGACCGGGGACAGCAGCTTCGAGCGACCGCCGCCCTGGCCGGAGCCGGCCTCCTGCTTCGCGGCCGGCTGCTCCTTCGGGGCCTCCGCCTTGGCCTGGGGCGCCTGGGCCGGCTGCTGGGCCGAGGGCTCCTTCTCGCCCTCGACGTCGGCGGCGGGCGCCTCGGCCTTCGGTTCCTCGGGCTCGGCCGGAGCGTCCTCCTGCGCCGGCGCCTCGGCGGGGGCGTCGCCGGCGTCGCCGATGCGGGCCAGCACGGTGCCGACGTCGACGGTGTCGCCCTCCTCGACCAGGATCTCGCTGAGCGTGCCGCTCATCGGCGAGGGCACCTCGGAGTCCACCTTGTCGGTGGACACCTCGAACAGCGGCTCATCCTCGGCGACGGACTCGCCGACCTGCTTGAACCAGCGGGTGATCGTGCCCTCGGTGACGGTCTCTCCGAGCTGGGGCATCTCGACGTCGGCCATGGCTCGGACTCTATCGGCGCCCAGCGATGGAGGATCCGAGGCCGGATCGTGCCATCGTGGAGGGGTTCCGAACGGCCCGTGCACGTCGTCCGGGGCAACCCAGAAGACGACGATCGAGGAGATCCGTGGCAAAGAACAACGACATGATCGTGATGGAGGGCGTCGTGAACGAGTCGCTCCCCAACGCGTCGTTCCGCGTGGAGCTGGACAACGGGCACCTGGTGCTCGCCCACATCTCGGGCAAGATGCGCCGACATCGCATCCGCGTGCTCCCGGGCGACCGCGTCCAGGTCGAGCTGAGCCCCTACGACCTGACCCGAGGCCGGCTCACCTTCCGCTACAAGGCTTGAGCGACGGGGCCGTCAGGCCCCGACCCCTCAACCGTGCAGTGACCGTCCGGTCATGGCCAGGACGGACTCGCCGAACAGCTCCGACAGCGTCGGGTGCGGCTGGATGAAGTGGGCGACCTCGTCGACCGTGGCCTCCCAGTTCACCGCCAGGTACCCCTGGCCGAGCTGCTCGGTGGCCCACGGGCCGCAGAGGTGGACGCCGAGGATGCGACCGGCGCGGCCGTCGGCGTCCTTCTCGGCGACGATCTTCACGACACCCTCGGTGTCACCGATGATCATCGCCCGGCCGTTGCCGGTCCAGCGGTGCTTGGACGTGACCACCTCGTAGCCGGCGTCCTTGGCCGCCTGCTCGGTGAGGCCGGCGAAGGCGACCTCGGGGTGGCAGTAGATGGCCCAGGGCACGTTCGTGTAGTCGACCGGCACCGGGTCCTCGCCGAGGATGTCCTTGATCGCCACGATGCCCTCGGCGAAGGCGACGTGGGCCAGGGCCGGGGTGGCGATGCAGTCCCCGACCGACCAGACGCCGGGCTCGCCGGTGCGGCAGCGGTCGTCGACGTCGACGAAGCCGCGCTCGGCGACCGACACGGCGGTGCCGTCGAGGCCGATGTCGTCGGTGTTGGGCCGGCGACCCACGGAGACGACCACCACGTCGACGTCGATGGTCTCGCCGTCGCCGTAGCTGACCGTGGTGCCGCCGCCGTCCTTGGGCGAATGTCCGGTGACCTTCACGCCCGTCTTCACGTCGATCTTGCGCTTCTTGAACGACTGGTTCACGGCCCGGACGACGTCGGCGTCGCACCCGGGGATGATCTGGTCGAGCGCCTCGAGGATCGTGACCTCGGTGCCCATGTCGGACATGGTCGAGGCGAACTCGCAGCCGATGGCGCCGCCGCCGATGACGACGGCCGTGGACGGGAGCGGGTCCATCGACAGGAACTCGTCGGAGGTCATGACGATCTCGCCGTCCACGTCGAACCCCGGGATGGTGCGGGGCAGCGAGCCGGTGGCGATGACGACGGAGTCGCCGGAGATGGCGACGTCGCCGGACTCGCCGCCGCTGATGTCGACCTTGTGGCCGGCCTGGAGCTTGCCGTGGCCGTCGAACACGGTGACCTTGCGGCTCTTGAGCAGCTGGCCGAGGCCACCGACCAGCTTGTCGACCACCTCCTGCTTGCGTTCGATGGTGCGGGTCCAGTTGATGCCGACCTCGCCGATCTCGAAGCCGAACTCGGCCGCGCCGAGCAGGGTGCGGTGCACGTGGGCGCTCTCGAGCAGCTCCTTGGCCGGGATGCAGCCGACATTGAGGCAGGTGCCGCCGAGCTTGTTCTTCTCGATCAGGGCGATGTCCAGCCCGGCCGACGCGCCGTACAGGGCGGCGGCGTAGCCACCCGGGCCGCCGCCGATGACGACGACGTCGAAGTGCTGGTCCTGGCGGTCGACCTCGCCGCCCGCGTGGCCCTTCACCTCGGCGGGGATGTGCTGGGGCTGGGTCGGCTGCTGGGGCTGGACGGGCGCAGAGGCCTCGGAGGCGGCGGACTCGTCGACCTCGGGCTCCTGGTCGGGCTGGGTCTGGGCCTCGGCCTGCGCAGCAGGCTCCTCGGCCGGCTCGTCGCCGCCGGCGGGGGCGTCGCCCTCGTCGCCGATGCGGGCCAGGACGGTGCCGACGTCGACGGTGTCGCCCTCCTCCACGAGGATCTCGGTGAGCGTGCCGTTCATCGGCGAGGGCACCTCGGAGTCGACCTTGTCGGTGGACACCTCGAAGAGCGGTTCATCCTCGGCGACGGAGTCGCCGACCTGCTTGAACCAGCGGGTGATCGTTCCCTCGGTGACGGTCTCACCGAGCTGGGGCATGGGTACGTCGGCCACGGTTCGAACCATAGAGGACGACGGCGCCGGCCCCTCCCCGGACCGGGCCGCCGAGGTGTTCGCCGCCGCTACCGCTGCTGGGACTTGAGCAGGTCGCGGATCTCCGACAGCAGGAGGGCCTCGTCGGTGGGCGTCGGGGTCTCCTCGGCGGGGACCTCCTGGTTCGCCCGGCGCTCCTGGAGCTTCTGGAAGGCCTGGACGACGAAGAACAGGGCCGTGCCGATGATCACGAAGTCGAGGATCTGCTGGACGAACGCGCCGATCCGCAGCACGGCATCGCCCTCGTCGCTCTCGCGCAGGGTGATGGCGGCCACCTCGCTGAGGTCGGGCTCACCGAAGATGGTAGCGACGATCGGGTTGATGATGTTGTCGACGAACGAGGACACCACGAGGCCGAACGCGGCGCCGATGACGACCGCGACGGCCAGGTCGACGACGTTGCCCCGCATGAGAAACTTCTTCAGGTCTTGCAGCACGTGAGGGCTCCCCCAGGTCCCGGCACCGACGTGATCCCCGACGTCGGGGCGCCGTCCGGCGTCGGTACCGTACGACGTCATGAAGGTCGCCATCACCGGTTCCTCGGGTCTCATCGGCTCCGCCCTCGTCGGAGCCCTCCGCGGCGCCGGCCACACCGCGGTCCGCCTCGTCCGCCACGACCACCCCGGGTCCGACGAGATCTCCTGGGATCCCGATGCCGGCACCATCGACGCAGCCGGCCTCGAGGGCGTCGACGCCGTGGTCAACCTGGCCGGCGCCGGCATCGGCGACGAGCGCTGGACCGACGAGCGCAAGCGCCTCATCCTCGAGTCCCGCACCAGGAGCACCGACCTGATCGCCCGCACCATCGCCGGCCTCGACCGCAAGCCGTCGGTGCTGCTGTCGGCCTCGGGCATCGACTACTACCCCGACGCCGGCGACGAGGTCCTCACCGAGGAGTCCCGGGCCGGCGACGGCTTCCTCACCGACGTGTGCGTGCAGTGGGAGGGCGCCACCGCGCCGGCGCAGGAGGCGGGCATCCGCACCTGCCTGCTGCGCACCGGCATCGTGCAGTCCGCCGACGGCGGCGCGCTGAAGAAGACGCTGCTGCCGTTCAAGCTCGGCATCGGCGGCCGCTTCGGCTCCGGTGATCAGTGGTGGAGCTGGATCTCCATCGACGACCACGTCCGGGCGATGCTCCACCTCATCGAGTCCGACGTCGAGGGCCCGGTGAACCTCACCGCGCCGAACCCGGTGACGAACCAGACCTACACCAAGGCCCTCGGACGCGAGCTGGGCCGGCCGACGCTGCTGCCCATCCCCAAGCTCGGCCCCACCGTGCTGCTCGGCAAGGAGCTCACCGAGGCGCTGCTGTACACCTCGCACCGGGTCCTGCCCACCGTGCTCGAGGCCGACGGCTTCGTGTTCCGCCACCCCACCATCGAGGTCTGCCTGGCCGCCATGCTCGGCGACGACGAGGCCGCCTGACACCGACCTGCACGGTTCTGGCCTGAACCGTTCTGGGCCGCGGTGCGCGCCTCCGTGGGCGTTCCGTCGCGGCCCGCTACGTGGGGAACGGCGGGAGCTCGGTCCCGTGGACCCAGTCGTCGAACACCGTCGCCAGGTCCTGACCCGACAGCTCCTCGGCCAGGGCCCGCAGGTCCTCGGTCGACGCGGTGGAGTCGTGGAAGCGCTGGGGCCACTCCCGCAGCAGCGCCCGGAACGCCTCGTCCCCCATCTCGACGGACAGGGCGTGCAGGGCCAGGCCACCCCGGATGTAGACGGTGGGCTGGAACAGCTCCTCGTTGCCCGGGTCGCCGGGAGCCACGCCGTAGTCGGCGCCGGCGTGGGCCCGCTCGGCCGATCGTTCGATGGGTTGGCCGTAGGCCTCCTGCAGCCAGATCCACTCGGCGTAGGTGGCGAAGCCCTCGTTGAGCCAGATGTCGCGCCACGACGCCGGGCTCACCGCGTTGCCGTACCACTGGTGGGCGAGCTCGTGGGCCACGGTGCGCTCCCCCGCCCCGCCGGCGCCGAGCAGGTCGGTGCCGAAGAGCGACAGCGTCTGGTTCTCGAGGGCGAAGCCCAGCGCCTCGTCGACCACGACGTGGCCGTACACCTCGAAGGGGTACGGCCCGAACCACTCCTCGAACGTGGCGACCATCTCCCCGGTGCGGGCGAACAGCTCCTGGGCCGGGGCGGCGTGCTCGGGTGGGTAGGCGTCGCGCAGCGCCAGCCCGGTGGGCGCCGTGGTCCGCTCGATCACGAGGTCACCGACCACGATCGACGCGAGGTACGTGGCCATCGGGTCCGCGGCGCGCCAGACCCACGTGCGCCGCCCGTCGGGCTCGGGTCGCTCCTCGACCAGCACGCCGTTGGCCACTCCGACCTGGTCGGGCGCAGTCGTGAGCTCGAAGGTGAACAGCGCCTTGTCCGTGGGGTGGTCGTTGGCCGGGAACCAGCTGGCGGCCCCGGCCGGCTCGGACACGACGTAGGCCTCCCGCCCATCCGTCTGCCAGCCGGCACCGAACACGTCGCTGCCGAGCGAGATCGGCTGCGGCCGGCCTGCGTAGCTGACCGCCACCGTGACCGCCTCGCCGGCGGGCAGCACGGACTCGGGGAGCACCGTCATCTCCCGGCCGCTGCGGCGGAACCCGACGTCCACCCCGTCGACGGCGACGAGGGAGACGTCCAGGCCGACCAGGTCGAGGTTGAACGAGCGCAGGTCGACCGTCGGCGTCAGCTCGATGGTGGTGGTGGCATCGATCGAGCCGTTGTCGGGCAGCCACTCGAGGTCGATGTGGTAGCTGAGCGCGTCGTAGCCGCCGTTGCCGAGCTCGGGGAAGTAGGGATCGCCCACCCCCGGATCGCCGGCCATCCCGGTTGCGGGCGGCGCCGTGGTCGTGGTGGTGGTGGTCGCCGGCGCGGTGGTCGTGGTCGTCGGTGCGTCGAGGGCCACGTCGCTGGCGCGGCACGACACCAGGCCGGCGGCGAGGGCGGCGAGGAGCAGGAGCCGGCCGAGCCGGGCGGGCAGCGGTGCGGCGGGCACGGCTCGCATCCTCCCACGACGTCCCATCCGGGCCGCGTCGCGCTACACAGAGCGCGTGTCCACCGTCCTCGTCACCGGCGCCACCGGCTACATCGGTGGCCGGCTGGTCCCCGCCCTGCTCGAAGCCGGCCACGAGGTGCGCTGCCTGGTCCGCACGCCCACGAAGCTCCGGGGCATCGATTGGGCCGAGCGGGTCACGGTGGTGGAGGGCTCGCTCGAGGACGACGGCGCCGTGCGCGAGGCGATGGAGGGGTGCTCGGCCGCCTACTTCCTCGTGCACTCGATGGGCGGGTCCGACGACTTCGCCGCCACCGACCGGCGCAACGCCCGCCTGTTCGCCGAGGCGGCCGCCGACACGCCGACCATGGAGCGCATCGTCTACCTGGGCGGGCTCGGCGAGGAGGGCGAGGACCTGTCCCCCCACCTGGCCAGCCGCCACGAGGTCGGCGACACCCTGCGCGTCGGCCGGGTGCCGGTCACCGAGCTGCGCGCCGCCGTCATCATCGGGTCCGGGTCGGCCAGCTTCGAGATGCTGCGCAACCTGGTCGAGGTGCTCCCGGCCATGGTCACCCCCCGCTGGGTGGACACCAAGGTCCAGCCCATCGCCATCCGCGACATCCTCCACGCGCTGATCACCGTGCTGGACCGTCCCGACACGCTCGGCCGGATCATCGAGGTCGGCGGGCCCGAGGTCCTCACCTACCGGGAGATGATGCACACCTACGCCGAGGTCGCCGGCCTCCGGAAGCGGTGGATCGTGCCTGTGCCCGTGCTTTCGCCGAGCCTGTCCAGCCGCTGGGTCGGCCTGGTCACCCCGCTGCCCGGCGGCCTGGCCCGACCGCTGGTGGAGAGCCTGGTGAACGAGGTCATCGTCCACGACCACAGCATCGACCTGTTCGAGGACCGTCCCGCGGTGTCGTTCCGGGAGTCGCTGGAGCTGGCGCTGCGCCGGGTCGAGGACGTCGACGTGCGCACCCGCTGGTCGGACGCGTCGCTGCCCGGGCAGACCCCAGCCGATCCGCTCCCCTCCGACCCGGACTGGTCGGGCGGCACGGTCTTCATCGACGAGCAGTCGGCGACCGCCGACGCCTCCGCCGAGGCCGTGTTCGCGGTGGCCGCCGGGATCGGGGGCGACCGGGGCTGGTTCGTCGCCGACGTCCTGTGGACCCTTCGGGGCATCGCCGACAAGCTCGTCGGCGGACCAGGCATGCGCCGCGGTCGCCGCCACCCCGACCACCTGCGGGTCGGCGACGCCCTCGACTTCTGGCGGGTCGAGGCCTACGAGCCGCCCCGCCTGCTGCGGTTGCGCGCCGAGATGCGCCTGCCCGGCGAGGCGTGGATGGAGTGGGTGGTCGAGGACGAGGGCCCGGGGCGGTCGCGGCTGCGCCAGCGGGCGCTGTTCGTGCCCCGTGGCCTGTTCGGCCGCCTCTACTGGTACGTCGTGCTCCCGTTCCACGGCCTGATCTTCGGCAAGCTGGCCGCCGACATCGCTCGGCGGGCCGGAGCCGCAGAGGGGTCGGTAGGGTCCGGCCGATGAAGCGCTTCGTCCGGTTCGCCTTCCTCGCCGCCGCCCTGGCCGCGGTCGTCTCGGCCGTGAAGTCGATGCGCCGCACGGACGATCCGCTGCCCACGCCGGCGACCAGCCCGTCCGAGCCGTGGCCGCCCCTGCGCGCCGATGCCGCCCCCACGCCCGACGCCGCGCCGGCGCCGAACACGCCCGACCCCGCCGCCGAGGCGCCGGCGGCCGACGACGTCGCCAGCCCGCGACCCGAGTCCACCGACGAGGCCACCGTCCGCGTCCCCGAGCCCGACGGCGTCCCGGTCGCCGCCACGCCCACGCAGGGCGCGTCCTGGACCGAGCCCACCGACGACGGCGAGTGCCCGGACGGCTACCCGATCAAGGCCAAGATGAGCTCGAAGATCTTCCACGCCCCCGGCCAGCTCAACTACGACCGCACCACGCCGGACCGCTGCTACGTGGACGCCACCGCCGCCGAGGCCGACGGCCTCCGCGCCGCCAAGCGCTAGCGCGGCGGGAGCCTCGCCCCGATGGAACCCCCCGAGAGAACTGGCAGCGGCCACGGAACGTCGACCGACGGCGTCGCCTACGCCGACCTCGGCGACGTCACCATCTGCCACCGCCTCGCCGGCCCCGAGGACGGTCCCCGGGTCGTCTACGTGAGCGGCTCGGGGTCGGACCTGCGGCGCGAGCCCAACGTGTTCTCCTCGCCCTTCGTCGAGGGGTGCCGGGTGCTCGCCTACGACCACCGTGGCCTCGGCCGGTCCACCACCGGCTCCGAACCGCCGACGATGGCCGACTTCGCCGAGGATCTGCTCCGCCTGCTCGACCACGTCGGCTGGGAGACGTGCCGTGCGGTCGGCATCAGCTTCGGCGGCATGGTCCTCATGGAGGCGGCCGTCACCCGACCCGAGCGGTTCGAGCGCTGCGTGCTCGGCTGCACGTCACCCGGCGGCGCCGGCGGTGCCTCGTTCCCGCTCCACGAGCTGGTCGGCCTGCCCGATGACGAGCGCCGCGAGCGCTGGCTGGACGCCCTCGACACCCGCAACGCCGACCCCGAGCGCCGGGCCGTGGTCCGCTCGGTGATCGAGGCCATGGACGCAGCCAAGGAGCGGGAGCCGGGCGAGCCCTTCCACACCGACGGCGAGGTCGCCCAGCTCCAGGCCCGCCGCCACCACGACGCGTTCGACCGCCTGCCGCAGATGGACATGCCGGTGCTCATCGCCGCCGGCCGCCACGACGGCATCGCGCCACCGGCCAACCAGGAGGCCATGGCCGCCCGGCTGCCCGACAGCCGCATCCAGTGGTTCGAGGGCGGCCACGCCTTCTTCATCGAGGACCGCACCGCCTACCCGGCGATGGTGGACTTCGTCACCACCGACTGAAACTGGCATCGGAAACGGAACGTGGCCCCCAGGGGCCATGTTCCGTAGCCGCTGCCAGTTTCCAACGGATGGACTGGACTCGGGGACGTTCCTTACGACAGGACGTGGACGGTCTCGATGCCGTCGGTCGAACGCAGCGCGTCGGCGACCTCTCGGGGCACGGCCGGTGACGTGGCCAGCACCATGAGGGACGCGTCCCCGCTCTGCGTGGAGCGACCGAGGTGCATGTCGTCGATGTTGACGCCGGCGTCGGCGAGGGCCTGGGCCTGGCTCCGCAGGGTCGACCCGTTCGTGGTCATGGCCAGCTCCACGCCGAGGGCGGCGAGCTTCGCGACCAGGACCGGCAGGTGGGCCCGGACCGTGGGCTCGCCGCCGGTCAGGCGGATGCTGTCGACGCCGTAGCGCTCGACGAAGACCCGGGCGATGCGGGTGATCTCCTCGAAGGTGAGGATCTCCTCCCGGGCCATCCACTGCATGCCCTCCTCCGGCATGCAGTAGGTGCACCGGAAGTTGCAGCGGTCGGTGACCGAGATGCGCAGGTCGCGGTGGACGCGCCCGAAGCCGTCGACGAGCTGCTCGGGCGTGGTGGGACCGGTCATCAGGCGACCCACGGTACCGGTGGACCGGCCCGCCCGCTCGGGCCGGTCAGACCCGGGAGATGTGGCCGGTGACGTCGTCCTCGAACGTCCAGGCCGTCTCGCCCATGACGAGGCGGTGCCGGGATCCGGGGGCGTCGAGGTCCTCGGACTCGTAGGCGGCGTCGCCGTGCCAGAGGGCGACGAGCGTGCCGTCGGTGCCGCCCAGGATCTTGGTGACGTAGCGGAACGACTCGCGACCGCGAGCGGCGGCGAGCGCGGCGTCCACGGTCTGGTGAGCGGCGAGGTCGTGCAGGGTCACCACCGTCGGCGGGACCAGCTGGATCTCCCCCGCGTCGCGGCGGGCCAGCATCTCGGCGGGCCGGACCCACTCGTCCTCGTGGATCTCGCCCATGTCGATGGTGACGACGCCGTCCTCCCCCACCGGGGCCCGGCAGACGAAGAACCAGGTGGCGAAGCGCTTGGTCGAGTTCATCGCCACCGCGTCCGGCGGGGTCCAGTGCGAGAACAGCACCATCTGGTCGGGCTGGACCAGCAGGTCGGCCTCCTCGAGCGCCTCGCGCGCCGCGGCGGTACGGGCTGCCTCCAGCTCCTGCCCGGCCGGGGCGGGCCCGTCGGGCCCGTCGGGGTCGTCGGAGCTCGGCCAGTCCTCCGGGTCGATGCGGCCACCCGGGAACACCCACATCCCGCCGAAGGCGAGCTTGGAGTTCTTCCGCAGCATCAGCACCTCGAGCGCGGTGGTGCCGTCGGGCTGGCGGGCGTCGCGCAGGGGGATGACCGTCGCGGCGGGGATGAGCTCGCCCTCGGTGGGCAGGAACGTCATGGGGTGCCGGTCAGCTGCTGGCCTCGGCCAGCGCCCGTCCCGTGAGCACGCGGGCCAGGTGACGGCGGAACTCGACCGAGGCGTTCAGGTCGGCGGCGGGTTCGGTGCCCTCGTCGGCCACAGCGGCCGCGTCCTCCACCGACGCACCCGAAGCGATGGCGGCCTCGCTGGCCGCGGCGTGGACCGGGCGGCTGTCCATGTTCACCAGGCCGATGCCGACCTGGTCGTCGCCGCGGCGCACGCACGCGACGCCGACGATGGCCCAGTCCTGGGCGCGGCGGTTGAACTTCTGGAACGACCAGCCGGCGCCGGTCGCCTTCGGGACCCGGATCTCGGTGAGCAGCTCGGCCTCGCCGACCGCGGTCTCGAGGAAGCCCTGGAAGAAGTCGTCGGCCGGGACCTCGCGGGTGCCGTCCGCGCCCTGGACGACCAGCGTCGCGCCGAGGGCGAGGAGGACGGCGGGCAGGTCGGAGGCCGGGTCGCCGTGGGCGAGCGAACCGCCGATGGTGCCCCGGTGGCGGACCTGGGGGTCGCCGACGTGGGAGGTGGCGGGCAGGTCGGAGGCCGGGTCGCCGTGGGCGAGCGAACCGCCGATGGTGCCCCGGTGGCG
>DMTU01000085.1:8805-14494 GCA_003476595.1 Acidimicrobiaceae bacterium | reverse complement strand
GGTGTGCTGGCGGTGGAGCGCCCGGACGGACCCCCGCTCGCCGTCCCCGTCTGGTACGACTACCGGCCCGGCGGCGAGCTGTGGGTGCTCACCGCCGAGGACTCCGTCAAGGGCAAGCTGCTGGCCCGGGCCCGTCGGTTCTCGCTCTGCGCCCAGGACGAGACTCCGCCCTTCTACCGCTACGTCAGCGTCGAGGGCCCCATCACCGCCATCCGCGCCGCCGACGAGGAGGACGACTCCCGCCCCATGGCGCACCGATACCTCGGCCCCGACATCGGTGACGAGTACGTGGAGAGCTCCGACGAGCAGAGCCTGAAGTTCTGCATGCAGCCCGAGCGCTGGTGGAGCGTGGACTACTCCAAGCTCACCTAGCGCGCCGTTCCGCAGCCGCGTCCAGAACCAGGTCGGTGGCTACGCTCCGCCGCCGTGACGATCAACGATCTGCAGGGCCAGGTGGCCGTGGTGACCGGCGGCAACGGGGGCATCGGGCTGGGCTTCGCCGAGGGTTGTGCCCGGGCCGGCGCCGCTGTGGCGGTGTGGGCTCGCAACGCCGACAAGTCCGCGGCCGCCGTGGAGGCGATCAAGGGCCACGGGGTGGATGCCATCGCCGTGGCCTGCGACGTCGGTGACGAGGCGTCGGTGGCCGCGGCCACGGCCGAGACGGTCGAGCGCCTCGGCCGCATCGACGTCTGCGTGGCCAACGCCGGCACGAGCGGCGGTGGCCAGCTCCAGGACCTGTCGCTCGAGGAGTGGCGTCGCGTGATGGCCATCAACCTCGACGGTGCGTTCCTCACCATGCGCGACTGCGCCCGCCAGATGATCGACCAGGGCGAGGGCGGCGCGATCGTGGCGATCTCGTCGACCTCGGCCATCCACGGCGCTGCCGCCAACCCCCACTACGGCGCATCGAAGACCGCCCTGCTCGGCCTCGTCCGCGCCTCGGCCGTGGGCCTCGCCCGCCACAGGATCCGGGTGAACGCCGTGCTGCCCGGCTGGACCCGCACCGAGATGGCCGAGGGCGGCTACCAGGACGAACGCTTCCGCGAGGTCACCACCAAGCGCACCCCGGTTCGCCGGTGGGCCACGGGTGAGGACTACGAGGAGCTGGCCGCCTACCTGTGCGACAAGTCCGTGGACTGGCACACCGGTGACCAGATCGTCGCCGACGGCGGCTACACCATCTTCTGATCGTGGGGCGCTGACGTGGACGAGGGCCTGCGCACCGGCGCCGACGGCGTGGTGCGGTGCTGGTGGTGCGGCGATGATCCGCTCTACGTCGACTACCACGACCACGAGTGGGGCCGGCCCACCCGCGACGAGCGCGACGTCTTCGAGCTCCTGGCGTTGGAGGGCTTCCAGGCCGGCCTGGCGTGGATCACGATCCTGCGCAAGCGTGAGGCGTTCCGGGCTGCCTTCGACGGGTTCGACATCGACGCGGTGGCGGCCTACGAGGAGCCCGACATCGAGCGCCTGCTCGGCGACGCCGGCATCGTGCGCCATCGGGGCAAGATCCAGGCGGCGATCGACCTGGCCCGCCTGAGCCAGGAGCTGCGCGCCGAGGGCAGCTCGCTGAGCGAGCTGGTCTGGTCCCACGTGCCCGAGCCGCGACCGGCGCCGCTCGCCACCCTGGCCGAGATCCCGGCGCACACGCCGGCGTCCGCGGCGCTGAGCAAGGCGCTCAAGGCGCGCGGTGCCCGCTTCGTCGGCCCGACGATCGTCTACGCGTTCATGCAGTCGGCCGGGATGGTCGACGACCACCTCATCGGCTGCCACCGCTGCGGTTCGTGATCCGCGCCAGCACGCGCCGGAACGCCCCGCCCTCCGTCTTGCCGACCTCGTCGACGATGTTCCCGTCGATCGAGCCGTCCTGGGCGTCGCGCAGGTAGAGCACCTTGGCTGCGCCCACGATCGGCGTGGCGATCAGGGCCCCTGGCACGCCGGCCATCGCGCCGCCGAGCAGCGCGGCCAGCATCGTCGTGGGCGGGGTGAGGTCGACGGCCTTGCCGACCACGGCGGGCTGGATGATGTTGTTCTCGAGGTTCTGGTACACGAGGAACACGACGAGCGCGATCACCGCCGCCACGGGACCCTGCGTGAGCGCGAGGGTGACGAGGAACGAGCCGCCCAGGAACCCGCCGATCTGGGGGATCAGGTTGGTGAGCATCGACCACAGGCCGGCGAGCGGGGCGAGGGGGACGCCGAGCGAGAGCGCGACCGTGAGCACGACGAGCCCGTTGAGGATGGCCACGAACAGCGAGCCGGCGAAGTAGTTGCCGAACGTGCGGTAGATGACCCGGCCGATCCCGTCGAGGCGCTCCTGGCGCTCGCCCGTGAACAGGTTCCGGATGCGCTGCACGATCGACTCGCCGTCGAGCATGACGGCGATGGCGGTCACGAGCACCACGATCGTGGTGAGCAGGCCGCCGAGCAGGTCCTCGGCGTAGCGGGTGATCTGCTCGTCGTCGAGCTCGGCGGGCAGGCGGTCGATGGCGTCGTCGACGCGCTCGGCCAGGTCCGCCTCGGCGATGCGCTCCCCGATGACCGGCCAGGTGTAGGCGTCCTCGATCGTGGTCGGGAGGTCCGAGCGCAGGCTCCCGGCCTGCTCGATGGCCGCGGGGCCGAGGACGAGCAGCACGCCGAGGAAGGCCAGGCCGAGGGCGGTGCCGACGATGGCCACGGCGATGCCCCGGCTCGACCCGCCGAGGCGGTCGCGCGTGCGGGCCACCACCGGGTCGAGGGCCAGGGCGATCACGATGCCCACGACGACCTTGGTGATCATCGACGGCGTCTGCTGCAGCACCTCGAGCAGGCCGAGGGCCGCGAGCGCGAAGACGAGGAGCGTCGCCATCGAGCGGAGGTCGACGTCGACCACGGTGCGCGTGTCGGTGGGGGCGGGCTCGGTGCCGTCCCCACCTCCGGACGCATCACGGAGGCCAGCGGTCACCCTCGGTACCGTACGGCTCGATGCCGGCGACACCGTGGATGACCGGGGGCGGGGCTCGCCGCTCGCGCACGGTCCGCATCAGCACCCGCACGATCGCGCTGGCCGTCGGCGTCGTCCTCGCGCTCCTCGTGCTCCGGGGTGCCTTCGTGGCCGGCCAGCGGGTCCTCGGTTGGGCTGCCGCCTGCACGGTGACGGCGGTGTTCGTGGCCCCGCTCGTGACGTGGTTGGGTCGTTGGATCCCGCGGATCGCCGCGGTGCTGCTCACCTTCGTCGTCATCGGCGTGGCGGCGGTGGCGCTCGTCTTCGGCACCTTCGACAACCTCGATCGCGAGGTCCGCTCGTTGCAGGAGGTCGCGCCCGAGGCGACGGCGCGCCTCGAGGACCGCGACGACGAGATCGGCGCCGCCATGCGCGACCTGCGGCTGTCCGACCGCGTGGAGGTCTTCCTCGACGAGGTCGACGAGCGGGTGGGCAGCGGCAGCGACGCGCTCGCCGAGAACGCGCTGACCGTGCCCGTGTTCTTCGTGAACATGATCCTCACGATCTTCCTGCTGATCTACGGCCCCGGGATCATCCGGGGTGGGCTCTCGCTCGTGGCGGACGACGACCGGCGACGGCTGGTCTCCACCGTGCTGGAGGAGGCGACGCTGCGCGCCCGCCGGACGCTGACCGCGATGCTCGGCCAGGGCGTGCTGATCGGGTTGTCCGTGGGGCTCGTGGCCTCGCTGCTCTCGCTGCCGGCGCCGGTGGTCCTCGGGCTGGTCGCCGGCGTGGCCGCCACCCTCCCCGACGTGGGCATCCTGCTCGGGGTCCTGCCCACCGTGGCTCTCACCGCCGGCCTCGAGAGCGGGCGGGCGGCCGTGGCGATCCTGGCTGCGGCGATGGTGCTGCAGGCCGTCGAGGCCCTGCACGCGCGGCGGTGGATCGACCGGTGGGGCGTCGAGGTCGGCCCCTCCGTCGTCTTGATCGTGGTGCTGCTCGGCTACGAGCTGCACGGCATCGGCATGGCGTTCTTCGGGGTGGCCTTCGCGGTGTTCGCCCTGGCGGTCATCGACCAGGTGCCCCGGGCCCGGGAACCGATGGAGGAGCTGGCCCCGGCGCAGCCGTAGTGTGCTGCGGCCATGGCCACGACCAGCCGGCGCACCGCCGGGATCCTCGCAACGTCCGCCGGCGTCTCCATCTGGGGCGCGTCGTCGACGATGGTCAAGTCGATCGACGGCATCGACGCCACCGGCATCAGCTTCCACCGGCTCGTGCTCGGTGCCATCCTGCTCGTCACCGTGCACCTGGTGCGCGGTGGCCGGATCACCTGGTCGATGCTGCGGATCAGCGCCCTCGGCGGCGTCGCCTTCGGCCTCGACATCGTCCTGTTCTTCAGCGCCCTGCGCGAGACCTCGGTGGCCAACGCCACCGTGATCGGGGCGCTGCAGCCGATCCTGCTCGCCCCCATCGGCGTGCGGCTGTTCGGCGAGCAGCTCGGCAAGCGGGTCGTCGTGTGGTCCCTCGTCGCCGTGGCCGGCACCGCCGTCGTCGTGCTCGGCGCCACGGGCGTGCCGGAGTGGAGCCTGCGGGGTGACCTGCTGGCCGTCGGCGCCCTCGGCTCGTGGACCCTGTACTTCGTGGCGTCCAAGCAGGCCCGCCGCCAGCTCGGCACCCTCGAGTACTTCACCGGCCTCTCGGTCGTGGCCTGCGCCGTGGTCGCCCCCTACGCCCTCGTCGTCGGCGCCGACCTGAGCCCCGCTGATGCCAGCGACTGGGTCACGATCGTGCTGGTCACGGTCTTCTCGGGGGCGCTCGGGCACGTGCTGCTCAACTGGTCCCACGAGCACGTGCCGCTCCAGATCGTCTCGCTGCTGACCCTGCTCGTCCCGGTCGTGGCCACCATCGGCGCGGTCACGTTCCTCGACGAATCGGTCAGCGCGCTGCAGTGGTTCGGCATGGCGGTGGTGGTCGCATCCCTCGCCGTCGTGGTCCTGGAGCGCCCCGCCAAGGAGCCACGAGAGGTCGGCGAGCCGGTCCCGACGTAGCCAGCGCGGCCGGCCCCTCGTATCGTCGACCCGATGGACCTCCACGAGCAGATCCGCGAAGCCCTCGAGCTGCAGGCGATCGAAGCCGATGGTCCCGGCGCGGCCCAGGTGCTGCAGTCGGCGATCCTCGAGCACACCGGCATCGCCGTCGGCGACGCGCTGCTGGACGCCGCGGCCGTGGCGCTGCGCCGGATGGTGCTGGAGACCGAGGAGACCATGGTCGCCCCGGAGCTGATGACCCGCCTCGCCCTCGACGGCGCCGTCCCCGAGGACCGCATCGAGCTGCTCCTCACCACGATGACGATGGCCGCGGCCACGGCCGGGGGGATCCGCCCGTCGGTGGAGGCCCTCATCGGCGGCGAGGGTCTGGAGGACTCGATGTTCGGCCTGTGGCTCGGGCTCCTCACGATCGTGCGGGTCGTGGCGATGGCGCTCGACATGACCGAGGCCGAGCTGGTCGAGGACGTGCTCGTGGCGCTCGAGCCGTAGCCGCGCCCGGGTGGGTGGTGCGTCGCCCGGCGGTGTGCCAACGTCGCGCGGGTGCGAGTGGTCATCGGTCCGGTCAGTGCAGCGAGCGCCCGCGCGTGGCTCGACTACGCCGACGAGGTGATCGAGGAGCTCGACGCCATGGCGCCGGGGGAGTGCTTCACCACGCCGGAGGTGCTCGAGGTGTTCCGCGGCTACGTGGCCTCGTGGCGGGCGTCGTCCGTCGACGACC
>DMTU01000085.1:8054-8664 GCA_003476595.1 Acidimicrobiaceae bacterium | reverse complement strand
AAGCTGCTGTGGGAGCGCGACATCCCCGCCGAGCAGGTCGAGTACCACATGCACGCCTTCCAGCGGGTCGCCGAGGTCCTCGACCAGCGGGCCGAGGAGCGGGGGACCGCCTCACCGCCCGAGGGTGAGGACTTCTACGCCGCGATCCTCCAGGGCGTGCTGACCGCCCTCGACGCCGAGGGCCCCGCCAGCGCGGCCTTCGCCGAGCACCTCGCCGAGTTCTGGCCCGGCCGCGACCCGCTCGCCTGAGCGGGTCCGCTACCCGGCGAGGGCCTGGGGGACCTGGTCGATCCGGCGCGCCGCGGTGGCCCACCGTCGTTCGGCGAGCACGCGGGCCAGGCGGGCGTCGGACGCGGCGTAGGCGTGCAGCGCCTCGCGGGACAGGTCGTGGATCCGCTCGCGGTCGACCTCGAGGGGGGCCAGCCCGACGAAGCGGGCGATGGACTTGAGCGAGCAGGAGATGCGCAGGGCCGGCCCGACGTCGTCGCGGTAGACCCGGTAGGCGTCGAGGTGCCCGTGGCCGTGCCACGCCGCCCGGTAGCAGCAGTCGTGGCCGGGGAGGGGATCGTGGCGGTGGCGGATGCTGGGGTCGGGGACGAGCTGCAGGCCG
>DMTU01000085.1:7285-7949 GCA_003476595.1 Acidimicrobiaceae bacterium | reverse complement strand
GGCCGAGCCGCAGCCGCCAGCGCACGGCGCGGTCGGCGATGAAGGGCAGGTCGAAGGCGGAGCCGTTCCAGGTGGCCAGCACGCCGGGCGCAAGCTCGCCGAGGCGCAGGTCGAGCTCGGCCAGCAGCTCGTCCTCGGGGCCGTCGAACAGCTCGTCGCCGAGCTCGGTCGACAGGGCGACCGCAACGATCCGGGACACGTTCGGATCGAGTCCGTCGACGGTCGTGTCGGTCTCGATGTCGAGCCCGTAGATCGGAAGTCGTCGCATCCGGTACCCCCCGGGTTGTTGCTGCGCCGATGGTAGGGACGCGCCGCGCCCCACCGGTGGATCCCCGCTCGCCGTGACCGCGAGCGGTCTCAGCGGAGGCCGGGGAGGGGCAGCTGGAGGAGCTGGCGGATCCGCTCGGAGACGTCGGGCGTGAGCGGCTGCTCGAAGCGGTCGATGACGAAGGACAGCGCGAGCTCGCCGTCGCTGGCCTCGACCTCGTCGAGGCGGGCGCTGCGGGGCAGCGGCGGGAGGGGCAGGTAGCCCCGCAGGAAGCGGACCAGCGTGGTGGGCACGCCGAGCAGGGAGGCCTTCGTCGGCTGCAGCTGCACGAACCCGCCGACGACGGCGGGCATGGTGACCACCTCGCCCATGCGGACGCCGCCGAAGCCGGTGGTC
>DMTU01000085.1:622-7166 GCA_003476595.1 Acidimicrobiaceae bacterium | reverse complement strand
GGTCAGCTCCAGCCGGAACGGGAGGTGCAGGTCCCGGGTCCAGCGGTCCACGTTCGCCTGGGAGACCACCGCGGTGAAGCCGACCGGCTCGGCCACCAGCACCGGGGGCAGGCCCGGCTGCACCCGGACGTGCTCGGCGCGGACGATGAAGCGGTCGATGACGAGGCCGGCGACGGCGTAGGCCGGCAGCTCGAGCTTCACCAGGTCGATCTCGCCGCGGAGCAGCCCGGTCGGCGAGATCTTCAGCTCGGGGCGGAGGGGACGGCCGAGCGCTGCCTCGGAGACGACGTCGAGCAGCGCCACGAACAGGTCGTGCGCAGGCCGGTAGGTGGCCGCCTCCTGCGGGGTCGGGATCCGCGGCCGCTCGTCGGCGGGTTCAGGGCCGGGGGAGTCGGAGGTGTCGGCGGTGTCGGGCAACGGAGGGGATGCTACGGACCTCCGCCGCGAACCGGTCGGATCGCCCGCGCCCGGCTCCTAGCTGGCGGCGCGGCGCCGGGCGCCGACGGGGTTGGGGACGGGGAAGCCGGCGCGGGTGCGCTCCTCTTCGTTCTCGCCGCCCCAGTACCCGAACTCGCGGCGCTCCCGGGCGAAGTCCCGGCACGCGGTGCGGGACGGGCACGCCCGGCACAGCTCGGCCGCCTTGGCCTCCCGGCGGGCCCGGGCCTGGGGTCGTTCCGCCAGCGGCGCGAAGAACAGGCGGGTCTTGCCCGCGCAGGCGGCCTTGGCCATCCAGTCCTGCCCGGCCCAGCTCCCCAGTGCGACGACGTCGTCCACAGCCCTTCTCCCCATGCTCTTGCCAGCCGACGGCCGACTGGTCCCTCTCGGTCGTCCGACCACGGCAGTGGGCTGTACTGCGCGTGGTCGAACGACCACCAAACTACTGCCGGTGTTTCCGCTGGTACAGAGGGTGAGGAGAATGCGGCAGATGCGGCATTTGCCTAGAGCAGGCGGGCGGCCAGCTCGGCCAGGGGGGAGCGCTCGCCCCGGAGGAGGCGGACGTGGCCGAAGCAGTCCTGGCCGGCGAACGCGGTGACCAGCGCGGTCAGCGCGTTGGTCTGCTCGGACAGGAAGGCGGCGTCGATCTGGCTGGTGTCGCCGGTGAAGACCACCTTCGAGTCGGCCGCGATCCGCGTGAGGATCGTCTTGCCGACCTGGGGTGACAGGTTCATGGACTCGTCGATGATGACGAAGCTCGAGTGCAGGGTGCGGCCCCGGAGGTGGGTGACCGACTCCATGGTGAGCTGGCCCCGGGCCCGGATCTCGTCGAGCACCTCGGCGGCGTCCTCGCGCTGGCGGCGTCCGGTGTGGTCCGGGCCGGTGAGGGCGTAGACCGCGTCGGTGATGGCCGCCATCCACGGGTCGAGCTTCTCGTCGAGCGTGCCCGGCAGGTAGCCGACGTCGGCCTTGCCCACGGGGACGACCGGTCGGTACACGCAGATCCGGGAGTAGCGACGCTCCTCCACGACCTGCTGCAGGGCGGCGGCGACGGCGGTGAGCGTCTTGCCGGTGCCGGCCGGGCCGTCGAGGGCGACGACCTTGACGTCGTCGTCGAGCAGCAGGTCGAGGGCGAAGCGCTGCTCCTTGTTGCGGGGGCGCAGGTCCCAGGCGTGGTGGTCGTTGGCCACCAGCTCCAGGCCGTGGGCGTGGCGACGGACCAGCGCCGACTGGCTGCCGGCGTGGAGCACGCCGAACTCGTTGACCCGCAGCGCGGCGAGGACGTCATCGGTGCCGGGGCCGTCGAGGTCGCCGGCGTAGATCGAGTCCACCACCGCCGGCTCCACCTGGAGCTCGCGCCACCCGTTCTCGCCGTCGCCCTGGCGGGCGCTGTCGAGGGGGTCGTGCTCGCAGGAGTCGAGGCCGAAGGTGGCCGCCTTCACCCGCATGCCGGTGTCGTTGGAGACGAGGCGCACCGACCGGCCGGCGTCGTAGTGCTGGCCGAGGGCGGTGCCGATGATGCGGTTGTCGGGCTTGTCCGGGTCGAGGCCGTGCTCGCGCAGCAGCCCCACCTGCACGCCGTTGAGCGCGACGCGCAGCGTGGCGCCGCCGGGCAGCGGCTGGGGCGTCTCGAGATCGCCGCCGCCGTCCACGCGGATCCGCTCGATGCGGCGCAGCACGTCGCGTGCCGACATGCCCACCGAGTCGAGTCGCTTCTTGAGGCCGTCGAGCTCCTCGATGACCGTCAGCGGCACGACGAGGTCGCAATCCGGGTAGCCGAGCAGCACCCCCTCCGGGTCAGCGACGAGGGCCGACGTGTCGAGCACGACCTGGGTGCGGGTGGTCTCGTCGAGGTCGGGGAGCATCGGCTCCTCGGGCGCGTCGATGACGAGTGCGGGGTCCGGGGTCATGCTGCCTCCTGAGGGCGCAGGGCACGGCTGATCGCCGGGGCCGAGGATCGGCCGGGTCGTCGTGCCAAGGAACGGACGAACACTGCTGTCGATCATGGTCCTGCGTGCGAGCCCAGGCGCGGATGGTGTGGCGTCGTTCACACGCCGTTCATCGCGCGGGTGCCCTCGACGTGCGATCGCAGGTCGAGCGCGTCGACCACGGCGTACCCGTGCCAGTCGTTGTTGAAGTACGCGTAGACGTCGATGCCGTCGTCGAGCCAGGCCGCGAACCGCTCGGCGTCCCGGGCCATGCGCTGGCCGCCGTAGCGCCCGTCGTAGGGGCGGTGCAGCGCGTCGGGCCCGTGGTAGCGGACGTAGGTCCAGTCCGTCGTGAGGACCGGCGGGTGGTCGGCGATCAGGTCGTGCAGGCACAGGGCTACGCCGTGGCGGGCGAGGGCGTCGAAGGTGTCGTCGTGGACCCAGCTCGGGTCGCGCAGCTCGACGGCCCAGCGGATGTCATCGGGGAGCAGCTCCAGGACCGCGTCGAGGCGCGGTACGTCGCGGCGCCAGCTCGGCGGCAGCTGGAACAGGTTGGGGCCGAGGTGGTCGCCGAGGCGACGGATGCGGTCGAGGTGGCGCGGCAGCCAGATCTCGGGGTCCTTCAGCTTCTTGCGGTGCGTGCAGAACTGGCCGACCTTGGCCGCGTAGGTGAACCCGGGTGGGGCCTGCTCGCGCCAGCCGTCGACCTTCTCCGGCGTGGGCAGGCGGTAGAAGGTGTTGTTCAGCTCGACGGTGTCGAAGCGCTCGGCGTAGTGGGCGAACCAGGTCCGGGCCGGGGCCTTCTCCGGGTACACCGGCCCGCGCCAGTCCTTGTAGGACCACCCCGAGCAGCCGATGCGTGCCTGTGCCACGTGCTCCCCGTACCCGTCGCCAGCGGGCAGGATGCGGCCATGGCCGCGTGCACGTTCTGTCGCATCGTCGCCGGTGACGCGCCGGCGCACGTCGTGCTGGACGACGAGGTGGCCGTGGGCTTCCTCGACATCCGGCCGCTCTTCCCCGGCCACGTCCTGCTCGTGCCCCGCGACCACGTCGAGGTCCTGCCCGACCTGCCGGCCGCGCTGGTCGGGCCGCTGTTCGAGCGGGCCCAGCGCTTGGCAGCCGCCGTGGTCGACGTGCTCGGTGCGCAGGGCAGCTTCGTGGCGATGAACAACACGGTCAGCCAGAGCGTCCCCCACCTGCAC
Organism: Acidimicrobiaceae bacterium; assembly: GCA_003476595.1. Taxonomy (GTDB): domain Bacteria; phylum Actinomycetota; class Acidimicrobiia; order Acidimicrobiales; family Salinilacustritrichaceae; genus Salinilacustrithrix. The sequence goes on along the minus strand of DMTU01000085.1, from coordinate 3,601 downwards.
GTGCACGTGGTGCCCCGGACCAAGGGCGACGGGCTCCGGGGCTTCTTCTGGCCCCGCACCGGCTACGACTCCGACGAGCACGCCGCCGACGTCGCTGGCCGCCTCCGGGACGCCCTCTCCATCTGAGAATCTCGTTCCTCCGTGACACCTGCTGTCACCGAGGAACGAGATTCGCGACCTCGGTCAGGGTTCGAAGGTGACCTGGGGTCGGCCGTCGGTGACGACGAGGGTGGCCGGGATGCCGAGCAGGTCGAGCGCGTCGCCGCTCCAGTCGGGGGACACGACCGAGACGACGGCGCCCTTGTGCTGGCCAGCGAGGATCGTGAGCTCGACCGCCACGCCGCCGCCCTCGGCCTCCTCGGCGTCGAACACCAGGGCGTCGTAGGTCCCGTCCTCCAGCACGATCGGGAGGCTAGGTGGCCACCCTCGGTCGTGGCCGATCGGTCGATGCCTCTGCTGGTCCCGGCTCGCCGGTTGTCCGCCGGACCGTCGTCTTGCAGACACGCCGTGCTCGCCTGGAGTTCAGCATCGGTTCCTACGTTCCGGCCGCATGACCCCACAACCACGAAAGCTCCGGCGCGGGCTGCCAGTCATCGCCGCCGCCACCCTCGGTATGGCGCTGGTCGCCACCGGTCTCCCCGCCGGTGCCAAGCCCGGCTCGGCGCGCGTCTCCCTCGAGCCGATCGGCACGTACATCGGACCCGAGAGCGAGTTCGACACCAGCGCGGCGGAGATCGTCGCCTACGACGCCGGGACCCAGCGGCTCTTCGTGGTGAACGCCCAAGCGGGCCGGATCGACGTGCTCGACATCTCGGATCCGGTGCTTCCCCGGGAGGTCGGCACGATCACCGCCGACCTCGCCGACGACGGGGCGGAGATCAACAGCGTCGCCGTTGGTGACGGCCTCGTCGCTGCTGCGGTGCAGGCCCCGGACAAGCACGCGCCCGGTTCGGTGGAGCTCTTCGACGCTGAGACCTTCCTGCCCGTCGGGGCCCCGCTCGAGGTCGGGGCCCTTCCCGACATGCTCACCTTCACTCCGGATGGCACCCGGATCGTCGTCGCCAACGAGGGGGAGCCGAGCGGCTACTGCGACGGTGACGTCGACCCCGAAGGCTCGGTCAGCATCATCGATCTCGACAATCTGACGGTGGCGACCGCGGACTTCCATGCATTCGATGGTCAGGCTGATGCGCTGCGCGCCGCGGGCCTCCGGATCTTCGGCCCGGGCGCCAGCGTGTCCGAGGACCTCGAGCCGGAGTACGTGGCGATCGACGCGGACTCGACGACGGCCTGGGTCTCGCTGCAGGAGAACAACGCGCTCGCGATCGTCGACCTCGCGACCGCCACGGTGACCGACATCGCTGCGCTCGGTCTCAAGGACCACTCGCTGCCGGGCAACGGCCTCGACGCCTCGGATCGCGATCCGAGGGGCGACTCGACCATCAACATCGCCACCTGGCCGGTCAACGGCATGTACCTGCCCGACGCCATCGACGCCTACGAGCACGGCAACAAGACCTACATCGTGTCGGCCAACGAGGGCGACGCGCGCGAGTACGACTGCTACGTCGAGGAATCCCGGGTGAAGGACCTCGAAGATGACTTCGGCTACGTGCTCGACGGGTTCGACGACGACATCGACGCTGACGAGAACCTCGGGCGGCTCGCCGTCACGACCTCGTACTACGGCGAACCTGGTCCCGTCGACGAGCTGTACAGCTTCGGCGGGCGGTCGTTCTCCATCTGGGACTCGGCCGGGGAGCTGGTGTTCGACAGCGGTGACCAGTTCGAGCAGATCACGGCGGCGCTGCTGCCCGAGGACTTCAACTCGAACAACGACGAGAACGGGTCCTTCGAGAGCCGGAGCGACAACAAGGGTCCGGAGCCGGAGGGCGTCGAGATCGGCATGGCATACGGCAAGACGTACGCGTTCATCGGTCTCGAGCGGGTCGGCGGCGTGATGGTCTACGACATCACCTCGCCGAAGAACCCCTTCTTCGTCACGTACGTCAACAACCGTGACTTCGGCCAGGACGCCGATACTCCCGAAGCCGGTGATCTCGGCCCGGAGGGGCTCACCTTCATCCCGGCCGACGACAGCCCGAACGGCAAGCCGCTGCTGGTCGTCGGCAACGAGGTGAGCGGGTCGACGACGATCTACGAGTTCGAGGGGCCGGGCACGGCCCGCTGATCCGACCCGGGGGTGCGCTGCTGTCAGGGGCAGCGCACCCCCTGGCCCGGTGCCAGACTCGGCGCCATGGCCGTCATCGTCGTCACAGGTGCGAACTCCGGCATCGGCCGGGCCACCGCCGTCCACCTCGCCGCTGCCGGCCACACCGTCCACGGGGCGATGCGCGACCTCGGCAAGGGCGGCAAGCTCCAGGACGAGGCCACGGCCGCCGGCGCCACCGTGCATCCCCTCGAGCTCGACGTGTCCGACGACGAGTCGGTGCGCGCGGGCATCCAGTCCGTGCTCGACGCCGAGGGTCGCATCGACGTCCTCGTGAACAATGCCGGGCTCGGGTACAACAAGGCCGTCGAGGAGATCGACATCGCCGACGGCAAGCAGGTGTTCGACGTCAACTACTGGGGTGTCGTGCGCTGCACCCAGGCCGTGCTGCCCGGGATGCGTGCGCAGGGCGGCGGCACGATCGTGAACGTCTCCTCCGTCGCCGGCCGCCTCGCCGCGATCGCCCAGGCGGTGTACGCGTCGTCCAAGTGGGCGCTCGAGTGCCTCAGCGAGAACATGGCCCAGGAGCTGGCGCCCTTCGGCATCCGGGTGAAGGTGATCGAACCCGGCGTCACCCGCACCGCCCTGCTCGCGAAGCACCAGGAGCTCCACCCCGACTCTCCCTACGCCGACGCCTACCGGCGCATGTTCGCCTTCTACGCCACCGGCATCGAGGCCAACGTGCGCCCGTCGGAGGTCGCCGAGGTCGTGCAGCAGGCGATCGACGACGACTCCGCTCGCCTCCGCTA
>DMTU01000085.1:0-498 GCA_003476595.1 Acidimicrobiaceae bacterium | reverse complement strand
CCGCTCGCCTCCGCTACGCGTGCGCCTACGCCGGTGACGAGCTGGCTGGCGGCCGGGAGGGCGTGAGCGACGAGGACTGGCTGGCCATCGGCGCAGCGGCGAACGACGACGAGTACTTCGAGCGCTTCGAGCGCGCGTTCGGCCTCGACATCCGAGCCGGGGACCTCCGCACCGACGAGCAGCGGGCCGCGGGCCTCTGACGGCACGAGCATGAGCCTGCGGGGACACCTGCTCGTCGCCGAACCGACGTTGGACGATCCCAACTTCGCCCGCACGGTCGTGTACCTCATCGAGCACTCCGAGGGTGGCGCGCTCGGGCTGGTGCTCAACCGGCCCGGCGAGGTGCCGGTGCACGAGGCGGTGCCGTCGTGGGCCCCCTACGTCGATGGGGTCGGCATGGTGTTCGTCGGCGGGCCGGTGAGCCCGGAGGGGGCGATCTGCCTGGCCCGGTGCCGCAGTGCCGGACCGCAGGAGAGCCTCTTCGCCGGCACCCCCGAG
>DMTU01000335.1 GCA_003476595.1 Acidimicrobiaceae bacterium | reverse complement strand
ACTTGGCGCATCCATATCCGGCATTAGGTGCGGTGTGCGCCCACGGGTTGGTCGGTGAACCCCGCCAAGACCGAAGGACCGCAGTCGGACCCAGAAATCGTGCGCAAGGGGCTCGCGGGTAAGCGAACACCGCCCGGATCAGCCAGAAGCGTTGACGAGGTGCACCTGTCCGCTCTCGCCGGTTTGGACTGCGAGAACGGACTGGTCCGAGAGTGGGACAAGGAACCATGAGCGTTGTTCTTCACTTGCTGGCAGTTCGAGTTCGACGCGGCTCGCATCAGCGTCGACGAGTGCGATTCGGGGTCTTGACGGCGTGTCGTTGTTGTCATCGGCGTAGACGACAGCGACGGTGCCTCCAATGTCGGTGAACGACAGGCCTCGCCCCTCGATGCCAGTGGTGGTGTAGGGGCCGGATACGTCGTCTGCGCTGAGGAGGTAGCCAGGGACCCCGGTGAGAAGCCACGCCGAGGAGCGGGTGACTACAAGCTCTCGGGGATTGGCGATGGGGTCGACGTCGGAGCTCTGCGGGAATGATGCAGTGCTCCAGTTCTTTCCGTCCTTCGAGGCCACGAGGGAATTACTGCCAGGGTGGAGTGCGATCGCGCCGTCGGCCCTGACGAATGAGGAGTCCTCCCTAACCGATTCGGGAAGGTCAACCTCTGACCACTTCCGTCCATCGGCGCTGATGAATGCTTCCGCCTTCGTGAGGCCGGACGGTGCATCGGCCGTCTGCGCCGCTAGGACTGCGGCTTCGTTGGCCGTGAGACCGAGCTCCGACATCGTCGTCTCGTGCAGGACTGATCCGTCGACGGCCCGGAGGGTGACCCGCGTGTCGCCGGGCGGGTCGGCGTGGGAGGTGGCCAAGCTCTCGTAGTCGGCGATTTTGCCTGCGAGCTGGCGGAGTCGTTGTTCTGCGTCGGTCAGCACCCGACCGGCCTCGGTCGGCGCCTCGATTCCGACAGCGAAGCCGTCCGCCAGACCGAATAGCGTCAGCCGGGTCTCGGTGCCCAACGGCGGGGGGATGTCCTGGGTCACGTCGATCTGTCCGTCGTGGGAGACGGTCGCTGCCCGTGCGGCGCCGTCGGAGCTAACGCCGACAAGTACGAGTGTTTCGCCGTCGGTTGCCAGCTGGATCCCGGACGGCCCAGGGTAAATGTCTGCATCGCGGAGCGGACGGCCGGCGAGGTCCCAGTGGACTCCGTCACCGCTGACGATGAGCTCGGCGCCGGTTGCACCGAGCGCCCATAAACGGTCGAACGCCGACACTGGCTCTGATGTCACGGCACGGCTTGTTCTGCCCAACGCAGTCATCGACAGGTCCAAGCCTGCGTCGTCCGTCGCAGGATCGTCAGCAGTATGGATGAGTCGGTCGTCCCCCTTGTCGTTGCCGAGGTAGGCGGCTCCGCCGACGAGGAGAGCGGCGGCGGCAGCGAGACCGCCTGTCCACTGGCGCCGGCGTCGGCGGCGGTCTCGGCGAAGTTCAACACCAGCGAGGTCCGCCGGACCCAGCGTCAGTTGCTCAGATCGGGTCCGGAGATGACGCCCGACCAGCTGATCAAGGTTCCGGTCGGTCACGTCGACTTCAGGCATCGTGGTCCTCCAGTTCATTGCGGAGTCGAACGAGGGCGCGCGACAGCCGGCTCTTGACGGTTCCTTCGGAGATGCCGAGCGTCTTCGCCGTCTCAAGGCTGGAGTAGCCCAGGACGTGGCGGAGTACGACCACGCTCCGGTGCTTGACGTCTAGCGATGCAAGCGCCCGATCGAGATCGGCCCGAACGTCAGGATCGCGCACCTCGACGGGGCGGCTCTCGGGAAGTTCGTGCTCGAAGCGCCGCCGCCGCAGCCACGAGCGAGCCCAGTTCAGGCCGACTCGAAACACCCAGCCGCCCGGATTGTCATACGTACCGATCCGGTCCCAACGGGCGAGAGCGCGTGCCATCGCCTCATCGGTGGCCTCAACCGCCAAAGCCCCGTCGCCGATGGTGAGCGCCAACGCCTTGGCGACCTGGTCACGGTCTCGCCGGTAGAAGGCCTCAAACGACAGAGCCCTGACAGCGCTCACCGGAGCCTGCACCAAGCACTCGATTGCCCACGATCCCTCATCCATCGGCGGTTACACGCATGACCACCCCGATCCGTTCCATTCCGTTCCGACCTCACAACCTCCGGCTCTGGAGAGCAGGTGGACCGGGACACCGCTGGCGCGCCGACCTTTTGCGTCGCTTCCCAAGGACGTAGGCAACGGTCCCGGATGCACCAGTCGGTGGCGCGTCAGGGCTTGGGGGTGCAGTCGATGCCGGCGTCGGCTGCCGAGGTGCGATCGCCGTCCACCCACGACAAGACACAGTCATCGAACAGCACACCATCGACGGCTGCGAGATCCTCATCGAGGTAGTGCCAGAGGTCGTCGCCCTGACAGGGATCCCGTCGCTCCGCGGGTTCGTCGACGTACAACGTCCACTGACCGACCTGCACAGGTTCCGAAGTGACAAGCACTGCTGACGCGTGGCAGAACTCCTCGTTCGGCTCATCGCCCATGAGAGCGACTACGGCCCCCGCACCAAGCACACCAACGACTGCCGCCACCAACATGATCTTCTTTCCCACGGGACCATGATCGCACGGGCGCCCGGCACCGACAGCTGCTCAGGTCTTCCCTGCGAGTACGGAGCGAACAACGCCAAGCGTGGTGACGGTTGCCCGAGGCATCCCCGTCACCAAGTCCCGACCGGGCACCGAGCACTCGTCGCCGTCCGGGTCCTTGATCAGCCGAGTAGCAATCGCTGCACCAACGGAACGGTCGATGACGACGGACCAGTGCGATCGGAACGCGAGTACGACATCGTCGGGGCCAGGACCCGCTGTGTCGACGGCCGTCCTCGTCACATCCGAATCGTTTCATACGTGTCCAGCGGGCAGTACCGAAGTGCCGATCGTTCGCATCCCCAGTTGACGATTCGGGAAGGCCATTCGCCGCTGCTATTCGCAAGTAGGCGTGTACTCGTTGCGGAGCGGGGAGCTCTCCACGTTTCGGAATCAACCAGCCCTCCTCAGTTGTCCTGCCGGTACCCTCCAGGGGATGGAGCCGTCGGCGCTGATCGATACCCGGCCGGGAGTTCGGGGTGGGAAGCCCTGCTTCGTCGGCACGCGGATCGCTGTCTACGACGTACTCGACTACCTCGCATCGGGCATGTCCGCCGAGGAGATCGTGGCGGACTTCCCAGAGCTCACCATCGGACACGTGCGTGCGGCGTTGGAGTTCGCGGCCTTGCGTGAGCGTCGCCTCGCTTCGGCGTGAGGCTGCTGCTCGATCAGAACCTGTCTCGCCGTCTGGTGGGCATGCTTCGGGACGCGTTCCCAGGGAGTGTCCACGTCACGGAGATCGACCTGGACGCCGCGACCGATCAGGAGGTCTGGGACCACGCGAGGAAACACGACCTTGTCTTGATGTCGAAGGACTCGGACTTCCGGCAGCTGGCGTTCCTCTACGGCCCACCGCCGAAGGTGGTCTGGTTGCGCGTCGGGAACGCTACGACGGCCTCGGTCGCGAACCTCGTCCTCGATCACGTCGAGGCGATCGAGTCCTTCGTCGCGAACGAGGACGAAGCGCTCCTCGTCCTACCGTCGCTCTCGGACACGTAGGCCGGAAAGCAACGACGCGGGAGATGTGCCGCTCGTTGAGGTATCTCGGCCACCGGCGCGGCTCAGCGGCCGGCACGCCGAACAACTGTTACGCCGCCGAGCGGTTGACACGGTGCACTGGATCAGTCGCAGGCGACTGGAGTCTCAACCGTGTCCGTTCGCCGGAACTCGACCTCGATGCCGGTGTCGCTCGTGTACGTGGCCGTGTCGTCCCCATCGACGGTCAGAGTTCCAGCGTCGTACGGGTTCCCCCAGCCCTCGGGCGGGCTCGCCTCCGCTACACCGAGAGGGTCGGTGCGCCACCAGACCCCGTCGATGGGCGCCCACTCGATCCCACAGTGCGTGTAGAGCACGTAGTCGTACGAGGCGCCTACCTCGATGCTGGGACCGTACGGCGGCTCCCCGTCGAGCTCGATGGGCGGCGGGTTCTCGACCACCCGTGGGGCGTCGGCCGAGCCGGACTCGTCCCCACAGCTCGCAAGGAGTGCCGCCACGGCAACGACCACGAGGGCAACCAACGGGGGTCGTCTCATGCCCCTTGGACGGCTCGGGCACTGGGTCAGTTCCCCCGAGTCGTCGGCCACGGGCTTGGCCTAGCAGGAGCAGTCGTCCCTATGTGCCGATCCTCGGCGGGTAGCTCCGCCGGCGGTAGAGCCGGGCGAGCTACCTGCGATTTCCGGATAGGTGCGCTCCGCAGGCCATCAAGGTAACTTTGGCCCGTGGACCCGGTGATCCTGGCCAGCGCCCGGAAGCACGGGGTCGCAGACGACGACATCCTTCACGCCTACCGCCACCCGATCCGAGTGTTCGACCTCGACGACCTCACCATGCTCATCGGCCCCGACCAGTCGGCCCGCCTCCTCGAAATCGGGGTCGCCCACGCCGAGTCCATCGATTTCGTCGTGCACGCGATGCCGGCCCGTCCCAGGTTCTTGGAGTAGCACCATGCCTCGATCGATTCAGGAGATCCTCGACCACGCCGACGAACTCGCCGCCCGGTTCGAGGACTACGAGCCCGCCGAGGGCGACGAGCGCTCCGTCGAGGAGTACGTGCTTGAACGCGCGACGCTCGACCGTGCTCGTAGTGAGCGTCAGGTGGTCGAGGCCGTTGCCGCGGCACGGAGCAAGGGTATGTCGTGGACGCGCATCGGCGCCGTGCTGGGCACGTCGGCCCAGGCGGCGCAGCAGCGATACGGCGCGGTCGTCGAGTCCGCCTGAACCGATCGCCCAGAGAGGCGTGCAATAGCGCGCCGCGATCCGGCAATCTCTTGTGCTGCCAGACGCGAGGCCGTTGCCTACCGGCGCACTCCTGGCGCGTGCACCTCAGCTGCACCGGGGATGCTGTCGAAGCCAGCCGTGCGCAGCTTCGTACACCGGGTCGCCAACGAGATCCGAGCGCCTGCTCGCCGGATACGGCACCGGCTCGTCAGGGGCGATAGCGCCCTCGTACCGCCTGCCGTTGGCGTTGGTGCCGACAGCGATGGTGAGTCCGAGGGTCGAGCCATCGGGCAGGTCGAAGCCATCGTTCGCGGTGGGAACTCCTCGCGTCTCGGTGCCGAAGGTCCGTGTACCCGCCTGGTTCCGCAGAGCGAGTACGACCCCTTCACCGGAGCTTGCGGTGCTGAAATGCTGGAGCACCGCAACCGGAGCCTCAACCTCGCTTGCGTCGATCGGCTCCGCGCCGCTGACAAGGACTGTCCCGTCGGGGGCTTCAACGCCGCCATCCTTGTTGATGCTGATGGTCAGCTCGGTGCCGTCTCGCTCGACGTAGCTCACGGCAGCGCCCGGGCCCAGCAAAGGTGCGATCGAGGCGAACATCGGATAGATCGTCCCGCCCCCGTTGAGGCGCACGTCGACGATCCAGCCGCACGCGTCGCCAGAGAGCACTTCGAGGCCGGCGTCGCGGTAGGCGGCCTGAGCCGTCTCGTCGGAGGTTGCGATGGCCGGGACATGGACGTAGCCGACTCCGTCGTCCACTTGACCGGCCGGGCGGTCCCCTGTGTCTGCCCGTGACGAAGGATCGGCGGTGATCAGCTGGCTGTGCCGGTCACCGAGGTCCCTGAGCACGTCCTCCAAGAAGCGATGGACGTCAACCATCGACGGATCCGACTGCGCAAGCCGGGAGGCGTCCTCGTCTACGCCCTGCCAGTCGACGCGGTCAGCGAAGTACGCCTTCGCCTCAATGATCTCCAAGCCCTCGTCTAGGACGTCGACTGGGGCAACAATCGCCGTGGACGGGCCAGGGTTGTCGCTGACCTCACACGCCGCAACGAGCAGCACCACGATGACAACGAGCCAGATTCGGCCAGCACCTTCCCGCGTCACCACAGGGCGACGGTACCGATCCGACTGGGCACGACCTTGCCGCCCCCGACGGCATCGACGGGGACCGCCAGGCAGCGGCGATACCGTCATTGGTGATGGTCTGGTTCGGCGTGTTCCTAGCGGTCAGCGTGGTGGCCGTATTCATCACAGCTGGAGTCATGGACTTTCGGGCGCGCCGGCGGGGGCAGCGCGTCGGTGACGGAGCGCACGCTTACGACCGCAATCGCGAGGCTCGTCGCGATGCTCGGGCGGAACGCATGTACCGGTACCACCCCTTCGACACGGACAAGCACCGGGGCGACCGGTAAACACCTCTCGTCTTCTGTCGCAGGGTGAGTAGCCGGTTGGCGGCCGCTCCGATGTGCCGCTCGCTGGTGGTGCTATCGGGGCTCGACTGCGATCGGCCCAGCACATCGATCATCCACTACGGAGCGGCAGTGGCCAGGAAGAGGCTAATCGGTGGTGCGTGCGCCGGGATCTACCTACTTGCCGGGTCGCTGGTGCACTTCGCCGCCCGAGCGACGAATCCCATGCCGGACCTCACGTTCGTGGAACAGTGCAGGTTGTGGAAGCACAGGTCCCGGCTGCGTCGGACGATGTCGGCACAGCGGCCACGGACCTGGGTCCGAGCAGGCGTGGCTGGTGGGCGGGTGTCGTTGCTTTCCTGATCGGCGCGGTCGTCCTCCTGGCGCCGTGGCCTCCGGGGGTGCACTACTCGGCCACCATGGCTGACGGGGTGAACGAGCGGGCAGGATGGGCCTCTTGCGGCACTCCCGTGCTTGGTGCGTGGACCATCGCAGTGACCAGGGACAGCGACGAGGGCTCGACGCAAGTCGCCGCCGAGCGCCCGTATCCCGAGGGTGCCGAGGAAGACCCCTTGGCGGCGGCAGAGAGGGCATGCCGGAGTGACGCGGCCGCTCGGGTCGGGCTGATCGCGCCCGGCATTGTCTTGGGCGCTGTCACGAGCTACCTGCGTGCTCGACCCCGCAGCGGAGAGACGCCGGTGACGCTGTCCGACCGAGGAGACGCCGCCCGCTTCGCCTGGGCCGGGCTCCTGGGCCTTGTCGCGGTCACGGCCGTGGGTGCAGCACCTGGTGTCTACTTCGCCACGCTGCCAGTTGCGGTCGCGTCCGCCGTGCTCGCCGTCTGGATGGTCGAAGATCTCCGCGGGCTACGCCGAAGCCAACCGGGACACGGACTAACGCATGTGGCGCGAGGCGTTGCGGCCATGCTGGTCGTGCTCGTTGCGCTCTCCTTGGCTCTCTGAGACCCGGCACCCCAGGGGTCCCTATGTGCCGATACATGGTGCGGGGTCGGCTCGCAGATCAACCATTCGCGAGCGGGTCATGACGGGATGGAAGTACGTTCGTCGCCGTGGCCGAACAGCCCCATGATCGAGGTGCTTCGAGCGACGAGACGAAGCGGCGGGAAGTGCGGGCCATCGTCAGCGCCTACCACCAAGAGCAGCTGCGAGCGTTGCTCGAGCATGTTCGGGAGGGATTCGCCGAGCTCGATGCTGCCGAGGTTGACGAGTTCGAGCTGGACTACCTGATACTTCGCTACAAGCGAGCCGCGAAGCAGCTCTGGATGTTCTGCGGCTCGACCAGCAGTCACCAACTGCACGCCGCGACCGCGATTGCGCAGATGCGCGACTGCAGTGAGGAGCGTGACTGGTGGGCCGAGAGTGCGCGTCGCGGAGATCAGCCCTGATCGTCGGCGCTGGGTGCGGTCGAGTGTCACCTATCGCTCGGCTGGCGGCTGAACCGAGGGCATCCCCGATCGCCGGTTACGCGTCGCAGTTCGTTGAGCCGAAGTGTCCCCGAAGTCCGACGGACGGCATCCCCGAATCTCGTCCCGATCACGGCCGCCGTCAGAGGTGCCGGTGACGGGGATCGCCTGGTCCGTCAAATGTCGTTGTCGTCGCTGAGAAGCTCACCGAGCGCGTCGGCGGCGTGGCGGTCGTTCGGCTCCAGGAAGGCGGCGTAGATGTCCAGGGTCGTCGAGGTCTTTGCGTGTCCGAGCCGGCCGGACACGGTGCGGATGTCGTGGCCGCTGCTGATGAGCTGGGTGGCGACGAAGTGGCGGAGATCATGTAGGCGTGCGTTGGGAACACCGACCTTGACGCGCAGGGTCCGGAACACGTTCGTCGCGTGCTCCGGTCGGAGCGGCTTCGAGCCGTCGACGGCGTGGGAGAGCACGAAGGCATCCTCGGCGAGCTCGGTCCCGCACGCCGCAGCTCGGTCAGTGACGAACTCCTGATGCGCCGCGAGGCGGTCCATGGTCCCGGGGTCGAGGGCGATCACCCGTTGCGCATGGGTCTTGGTGTCCTTGACGATCACCCGTCCGGCGACGTCGACGACGGACCGACGGATCTTGACCGTCCGGCGGGCGTGATCGATGTCGATCCATCGCAGTCCGCACACCTCGGCGCGCCGGCAACCCATCGCCGCAGACAGGCGAACGAACATCCCGATCTCGGCCGAGTGCTCGTCGGCGAGGCTCAGCAGCCGGCGCGCCTGTTCGGGCGTCGGTGGATCGATCGGTGTACGTGAGGCCTTCGGCAGGGTGGCGTCCCGTGCCGGGTTCATCGTGATCCAGCGCCACTTCACCGCCTGGCCCAGCGCGCCGCTCAGAACGGCGTGGACCTGGCGGATGCTGGCAGGGGCCAGGCCGTCCTTCGCCAGCCGCAAGTAGTACGTGTCGAGGTCGGCGGGTGCGATCGAGGTCACCTTGCGGGGCCCCATCGTGGGGACAAGCCGCTTCACGATGATGCGGTGGTACTCGCGGGCCGTGGTGGGGGAGAGGCGTGCTTCCTTCTGCTCCCACCACTTCTCGAGCAGGTGCTCGAGCGTGTGGTTCTGTGCGGCGCTGCGGTCGTCGTCAGCCCCCGCCACGAGTCGTGCGAGTTCGCGTTCGGCCTGCCGCTTGGTTCCCTCGAACGACGCGCTCCGGCGCCGCCGCTTGCCGGTCACCGGGTCGGGCGGCAGCGGGACGCGCAACTCCCAACGGCCCGGAGCCTTCTCCCGGAGACTGCCTCGCATCCGGGGGACAGTACCAAGAACCCGGGGGATTTGGGGGGATTTTGGGGGGATGGGCCGGAGACGGAGCTCCGGCCCATCCGCTTCGCAGGTCTCTGACCTGCACTTTTGCCTGTACCCCCCCTGGGACTCGAACCCAGAACCTGCGGATTAAGAGTCCGACGCTCTAACCAGTTGAGCTAGAGGGGCAGGTGGACCGCTCCCGGCCGGAGCCGGGGGCGTATGTGAGCGGACGAATCTCTCGCCGCGTGGGGTGACCGAGGGGACTTGAACCCCCGACCTCCAGGGCCACAACCTGGCGCTCTAACCGAACTGAGCTACGGCCACCAAGGAGCGGCGATCCTAGGCCGAAGCGACGTCGCCGACGAAACGAGGCCGACCGCCGAGGCCGGGTACCCTTCCGCCCCGGCCTCCGTAGCTCAACTGGAGAGAGCATCCGGTTTCTACCCGGACGGTTGCGGGTTCGACTCCTGCCGGGGGCACGCAGACACCTGCTGGCGCCGGATCAGGTGGTCCGGCGGCGCAGCGCGAGGCCGGCCAGGCCGATGAGCACGGCCGTCCCGATCACCGAGGTGCCGCCGGTGTTCGCCAGGCCGTCCTCCAGATCGCTGGGGAGCTCGCGGTCGCCGTCGAGGCCGCTGCCGCCGCTGGCGGACCCGCCCCGAGAACCTCCATCGCGGCCGCTGCCACCGCCGATGGATCCGCCCGGCTGCGTGGTCGTCGTGGTGGACGAGGTCGCGGGATCCGACGGCGCGTCGGTGCTCGGCGCCGAGGTCGAGGTGGTCGAGGACGTGGCATCTGTGCCGGTGGTCGACGTCGTCGTCTCGTCGCCGGTCTCGGTGCTCGAGTCCGTGCCGGTCTCGGTGTCCGTCTCGGTCTCGGTCGCGGTGTCGGTCTCGGTCTCGGTCTCGGTGAGGGCGGGCTGGGCCGTCTCGGTGTCGCCGTCGACGCCACCCAGGTCGCCCGGTTGCACGATGGCGACGACGAGGCCCACGGAGCCCAGCAGCAGGGCGGCCGCCATCAGGAGCTTGGGGAGGGGCTTCACTTCAGGGTGGTCCTTCGGGGACGAGGTTCTCGGCGCCGGCGTGCTGCGGAGGGGTGGGGTCCACCGGCGGGCGGATTGGAGCGGGTGACGGGAATCGA
>DMTU01000156.1:2467-4462 GCA_003476595.1 Acidimicrobiaceae bacterium | reverse complement strand
TGGCCGAGCACGCCGTCGCCGACCGGCATCTGGAGCGGGTGGCCGAGGTTGCGCACCTCGGTGCCGCGGACCAGGCCGTCGGTGGGCTTCATGCAGATGGCCCGCACGCGGCTGTTGCCGAGCTGCTGCGCGGTCTCGGCAACGACGGTGATGTCCTCGCCGCCGACGTTGATGGTCATCTCGAGCGCGAAGTTGATGTCGGGGAGCTCCCCGGTGGGGAACTCCACGTCGACCACGGGGCCGGCGATGGCCACGATGCGGCCCGACTTGAGCTGGCCGGCTTCTTGGCTGGTGGGCTCGGTGACGGTCACGGGGTGCTCCTAGCGGTTGTAGTCGACGGTGTCGACGAGCAGGTCTCGGATGCTGAGGGCATCATCGGGGATCAGGTCCATGCCTTCGCTCTTGCTCTGGCGGAGGGCCTCGGCACCACCGACGATCTCCATGATCTCGGTCGTGATGGAGTCCTGGCGGGCGCGGTTCATCTCGCGGGAGAGCTTGGTGATGAGCTCCTCCGCGTTGTCGGTGGCCGACTTCATGGCGCGCTGCTGGGCGGCGAAGAAGGAGGCCGCGCCCTCGAGGAGGGCGGAGAAGAGGCGGGCCTCGGCGTAGCGAGGCAGCAGCCGGTCGAGGATCTGCTCGGGTCCCGGCTCGAACTCGTAGTCGGCGGAGGGGCCGTCGCTGGCGGTCTCGGTGATGGCCGAGGTGTCGAGCGGCAGGAACTGGCGGGTGACCACCTGCTGGGTGCCGGCCGACAGGAACTGGGTGTAGACGATGTCCACCCGGTCGTAGGTGCCGTCCTCGAACTTGGGGACGACGGCCTCCGCGATGCGCCGGGCGTCTTCGTAGTGGGGCTCGTCGAGGAAGCCGGTGAAGGCATCGGCGATGTCGTACTTCCGGAAGCGGAAGTAGCTCTCGACCTTCTTGCCCACGGCGATCAGCACCGTGTCCTTGCCCTCGCGGCGCTGGGCGGCGATGTTGCGCTCGCCCATGCGGATGGCGTTGGAGTTGTAGGCGCCCGACAGGCCGCGGTCGCCGCCGACGACGATGGTGGCGATGGTCTGGACCTGCTCGCGCGGGGCGAGCAGCGGCGCGCCGCCGCCGGCACCGGCCGCCGCGAGGTTCCGGATCACCTCGGTGATCTGGTCGGCGTACGGGCGGGCGGCGAGGACGCGTTGCTGGCTCTTGACGATCCGACTGGCGGCGATGAGCTCCATCGCCTTCGTGATCTTCTTCGTGGTCTGCACCGACTTGATGCGCCGGCGCAGGACGCGCTCCTTGCCGCCTGCCACTACGACTCCTCGGTGCTGACCGTGGTCTCGAACTGGTCGGTGAAGCCCTGCAGCGCTGCCTTGAGGTCGTCCTCGGACGGGATCTTCCCCGTCTCCCGGATGCCGTCGAGGATGTCGCGGTGGCGAGCCTCGAACCAGGCCAGGAGGTCGGCCTCGTAGCGCTTCACGTCCTCGACCGGGATGCCGTCGAGGAAGCCCTGGGTGCCGGCGTAGAGCACGATCACCTGCTCCTCGACCCGCAGCGGCGAGTTGAGGTCCTGCTTGAGCAGCTCCACCAGGCGGTAGCCGCGGTCGAGCGTGGCCTGGGACACGGCGTCGAGCTCGGAACCGAACTGGGCGAAGGACTCGAGCTCGCGGAACTGGGACAGGTCGCCCTTGAGCGTGCCCACCGCGGTCTTCATGGCCTTGATCTGCGCGGCGCCACCCACACGGGACACCGACTGACCCGTGTCGAACGCCGGACGGATGCCGGACTTGAAGAGGTCCTCCTGGAGGAACACCTGGCCGTCGGTGATCGAGATCACGTTCGTCGGGATGTAGGCCGAGATGTCGCCGGCCTTGGTCTCGATGATCGGCAGGGCGGTGAGCGAACCGGCGCCGAGCTCGTCGGAGAGCTTGGCGGCCCGCTCGAGCAGGCGGCTGTGCAGGTAGAACACGTCGCCCGGGTAGGCCTCGCGGCCCGGCGGGCGGCGCAGCAGCAGCGACA
>DMTU01000156.1:323-2344 GCA_003476595.1 Acidimicrobiaceae bacterium | reverse complement strand
TCGCGGCCCGGCGGGCGGCGCAGCAGCAGCGACACCTGGCGGTACGCCTCGGCCTGCTTGGACAGGTCGTCGTAGACGACGAGGGCGTGCTGGCTGTTCTCCATCCAGTGCTGGCCCATGGCGCACCCGGCGTAGGGGGCCAGGTACTTGAACGGCGCCGGGTCGGAGCCGCCGGCCACGACCACGACCGTGTAGTCCAGGGCGCCGTGCTCGGCGAGGGTGCTCACGGTCTGGGCGACCGTGGACTCCTTCTGGCCGATGGCGACGTAGATGCACTTCACCCCGAGACCCTTCTGGTTCAGGATGGTGTCGATCGCCACGACGGTCTTGCCGGTCTTGCGGTCGCCGATGATCAGCTCTCGCTGGCCACGACCGATCGGGGTCATCGAGTCGATGGCCTTGATGCCGGTCTGCAGCGGCTCGTGCACGGGCTGGCGGCCCATGATGCCGGGGGCCTGGATCTCCATGCGGCGGGTGCCGACGTTCTGGAGCGGGCCCTTGCCGTCGACGGGGTTGCCGAGGGCGTCCACGACGCGGCCGAGGAGGCCGTCGCCGCAGGGCACCGACAGGATCTGGCCGGTGGCGCGGACGGCCTGGCCCTCGTTGATGTGGTCGACCTCACCGAGCACCACGGCACCGATCGACTCCTCGTCGAGGTTCAGGGCCAGGCCCTTGGTGCCGTCTTCGAACTCGAGCAGCTCGTTCACGGCGCAGCCGGGCAGGCCGGTGACGCGAGCGATGCCGTCGCCGACCTCGGCGATGCGGCCGACGGTGGCCGTGCCGATCGACGGGTCGAACCCCTCGAGGTTCTTGCGGATGGCGGCGGCGATGTCGCCGGAGTTGATGTTCAGATCAGTCATTGGATGTGAGCCCCTAGATGGCTTGCTTCAGCAGGTCGAGACGCCGACGGACGGAGCCGTCGATGACGGTGTCGCCGACCTGGGCGACCAGCCCTCCGAGCACGGAGGGATCGATGACGACGCGGATGTCGACCGGGCGACCCACGGCCTGCTGCAGCGCAGTGGCCAGGCGGGCCTTCTGGTCGTCGGTGAGGTCGATGGCCGACCGCACCACCGCGACGTCGCGGCCACCTTCGGCGGCACCGAGCGCGACGAGCTCGTCGGCGATGCCGGTGAGGTCGCGGGCGCGGCCGGCGGCCACGACCATCGACACGGTGGCGATGGTGGACTTGGACACCTTCCCGGCGAGGAGGTCCTCGACGATCTGCTGTCGACGGGCGACCGGCACCTGGGCGTCGGTCAGCGTCGAGAGCAGCTCCTCGGAGCCGCCGAGCGTGCGGGACAGGCTGAACAGCTCGTCCTGCACCTTGTCGAGCTCGCCTTCGGCGCGCCCCACGGCGGCGATCGCCATGGCGTATGCCTTGTCACGCTCGGTGCCCATGCTCAGCCCTGCCCGTTGCCGGAGGGTGCGGCCTGGACCCGGTTGATGTAGTCCTCGATGAGGCGGGTCTGGGCGTCGCGGTCGAGGTTGGCGCCCACGACGCTCTCGGCTGCGCCGATGGCGATGGTGGCGACCTCGCCGCGGAGCTCGGACATGGCCTGGCCCTTGGCGGCATCGATGTCGGCCTGGGCCTGGGTACGAGCAGCAGCGAGCTCCTCGTTCAGGCGGGACTGCTGATCGGCGCGCAGCCGGTCGGCGTCCTGTCGGGCCTCTTCGATGATCCGGCCGGCTTCGGCCTTGGCCTCGGCCACCTTGGACTCGTAGTCGGCCTTGACGGCCTCGGCGTCGGCCTTGGCCTGCTCGGCGGCGTCCAGGTCGCCCTGGATCTTGGCCGTGCGGTCGGTCATGGCCTTCTTGGCGGCGGGGAAGCCGAACTTCATCATGAAGAACAGCACGACCAGGAAGCCGATGCCGCCCCAGATGACCTCGTTGATCTCGGGGAGCAGCACGTTGGGAGCCTCGATGCAGTCAGCGACCGCTTCCTCGGTCTCCTCGGAGATGGCCTCGTACTCGGGCGTGCCGGGCTCGAGGCCCTCCTTGCCCTCGAGCATCTCCTGCAC
>DMTU01000156.1:0-221 GCA_003476595.1 Acidimicrobiaceae bacterium | reverse complement strand
GAGCATCTCCTGCACCGCTTCGATGGTGCAGCCCTCGACGGATTCGCCGACCGCGCCTGCGGGCGCGGCGGTACCGACCAGGGCGGCGACCCCGAGCGCTGCGATCAGCAGCAGTCTCGTGATTCGTCGCATGCGGTCCTCCGCTCAGGCCTGGCCGAGGAAGAAGACCACGAAGCCGATGAGGGCCAGGGCCTCCACGAAGGCGATGCCCAGGAACATCG
>DMTU01000103.1:13098-13640 GCA_003476595.1 Acidimicrobiaceae bacterium | reverse complement strand
TCGCACGGGTTCGTGGTCGTCGCCGCCGACCACGCCGGCAACACCGCCATCGACCGGCTGCTCGGCACCGAGACCGGGTTCGACGTCTCGGCCCGCAACCGCGTCCTCGACGTCGGGCTCCTGCTCGACGAGCTCGACGCCGGCCGCATCGCCGGCGACCTCGCCGACGCCGAGCAGGTCGCGGTGATGGGGCACTCCTTCGGCGGCTTCACCGCGCTGGCCGCCGCCGGCGGCTTCGAGGACATCCCCGCCGACCCCCGGGTGGACGCCATCGTCCCGCTGGCCCCCGCCTCGTCCCGCCTGACCGACGAGGCGCTGTCGTCGATCGACATCCCGATGCTGATCGTCACCGGCAGCGACGACACCACGACACCGGTCGAAGACCAGTCGACCCGTCCGCTCGGGCTGGTGAGCGGCCCGGCGACGCTCGTCGAGATCGACGGCGGCTCGCACGAGGTCGTGACCAACATCTGCGACATCCTCACCGCGGTCAGCGCGCCCGGCGCCGAGGTCCCCGACGGGACGGTCGAGGCCGCCCAGTC
>DMTU01000103.1:12325-13031 GCA_003476595.1 Acidimicrobiaceae bacterium | reverse complement strand
TCGAGGCCGCCCAGTCGCTGGCCGGCGAGACGTGCGACCCCGGCGCCGCGGTCGACGTGGCGCAGGCCTTCGACATCACGGAGCGCTACGCCGTGTCGTTCCTCCGCCAGCACCTCGCCGGCGACGAGCGCTACGAGGCCGTCGAACCCGTCGACGGCGCGACGGTGCGCGCCGGCTGATCCCCGGCGAGGAGCCCTCGAGCACGCGGGGGTAGCCAAACATTGTCCGGACATGTAGGTTGGTGCATACCCCACCGGGTATCACCGACGAGGTTGGACGATGACCACCGTGCACGAGCGCAACACCACCTGGGACGAGCTGGCTGAGGCACACCGACGTGCCCGCCCTGCGTCCGCCGCCCCCGAGGGCGTGCCGCCCCACCGTCCGCAGGTCGCCGTGCTCACCTGCGCGGACGCCCGGGTCTCACCCGCTCGCCTGTTCGACCTCCCCGCCGGCGCGCTGTTCACCGTGCGGGTCGCCGGCGCCTCGGCCACGACCGAAGCGGTCGCCAGCCTCGGCTACGCCGTCGAGCAGCTGGGCGTGCGCACCGTGGTCGTCCTCGGCCACACCCACTGCGGCGCCGTGACGGCAGCGGTGGACGGCGTGGACGACGCCTCCATCGAGTCCATCGTGGCGCCCATCCGCCCGGTGGTGACCCCCGCCTGCGGCGAGGTGCACTGCGCCGTCCCGGCCCACGTCACCGCCA
>DMTU01000103.1:10194-12158 GCA_003476595.1 Acidimicrobiaceae bacterium | reverse complement strand
TAAACTTATACCAAGCGTTAATACGTCCCGGCCCACGTCACCGCCACCGTCGCCGCCCTCCACGACGACCCCGGCCCCCTCGGCGCCGCGCTGCGCAGCGGCCGCGCCGAGGTCCACGGCGCCATCGTCGACGTCGCCGACGGCTCCCTCACCCGCCTCACCTGATCCCCCGGAAACCCCCCGAAACAGGAGACACCACCCCGATGACCACCACTGATCCCCAGCGCCACGCCACCGCAACCATCGACCCGGCGGAGCTCACGCGCATGCGCGCCGAGGACCCTGCGGTGCACGTCCTGGACGTGCGGACCCCGGGCGAGTTCGAGACCGGCCACATCCCCGGCTCCTACAACGTCCCCCTCGACCTGCTCGGCGAGCACGTCCGTGACCTGGCCGCCCTCGACCACAAGGTCGTGCTCGTCTGCCAGTCGGGTGCACGGGCCACCAAGGCCCTCGAGACCCTCGTCGAGGCCGGCAAGTCGAACCTGCGCCTCCTCCAGGGCGGCATGAACGCCTGGAGCTCCGCCGGCGGCGACATCGCCCGGACGAACGAGACCCGCTGGGCCATGGACCGCCAGGTGCGCCTGGTCGCCGGCAGCGTCACGCTCGCCAGCGTCGTGGCCAGCATCTGGTTCCCGCCCGCCCGCTTCCTCGCCGGCTTCATCGGCGCCGGACTCACGTTCTCCGCCGTCACCAACACCTGCGGCATGGCCCTGATGCTCTCGAAGCTCCCCTACAACCGGGGCGCCGGATGCGACATGGGCGCCGTGCTCGACCAGCTCACCACCGCCGAGACCGCCAACCGCACAGGAGCATGACCATGATCTTCAACCAGTACTACCTCGACTGCCTGTCCCACGCGTCGTACCTGATCGCCGACGAGACCACCGGCAAGGCCGTGGTCGTCGACCCCCAGCGGGACATCTCCGAGTACCTCGCCGACGCCGAGGAGAAGGGGCTCACGATCGAGCTCGTGCTCGAGACCCACTTCCACGCCGACTTCCTGTCGGGCCACCTCGAGCTGGCCCAGGCCACCGGCGCCGCGATCGGGTACTCCTCGGTCGCCGAGACCGAGTTCGACATCCGCCCGCTGGCCGATGGCGAGCGCATCTCCCTCGGCGAGGTGGAGCTCGAGATCCGGCACACCCCGGGCCACACGCCCGAGTCCATGAGCGTCGTGATCTACGAGCACGCCGACGACGAGGTGCCCTACGGCGTCCTCACCGGCGACACCCTGTTCATCGGCGACGTCGGTCGTCCCGACCTGCTCGCCTCGGTGGGCTTCACCCGTGACGAGCTGGCCACCAAGCTCTACGACTCGCTCCACGACAAGCTGCTCACGCTCCCCGACGCCACCCAGGTGTTCCCGGCCCACGGCGCCGGCTCGGCCTGCGGCAAGAACCTGTCGACCGAGCTGACCTCCACGATCGGAGCCCAGCGGCAGGAGAACTACGCCCTGCTCGCGCCGGACCGCACCACCTTCATCGACCTCGTCACCGAAGGGCAGCCGCCGGCCCCGGGCTACTTCATCCACGACGCCACGCTGAACAAGATGCAGCGGCCGCTGATGGACGAGGCGACGCCGCCCCGACCCATGACCTGGGACGAGGCGCAGGCCGCGATGGCGGCGGGCGCGCTCCTCGTCGACGGGCGGGATCCCGTCGAGTTCGCCCACGGCCACCTCAAGGGCGCCGTGAACGTCGGCCTCGAAGGCCGCTACGCCGAGTTCGCCGGCTCCGTGGTCCCCGTCGACGCAGACATCGTGCTGTTCGTCGAGCCCGGCGCCGAGCTCGAGGCCAAGAACCGGCTCGGTCGGATCGGCTTCGACCGGGTGCTCGGCTACGTCGAGCACCCCTTCGAGGTGCTCCTGGCCCACCAGGACCAGGCCCAGGTGGCGTCGCGGCTCACGCCCGTCGACTTCGAGGAGCGGCGCACCGATGTCGCCGACCTCCAGCTCGTCGACG
>DMTU01000103.1:8904-10019 GCA_003476595.1 Acidimicrobiaceae bacterium | reverse complement strand
CGTCGACGTCCGCAACCCCGGCGAGCACGCGCTCGGCTCCCTCCCGGGTTCGGTGAGCATCCCCGTCGGCCAGCTCCCCAACCGCCTGGACGAGCTCGATCCCGACCGACCCACCGTGGTGTACTGCGCCGGCGGCTACCGCTCCTCCGTCGCAGCCTCGCTGCTCCGGGCCAACGGCTTCGACGACGTCAGCGACATCGTCGGCGGCTACGGCGCCTGGACCGAAGTCGTCCAGCCGGCCTGAGTCGTGCCATGACCAACCCACCCACCACCCTCGGGCAGCGGTTCCGCGGCATGCGACCCCGGCTCTCCCGCGACACCCTGCTCTCCGACCTCGGCGCCGGCCTGGCGGTCGGGGCGATGCTCGTGCCCCAGGGCATGGCCTACGCCCTGCTCGCCGGGCTGCCTCCCGAGGTCGGCCTGTACGCCTCGACCGTGCCGCTCGTGCTCTACGCGATCTTCGGCACGTCGCGGCAGCTCGCCGTCGGCCCCGTCGCGATCGTGTCGCTGCTGAGCGCCACGACGATCGCCAGCGTCGCGGACGAGGGGACCACCGGCTACGTCACCGCCGCGGCGCTCCTCGCGCTGCTCGTCGGCGTCGTGCACATCGTGCTGGGCGTCGCCCGCCTCGGGTTCCTCACCCGGCTGCTGTCGCACCCGGTCCTCGTCGGCTTCACCTCGGCGGCTGCGCTGATCATCGGCGCCAGCCAGGTCAAGCACCTGCTCGGCGTCTCCCTCGAGAACGACGAGCACTTCCACGAGACCGTGTGGGAGCTCATCCAGAAGACCAGCGACGCCCACGGTCTCACGCTGGTGGTGGGCCTCGGCGCCATCGCCCTCATGGTCGGGCTCAAGCGCTGGCTCCCCGTCCTGCCCGGCGCCCTCGCCGCGGTCGCCGTCACCACCGTCGCCTCGGTCGTGTGGGACCTGGAGGCCCGAGGGGTCAAGGTCGTGGGTGAGATCCCCCAGGGCCTGCCGCCGCTCACCATCCCGGACGAGTTCGGCATCATCGGCACGCTGCTCCCGGCGGCGATGGTCATCACCCTCGTCGGCTACATGGAGTCGATCGCGGTCGCCAAGGTCTACGCCCGACGCAACCGCTACGAGGTCGACGG
>DMTU01000103.1:0-8807 GCA_003476595.1 Acidimicrobiaceae bacterium | reverse complement strand
CTCGTCATCACCCTCGCCGGCTTCATGGAGTCCATCGCCATCGCCAAGGTGTTCGCCCGCAAGAACCGCTACGAGGTCGACGCCAACCGCGAGCTGATCGGCCTCGGGGCGGCCAACGTCGGCGCCGGGCTCTTCGGCGGCTACCCCGTCACCGGCGGCTTCAGCCGCACGGCGGTGAACGCGGAGGCCGGTGCCCGCACCAAGCTCGCCGCGCTGATCACCGCTGCCGTCGTCACCCTCGTCATCGTCGCCCTGACCCCGCTGTTCGAGCAGCTGCCCTCGGCGACCCTCGGTGCCATCGTGGTCGTGGCCGTCGCCAAGCTGTTCGACCTCGCCGAGATCTCCCACATCCGGAAGCTGAAGACGGCCGACTTCGCGACGCTGGTCGTGGCGTTCCTCGCCACCCTGGCCTTCGGCGTCGAGCTCGGCATCGGCATCGCCATCGCCGCCTCGATCGTGGTGGTCGCGGTGCGGATGATGACCCCGCACACCGCCGAGCTGGGTCGCCTCCCCGGCGGCTCGCTCTACCGCAACGTGGACCGCTTCCCGCAGGCCGAGCGGGTGCCCGGCGTGGCCATCATCCGCTTCGACGTGTCGCTGTCGTACCTGAACGTGGAGTTCCTGAAGCGTCGGGTGCAGCGTCTGGTGGACGAGAGCGGACCGGAGCTCCGGGCCGTGGTGCTCGACGCCAGCGGCGTGAACGACATCGACACCTCCGCCGTCGAGACCCTCGCCGAGCTCATCACCGACCTCGACGAGCAGGGCATCACGCTGCACCTGGCCAGCGCCAAGGGCCCGGTCCGCGACGTGCTCATGCGCGCCGGCACCTACCAGCAGCTCGGTGACCGGGTCCACGACCAGGTCCACGACGCGATCGCTGCGGTCGCGACTGGCCAGGTGGACCCGCATGCGATTACACCCCCTGGGGTACCGACCGAGATCGGGCCCAACGCCCGACCGGAGAGCAGGAGCTGATGTTGGAGATCCCCGAAGAGACCACCGCCGACCTCGTCAAGCGGCTCCGCCGCATCGAGGGCCAGATCCGCGGCATCCAGGCCATGCTCACGGACCGGCGCGACTGCGCGGACGTGGTCACGCAGATCGCGGCGGCCAACAAGGCGCTCGAGCAGGTGGGCTTCAAGCTCGTCGCCTCCGGCCTCACCTACTGCATCTCCAACCCGGACGAGGCAGCCGAGAGCGGCTACGACCTGGCCCGCGTCGAGAAGATGTTCACCAAGATCAGCTGAGAGAGGACACCCAGACGTGCTCGACATCCGCATCGTGGAGACCCCCGGACTCGGGGACCGCAGCTACATCGCCACCGACGGCGACGTCGCGGTCGTCATCGATCCCCAGCGCGACATCGACCGCATCCTCGAGGAGGTCGGGGACGTCCCCGTCACCCACGTGCTCGAGACCCACATCCACAACGACTACGTGACCGGCGGACTCGTGCTCGCCCAGCGCTGCGGCGCCACCTACGTCGTCAACGCCGAGGACCCGGTCGACTTCGATCGCCACGGCGTCCACGACGGCGACGTGCTCACAGCGGGCACGATGGAGATCACCGTCATCCACACGCCGGGCCACACCCCCACGCACCTGTCCTACGCCGTGGGCGTCGAAGGCGAGCCGGCCGCGGTGTTCACCGGCGGGTCGATCCTCTTCGGCGCGATGGGCCGCACCGACCTGGTCGACCCCGACATCACCGAGGACCTCACCCGCGCCCAGCACCGCTCGGCGCGCCGGTTGGCCGAGCTGCTGCCCGACGACACCGACATCTTCCCCACTCACGGCTTCGGCAGCTTCTGCTCGGCCACCGAGACCAAGGGCACCGAGTCCACCATCGGCAAGGAGAAGGAGCAGAACCTCGCGCTCACCGAGGACGAGGACGGCTTCGTCTCCCAGCTCATGGCCGGCCTCACCGCCTACCCCCGCTACTACGCGCAGATGGCACCGCTGAACCAGGCCGGTCCCGGGGAGCCCGACCTGGGGATGCCCCAGCTCGTCGACCCGGCCGCCCTCCAGCACCGCCTCGAGCACGGCGAGTGGGTCATCGACCTCCGAGACCGCAAGGCCTACGCCGCCGACCACGTCCGGGGCACGGTGTCGATCGAGTACGCCGACCCCTTCGCCACCCACCTCGGCTGGGCCGTGCCGTGGGATGCGCCCCTGACCCTCATCGGCGACTCCCCCGACGACGTGCTCGGCGCCCGCCGCCAGCTCGCCCGCATCGGCATCGACCAGATGGCTGCCGCAGTCGGGACGACGGAGGAGCTGGCTGACGACGGCGCCACCGGCTCGTACCGCCGCGCCACCTTCGAGGACCTGGCCACCGAGCGGGCGGAGCGGGGCGACGAGATCGTCGTCCTCGACGTCCGCCGGCCCGACGAGTGGGAGCAGGGCCACATCGAGGGTGCGGTCCACCTCCCCTTCTACGACCTGAGGGGCCGGCATGGCGACGTGCCCGACGGCGAGGTCTGGGTGCACTGCCAGTCCGGCTACCGGGCATCGATCGGCGCGTCCCTCATGGACGGCGTCGGCCGCGACGTGGTCCACATCGACGACGAGTGGGACAACGCCGAGAAGGCCGGCAACCCGATCGAATCCTGATCCCCCGAACCCGAGGAGCCCCGATGGACCGTCACGCCTGGAACGCGCGCTACGAGGCGACCGACCTCGTGTGGACGTCAGGTCCGAACCAGACCTTCGCCGACGAGGTCGGCGGGCTCGAACCCGGCACCGCGCTCGACCTCGCCGCCGGCGAGGGCCGCAACGCCATCTGGCTGGCCACGCAGGGCTGGACGGCCACCGCGGTGGACTTCTCCGACGTCGCGCTCGACAAGGCCCGGCAGCTGGCCGAGGCGAGCGATGTCGAGATCGAGACCGTCGTCGCCGACGTGACGACCCACGTGCCGCCCGCGGGTGCCTACGACCTGGTGGCCGTCATCTACCTCCACCTGCCGGCCGACGACCGCCGGCTCGTGCACCAGCGGGCAGCAGCGGCCGTCGCGCCCGGCGGGACGTTGATCGTCCTCGGCCACGACACCACCAACCTCACCGACGGCCACGGTGGCCCCCAGGACGCCGCGGTGCTCTACACCCCCGACGACGTCGTCGCCGACCTGGAGGGGACGGGGCTCACGGTCACGAAGGCCGAGCGGGTCGACCGCACGGTGTCCACGCCCGACGGCGAGCGGACGGCCATCGACGCCCTGGTGGTCGCGACGCGGTAGACGGCTGGTCGTGGTGATGGGTGCCCGGCGCCGTTGCCGAGCACCCAAGACCACGTCACCGGTGAACCGGCGACGACCTCACGGCTGCGGGCAGGCCACGCAGGTCTGCGTCAGCGGCAGGGCCTCGAGACGCTCGAACGGGATGTCCTGCTCGCAGCCGGCGCAGCGGCCGTAGGTGCCGTCGTCCATGGCCGCCAGCGCACCCTCCGCCTCCTGGCAGATCTCGGCGGCCTTCGCTGCAGCCACCCGGGCTGCTTGGCGCTCACCGGCGTCGACCGAAGGGTCGCTGACGAGGACGCGGAAGAGCTCCTCGTTCTCCTGCAGGTGGCGCCGGTGGTCCTCGAGGGTCTCCTGCACGGCGGCGCGGACGCGCGCCAGCTGCTCGCGGGTCAGGACGGGCCACGTCGCGCTGCTGCGCGCCTGGTGATCGGTGAACGTCTGCACGACTCGGGCTCCCTCCTGCTGCGACGATCCTCGGACACCCATGACCGTAGGGACGGTTCGCTCGTCGGACGCTGGGGGAAGTCGACGATCTGGCGGGCGTCGCGATGTCGGATCTCCACAACCGCAGCGCTCGCACCCGCCCGACCCCACCCGGCCTTCGCCCCGGTCCGGCCGGACTGGTCAGACTTCCTCGATGGGGATCCCGTCGGACCTGGAGACGCTCGTGGACCGCTACGCGACCATCACCCTCGAGGAGCTGATCTCGGCGGATCCCGGACGGGCCGCGGAAGCCGTCGAGCGAGCGGCGAGCCTCGGCTGGGACCTGCACCGGCCCCGGGCCGTGCTGCTCGCGTCCATCGACCCACCGGTCGATCCCGACGTGGCCCTTCAGGTCCTGGCCACCGTCTCGGCCGCGGCCCGGGCGACGCTCGGCGACGACGCCATCGTCTGGACGCGGGCGACGTCGGTCGCTGCCCTCCTCGTCGCCGACGACCGGAGCGCCGCGCAACGCCGGCTGCTCGCCGATGCGCTCCGGGAGGAGCTGGACGAGCGCGTCCGCAACGTCACCTTGAGCATCGGGGTCGGGCGCAGCGTCGAGGACCCCCTGCTGCTGTCGTCCAGCTTCGTCGATGCCCACCGTGCGGTCGAGGTCGGCCGCTGGGCCAAGGGCCGCCACGTCACCGAGCTCTACGACGAGCTCGGCCTCGAGCGCCTCTTCGCCTCCGTGCCCGAGCAGGACCTGCACGACTTCGTGCTCCACGCGATCGGTCCGCTCCTCGACCACGACCGGCGGCACGGCACCGAGCTGGTGGAGACGCTGTCGATGTGGCTCGAGGCGCGCAACATGGCCGAGGCCGCCCGGCAGATGTTCGTCCACTACAACACGTTCAAGAATCGCCTCGAGCGCATCGAAGCCATCCTCGGACCCGTCCTCAGCGACCCGAGCCGGCTGCTGGAGTGCGAGGTCGCCATCCACGTCTCCCGTCACTACGACGGTCCTTGGCGGACGGCGCCGGACGAGGGGTGACCACCGTCAGCTCGGGTCGCACTCGCTGCACCGGCGGGTGAGCGGCCGGGCCCGGAGCTCCTCGAACGCGATCGCGCAGCCGCAGCGATCGCAGGCTCCGTAGCTGCCGTCCTCCAGCGCGTCCAGGGCGCGGCTCGCCGCCCCGCACACGCGGAACGACGTCATCGCCGCACGGCGGGCCAGCTGGCGGCGCCGGGCGCTGGAGCGGTCGTGCAGCGGGAGGGTCCGGAACGACTCCTGCTGCCGCCGCAGGCGGCGGCGGTGGGTGACGACGATCTCCTGCAGCAGGTCCGACAGCTCCCGGAGCTGAGCATCCGTCATCGCCCGTCCGCGATCGGTCGTCTCCATGTCCTGGGTCTCCTCCTGGCCGCGCCCGCGTGGTCCGATGACCGTACGGTCGGCCCGACGGCACCCGGGAGGTCGATCTCGACGATCTCCGCCCCCTCCGGCTGTCCGAAGCGGACACCGCGCGTGGCGGATGCGGTGGGGCTCGATCAGCCGGGCACGACCGGCAGCGGCGGGCGGTGCAGCGTCTCGCGCATGCGGAGCGAGACGTCGAGGCCGCTGGCGGCGGTGATCCCGGCGACGATGAAGATGGCGAACTCGATGCTGACGACGTCGGCGAGGACGCCGGCGAGCACCGCCCCCACCGCGAAGCCGAGGTCGCGCCAGAGCCGGTAGACGCCGACGGCGCTGGCTCGCCACGTGGGGTGGGCGACGTCGCCGATGGCCGCGATGAGGGTCGGGTAGGCCATGGCGGTGCCGGCGCCGAACACGGCGCTGCCGAGGGACCACACCCCGAAGCTGTCGCCGAGGGCGATGATCGTCAAGCCGGCGGCCTCGGTGAACTGACCGCCGGCGATCAGCCACTTGCGGCCGACCTTGTCCGAGAGCGCGCCGGTGAAGAGCTGCCCGAAGCCCCACACGGCGGGTGCGATGGCGATGAGCCCGCCGATCCTGCCGACCGAGACCCCACCGGCCGCGAAGAAGAGCGGGAAGAGACCCCAGGCCATGCCCTCGTTCAGGTTGTTGACGAGGCCTGCCTGGCTCGCCGCGGACAGCGACGGGTTCCGCCACGTGGACAGGGCGAAGACCTGCCGGGGTGTCATCTCGGCGTCCAGGTGGCCGTCGCGCTGGACGTGGTTGGCAGCCTCGTGGGCCACGTGGTGGGAGGTCTCCCGGACGAAGAGCGTCGAGAGGCCGATGCCGATGATGACCAGGCCGATGCCGAGGTAGAAGGGCTCGGGTCGCAGCCCGTACTCGGAGGCGATCCAGCCGGTGGCCCACGCCGCTGCGGCGACGGCCCCGTACCCGGCGCCCTCGTTCAAGCCCATGGCCAGGCCGCGCCGGGCGGGGCCGACGAGGTCGATCTTCATGATGACGGTGAGCGACCACGTGAGGCCCTGGTTGATGCCGAGCAACACGTTGGCGAACAGCACCCACCCCCACGTCGGCGCCCAGATCAGCAGCAGCGGGACGGGGATGGCGACGAGCCAGCCGACGACGAGCACGGGCTTGCGGCCGTACTTGTCGCCGAGCGCGCCGGCGAAGAGGTTCGTGATCGCCTTGGACACGCCGAAGACGGCGATGAAGCTGAGCATCGCCGAGTAGGCGGACAGACCGAAGACGTCCTCGGCCAGCAGCGGAAGCACCGTGCGCTCCTGCCCGACGGTTGCGCCGACCAGCGCGTTCACCAGGACGAGCAGCCCGAACTGGGGCAGGTTCTCGCGCAGGCCGAGCCGGATGCCGGCGGGGGCGGCGTCGGTCGACGGTGGGAGGACGGTGTCGCTCATGGGTCGCTCCTTCAGCCGGTTCCGACGGCGACCGGGAGCCCGGCCCGACGCCACTCGGGGAAGCCCTCGTCCAGGCGGACGGCACGCCGGCCAGCGGCGACCAGGGCGCGCACGGCGTCGTCGGCGTAGACGCAGAACCGGCCGCGGCAGTAGGCGACGACCTCCACGCCGTCAGGGACGTCGTCGAGTCGCCGCTGCACCTCGTCGGGCGGCACGGAGATCGCGCCAGGGACGTGCCCGGCCTCGTACTCGGACGCGGGACGGACGTCCCAGACCAGGACGCCCGCGCCCAGCCGCCGGGCGAGCTCGTCCCGGCTCACCTGTTCCAGCCCGTCTCGGTCACCGAGGTACTCCTCGGCCGCCTGGCGCACGCCGGAGACGTTGGCGGCGGCCACGGCTCGCAGCGTCTCCCACAGCGCCTCCACCTGCTCGTCGGCCAACCGGTACAGGACCCGGTTGCCGTCGCGGCGAGACGTCACCAGCCCGGCGCGGGCCAGCACCTGCAGGTGCTGCGAGGTGTTCGCCACCGACTGGCCGATCTGGCCGGCCAGCGCCTCGACCGCCCGTTCGCCCTGGGCCAGCACGTCCACGAGCTCGGCCCGACGGCCGTTCGAGAACGCCTTGCCCACCTGGGCGAACTGGTCGAACAGCGCTGCTTTCGCCTCTGGTGCCACGACGGCACCCTACCGCATCTGTTCAAGTATTCAACCGAGTTCTTGACTAGATGCGTCGATCAGATCTCACACCCCGGCGCGCCCGGGAAGTCGATGTGGAAGCCCTTGGTGACCCACCGACGGGTCGAGACGCGCAGGGTCGGGGCCAGCGGGACGAGGTTCTTGGCGACGAGCACCTCGAGGTCGTCTCGGCGCAACCGGAGGTACGGCGCCAGGTTGCGCCCCGTGGTCCTGGTGGCGACCGCCACCTCGGCGACCTTGCCTCAGCCGGTGGGCCGGATGAGGTCGATGACCAGCGTCTTGCCCCGCTTGGACAGGAGTGCGGCGGCGGCGTCGGTGAGCTCGATCTGCATGTCTGCTCCAACGCGGAACCCGGCGGCCCTGTTCCCCGGCCGACTGGACGCCCCCGCCGGCGGGTACGACCGGAGGATGGTCGTCCTCGTGATCCTCATCGTCCTCGCCCTGATCTTCGGGGTCGGCGCCGTCCTCGAGGGTCTCGCCTGGGCCTTCCTCATCGGCCTCGTGCTGCTGCTGGTCGCGGCGTGGTGGGGCTGGTCCAAGGTGCGAGGCGTGGCCCGGCGCCGCTGAGCGTCGCCGCGGGGCCGTCAGCCGCCGGGCTCCCACATGGTGGTCTGGTACCCGGCCTCCAGGTCTGCGGCGACGACGTCGGGTTCCACGTCGAGGCCGATGTGGTCGCGCAGCGCCCGGGCGCCCGACGGCCGGTCCTCGGGTGCGGTCCAGGTCGACGGATCCCACAGCCCGGACCGCCGGAACGCCTTGGCGCAGTGGATGAAGCACTCCTCGACGTCGATGCCGATGGCGAGGGGTGGACGGCGACCGTCGACGGCCACCGCATCCCGCACGGCCGGGGACGTGGTGAGCGTCGCTCGCCCGTTCACCCGGAGGGTCTCGTCCACGCCCGGCACCAGGAAGATGAGCCCGATCCGGGGGTCGGCCAGGAGGTTGGTGTGGGTGTCGAGTCGGTTGTTCCCGGCCAGGTCGCCGATCGCCAACCGGTGCTCGTCCAGCACGGCGACGAACCCGGGGGCGCCGCCTCGCGGCGAGGCGTCGGTGCCGGCCGGGCCGGTCGTGGCCACGACGACGAACGGGGATGCCTCCACGAAGGCGCGAGCTGCCTCGTCGACGTGGTCGATCTGCTTGCGCAGCACCAGCGGGTGGGGCTGGCGGTAGAGCTCCCGGAGCCCCTCCACGTCGGGGACGGCGTCATCGAAGGGCATGCGGGGCTCCGGGGTTCGGTGGGCGTGGGTCAGGAGGCGTCGGCGGCCTCGGACGCTTCGGCGAGGATCCTCGCATGCCCGCGCCGACCCCGCGTCTGCGACCGGCTCGTCACCGGTCCGAGCGCAGGTCCAGCCGTCGCAGCAGCTGGGCGTTGAGGGCGACGACGATCGTCGAGATGCTCATCAGCACGGCACCGACGGCGGGCGGCAGGGTGACGCCGGCCCAGTGCAGGGCGCCGGCGGCGAGGGGGATGGCCACGACGTTGTACCCGGCCGCCCACACGAGGTTCTGGAGCGACTTGCGGTACGTGCCGCTCGCCAGCCGGATGATGGCCACGACGCCGCGCGGGTCGGAGCTGGCCAGGATGAGGCCGGCGGACTCGATGGCGACGTCG
>DMTU01000060.1:16858-17105 GCA_003476595.1 Acidimicrobiaceae bacterium | reverse complement strand
CATCCCGGGCGACGACCCCGAGAAGCGCTTCGTCGAGGGCGACGACGTGCTCCTCATCGACCGCAAGCGCCGTCGCTACCTCGTCACCCTCGCGTCGGGCAAGGAGTTCCACAGCCACGCCGGCGTGCTCGCCCACGACCAGCTGCTCGGCTCGGTGGAGGGCACCACCTACCGCACGACGCTCGGGCAGTGGCTGCTCGCGCTGCGCCCCACGCTGAACGACATCGTGCTCAAGATGCCCCGCGGC
>DMTU01000060.1:16395-16638 GCA_003476595.1 Acidimicrobiaceae bacterium | reverse complement strand
GTCCGGGTGCTGGAGTCCGGCGTCGGCTCGGGTGCGCTCTCCATGGGCATGCTGCGCGCCGGCGCCCAGATCACCGGCTACGAGGTGCGCGAGGACTTCGCCGAGCGGGCCCAGACCAACGTGGAGCGCTTCGCCCCGGCGGTTGCGGGCAACTACGACGTCCAGATCCGGGACTGCTACGAGGGCATCGACGAGCGCCACCTGGACCGCGTGGTGCTCGACCTCCCCGAGCCGTGGCAGGTC
>DMTU01000060.1:12789-16251 GCA_003476595.1 Acidimicrobiaceae bacterium | reverse complement strand
CGCGTGGTGCTCGCCCTCCCCGAGCCGTGGCAGGTCGTGCCCCACGCCGAGAAGGCGCTGCGCACCGGCGGCATCCTCGTCGCCTACACGCCCACCATCGGGCAGGCGTCGCGCCTGCGGGACACGCTGGTGGAGTCCCGGTTCGCGTTCGAGGAGACCCTCGAGGTGCTGCAGCGGACCTGGCACATCGAGGGCCAGTCGGTGCGGCCCGACCACCGCATGGTCGCCCACACCGGGTTCCTGACCAGCGCCCGCCTGCTGGCGGAGTGACGCACCGGCCCCCTCCCGCGCCGTGAACCTGCTCGACCTCATCCTGCTGGGCACCGGGGTCCTGGCGATGGTGGGCGGCTACCGGCTCGGCTTCCTCACCCGGACCGCGTCCTGGGTGGGCATGGCGGTCGGGCTGTTCCTCGGCGCCAGGACGCTGCCGTGGCTGGTGGAGCAGTTCGAGGGGGAGAGCCCGGCGAGCCTGCTGCTGCTCGGGGGCATCGTGCTGCTCGTGGGCTCGTTCCTGGGCCAGGCCGTCGGCGTGGTGGTCGGGTCGCGGCTCCGGGTGAACCTGCAGGGGACCGAGTGGTCGATCGTCGACCGCGCCTTCGGGGCGGTGGCCGGCGCGCTCGGCATGGTCGTCGCGGTCTGGCTGCTCCTGCCGACCATGGCCGAGGTGCCGGGTGCCTTCTCGTCCCAGGCCCGCAACTCGGTGATCGCCCGCAGCGTCGACCGCATCATGCCGGCGCCGCCGGATGCGCTGGTCGCCCTGCGGCGCCTCGTCGGCGAGGACCAGTTCCCCCGGGTGTTCGACGCCATGCGTCCGGCGCCCGACGTGGGCCCGCCCCCGACGGATGCCCAGATCACCCCCGAGGTCGTCGCGGCGGTCGCACCGTCGACCGTCAAGGTCAGCGGCATCGCGTGCAGCCGGGTGCAGGAGGGCAGCGGGTTCGTCACCGTCGCCCCCGACGTCGTGGTCACCAACGCCCACGTCGTGGCCGGCCAGGCCGAGACCGAGGTGGAGCTGACCGACGGATCCCGGCTCGATGCGACCGTGGTGGTGTTCGATCCCGACCGGGACCTGGCCGTGCTGCGGGTCCCGGGCCTGGCGCGTACGCCGCTGCCCATCCTCGACGCACCCGACGGCGTGTCGGGTGGGGTCTTCGGGCACCCGGGTGGCGCGCCGCTGCGGGTGCAGCCGTTCCAGGTGGGTGACGAGGTCCGTGCCGTGGGCACCGACATCTACGACCAGCGCCGCACCGAGCGGGAGGTGCTGATCCTCGCCTCCGCGCTCCGTCCCGGTGACTCGGGCGCCGCGCTGGTGGACGCGGCGGGCAACGTGATCGGCGTGGCCTTCGCCATCGCCCCCGACGACCCCGACGTCGCCTACGGCCTCGACGTGCCCGAGCTGCAGGCCGTGCTCGCCGGCGACCTCGCCACCCCGGTCGAGACCGGACCGTGCCTGCGATGACCGAGCCCGGCGCCGACGCCCAGGCGGACCGCGGTGATCACGGCGACCCCGCGGAGGAGCTCGTCCCGCTCGAGCGCCGGGTCCTCAGCCTGTGGCGCCTCAGGGCCGCCATCGGGCTCGCGGTCTGGGTCGCCCTGGTGCTGGCCGCCGGCGTCGGCGTGGGACGGGTGCTCGTGGGAAGCACCACCGCGCTGGTGCTCGCCGTCGTGGGCGGCCTCGTCGTGCGGTGGTGGACGTCGCTCGTGTGGCGCGCCTGGCAGTTCCGGGTCGGTGACGGTGCGCTGCACCTGCGCCACGGGGTGCTCACCCGCCGGGAGTCGACCATCCCGTACCACCGGGTCCAGCACATCGACCTGGAAGCCGGCCCGCTCGAGCGGCGGATGGGGCTGACGTCGCTGATCCTGCGCACCGCCTCCGCATCGAGCGACTCGACGGTGCCCGGCATCGATGCGGCCGAGGCCGAGGCGCTGCGGGCTCGCATCCTCGCCCTGGTGGGCACCGGCGACGCGGTCTGACGTGGTCGACCTCCGTCGCCCCCGCCGGACCTCGCCGCTCGGCGCCGCGTTCGAGGTCGTGTCGCCCGACCGGGTGCGCAACCTGCTGCCGGTGGCGATCGTGGCCATCTCCTCCGGGCGGGTGGTGCTCGTCCTGCTGATCGCCGGGGCGATCTCCCTCGTCGCGGGCGTGCTCGGCTGGCTGCGCCGGGTGTGGTCCTTCGACGGCGACGTCCTGCACCTCGACGAGGGGGTCTTCGTCCGGAACCAGCGCCGGATCCCCGTGGACCGCATCCAGCACGTGGAGCTCGAGCGCAGCCTCCGGCACCAGCTCTTCGGCCTCGCCGCGGTGCGGGTCGAGACGGCCGGCGGGTCCGGGGCCGAGCTGCGCCTCGACGCCGTCGCGCGCGATGAAGCCGAGGCACTCCGCTCCCAGGTGCTGGACGCGCTGCGGACGAAGGCGGCGCCACCGGACGCGGCCCTGGGGGACCCGGACGGGTGGGATGCCGCGCGCCACGGCCCGGTCCCGCCACCACCACCCGCGCCCCGGGAGGTGCTGGTCCGGCTGCCCCCGGGCCGGCTCCTCCTCGCCGGCATCACCGGTCCCGAGGTGGTGGCCGTGCTGGCGTCGCTCGTGTTCGCGCTCGATGCGCTGGCCGACCTCGGCGTCGACCCCGACGAGATCGGCCGGGTCGACCTCGGCCGCTCGGCGATCGTCCTGCTCGTGCTGGTCGGCGTGCCCGTGTGGTTCCTCGTCGCCGGCCTGATCGCCGTGGTCCGCAAGTGGGACCTCACCGCCAGCATCAGCGGCGACGAGCTGCGGGTCACCTACGGGCTGCTCCGGAAGCAGGAGTTCGTGGTCCGCACCAGCCGGGTGCAGGACGCCCGCGTGGCCGAGCGGCTGCTGCTGCGTCCGTTCGGGCGCGCCGACCTCCGGGTCCGCAGCGCGGCCTCGGGCGGTGGCGATGCCAGCCAGGTCGACATCCCCCTCCTCGACGCGGCCGAGATCGACCGCGTGCTCGCCCGGGTCCTGCCCGCCGCGGTGCCGCGACCTCGCCTGCACCCCGCCCCGCCGGCCGCCCGCCGGCGCGCGCTGGTCCGTGGCGGCGTCGGCGCCCTCCTCGCCGCCACCTCCCTCTCCGTTCTGGCAGTGCTGACGTCGCGCTGGTGGCTGGTCGCGGCGGCGGTCGCCCTCGTGCTCGGACCGCTGCTCGGGGAGCTGTCCTACCGGGGGCTCGGCTGGGCCGAGGCGCGCGACGTCCACCACAGCCGCTCGGGCGCCCTCGCCCGCCGCACCTCGATCGTGCCGGAGGCCCGCGTCCAGTCCGCCGCCGTGGTCGCCTCGCTGTTCCAGCGCCGGCGCGGGCTCGCCTCGGTGCGCCTCGACCTGGCCAGCAGCGCGGTCGGCGTCCTCGACCGCGAGACGGGGGAGTGCGGGCACATCGCGGCCGCCGTGACGACCTGACCCCCCACGACCGTTCCGGGCCGCCCGGGAACGCCCCTGGCGGC
>DMTU01000060.1:2753-12646 GCA_003476595.1 Acidimicrobiaceae bacterium | reverse complement strand
CCGGGAACGCCCCTGGCGGCGCGCCCCGCGGCCCGGAACGGGCAGGCGTTCCGGGCGCCTCGTACGGTGACGCCATGACAGGGATCGATCTCGACCGTGCCGTCGACGAGGCCCGGGCCCGGTACGCCGATGCCCGGCCGATCAGCGCCGGCTGGTCCGACCGGGCCGCGAAGGTGCTGCCGGGCGGCAACACCCGATCCATCCTGCACTTCGAGCCGTTCCCCTTCCGCGTCGACCGGGCGGCCGGCAAGCACCTGTGGGACGTCGACGGGCACCGCTACGTCGACCTGCTCGGCAACTACACCGCCGGCCTCCTCGGCCACTCGCCCGCGCCGGTGCTGGCCGCGGCGCAGCAGGCGCTGTCGTCGGGCTGGTCCCTCGGGGCGGTGCACGAGGACGAGGTGCGCCTGGCCGAGCTGCTCGTCGAGCGATTCGCGTCCCTGGAGCAGGTCCGCTTCACCAACTCCGGGACCGAGGCCAACCTGATGGCGCTGGCGGCCGCGACCCACCACACCGGGCGGCGTCGGATCCTCGTGTTCCGCAACGGCTACCACGGGGGCGTGCTCACGTTCGGGCGCGACGACGACCCGGTCAACGTGCCCCACGACTGGCTCCGGTGCGACTACAACGACATCGAGGGCATGGAGCAGGCCTTCGCCCGCCACGGATCCGAGATCGCCTGCGCCCTCGTGGAGCCGATGCAGGGCTCGGGCGGCTGCATCCCCGCCGATCCCGAGTTCCTCCGGGCGCTGCAGCAGCAGTGCCGCGACGCCGGGGCGCTGCTGGTGTTCGACGAGGTCATGACCTCACGGTTCTCGGCCGGAGGTGCCCAGCAGCTGCTCGGGATCACCCCGGACCTGACCACGCTCGGCAAGTACCTCGCCGGCGGCCTGACCTTCGGCGCCTTCGGCGGTCGGGCCGACGTGATGGCCCACTTCGACGCCGGCCAGGGCGGCCGGCTCGGTCACGCCGGGACCTTCAACAACAACGTGGCGTCGATGGCCGGGGGCGTCGCCGCGCTGACCGAGCTCCTGCACCCGTCGGTGCTCGACGCGCTCCACGCGCGCGGCGACGCGCTGCGGGTGTCGCTGAACGATGCGCTCGCCTCGGCCGGCGTGCCCATGTGCGCGACCGGCGCCGGGTCCCTGATGAACGTGCACGGGACGGCCGGTCCGGTGTCGAGCGCCGAGGACCTCCGGGGCGCCGACGACCGGCTGAAGGAGCTGTTCTTCCTCCACTGCCTCGAAGCCGGCTTCTACGTGGCCCGGCGTGGCTTCATCGCGCTCAGCATCGAGATCACCGACGACGACATCGACGCGTTCCTCGACGTCGTCGGGCGCTTCGATCCCGTGGGCGCGCGCAACGGGCGGCCATGAGGCCGCCCGAGCGTCACGATCGGTGGGGTCGGCTCGCCGGAGGCGAGCCTGCGCTCACACCTCGATGAAGATGCACTCGCCCGGGCACTCCTCGGCCGACTCGATGACGGCCTCCTCCTGCCCGGCGGGGACGGGGGCGACGGCTTCGGCGCCGCCCGGGTCGCTGAGGATCTTGTCGCCGTCCTTGACGTAGGCCAGGCCGTCGTCGAGGAGTGCGAACACATCGGGGGCGATCTCCTCGCACAGACCGTCGCCGGTGCAGAGATCCTGATCGATCCAGACCTTCATGTCGGTGTCGCCCTTCCTGCGGGTGCGCTTCGATGGCTGGCGATCGGGGGAGATCGCCGGTGCTCTGCACCCTACCGAAGGGATGAATAAGAACGGCAACTCCCGCGCAAACAATTCGGTGTGCGGTGCGCAGGGCAGGCCCGCAGGACCGGTGTATGGTCCGCGAACGCACCCGAACCGGGGAGTCCGGCCATGACCACAGGAAGCGACGGCGAGCGCGGCGAGGCGATCTCGCGCGAGGAGCTCGAGGCCCTCGAGGCCGAGGTGGTGGCGCTGCGCCAGCGGCTCCAGGACGCGCCCAAGCGGGTCCGCACCCTGGAGGAGCGCCTGCTGGAGACCAAGGGCCAGCTGTCCCAGGCCGTGTCCCAGAACGAGAAGCTGAGCTACACCCTCCGCGAGGCGCGCGAGCACATCGCCGCGCTGCGCGAGGAGGTCGACAAGCTCACCCAGCCGCCTTCGGCGTACGGCACGTTCCTGCGGATGAACGACGACGGCACCGCCGACGTCCACGCCGGCGGTCGCAAGATGCGCGTGGCCGTGCACCCCGAGCTGGCCGACGACGTCGACGCGCTGCCCCAGGGCGCCGAGGTGGTGCTCAACGAGAGCTTCAGCATCATCCTGTCCCGGGGTCCGGAGGGCCAGGGCGAGGTGGTCACCCTCAAGGAGGTCCTCGAGGACCACCGCCGGGCCCTCGTGGTCGGCCGGGCCGACGAGGAGCGCGTGGTGGAGCTGGTCGAGGAGCTGGTGGGCGAGCGCCTCCGCTCCGGGGACACGATGCTGCTCGACCCCCGCTCGGGCCTGCTGCTCGAGAAGCTGCCCCGGCCCGAGGTCGAAGAGCTCGTGCTTGAGGAGGTCCCCGACGTCGGCTACGACGACATCGGCGGGCTCGACGACCAGATCGAGCAGATCGCCGACGCGGTCGAGCTGCCGTTCCTGCACCAGGAGCTCTTCGCCGAGTTCGAGCTGCCGGCGCCGAAGGGGATCCTGCTCTACGGCCCGCCCGGCTGCGGCAAGACCCTCATCGCCAAGGCGGTCGCCAACAGCCTGGCCAAGAAGGTGGCCGAGTCCACCGGCAACGAAGCCCGCAGCTTCTTCCTCAACATCAAGGGCCCCGAGCTGCTCAACAAGTACGTGGGCGAGACCGAGCGCCAGATCCGCCTCGTGTTCCAGCGGGCCCGGGAGAAGAGCGAGGAGGGCTGGCCGGTCATCGTCTTCTTCGACGAGATGGACTCGATGTTCCGCACGCGCGGCTCGGGCATCAGCTCCGACATGGAGTCCACCATCGTCCCCCAGCTGCTCGCCGAGATCGACGGCGTGGAGTCGCTGAAGAACGTCATCGTCATCGGCGCGTCGAACCGCGAGGACCTGATCGACCCGGCCATCCTGCGCCCGGGCCGGCTCGACGTGAAGATCAAGATCGACCGCCCCAACGAGATCTCCGCGGCCCAGATCTTCTCCCGCTACCTCACCGACTCGCTGCCCATCGACGGCGGGGAGATCCAGTCCCTCGGGGGCGGCGACGTGCACAAGGCCATCGCCGCGATGGTCGAGGCGACGGTGGAGGAGATGTACTCCACCGAGGACCGCAACCGCTTCCTCGAGGTCACGTACCAGAACGGTGACAAAGAGGTGATGTTCTTCAAGGACTTCAGCTCCGGGGCCATGATCGAGAACATCGTGCGCCGGGCCAAGAAGCTGGCCATCAAGCGCCTCCTCGCCGGCGGCGAGCGCGGCATCCGCACCGAGGACCTCCTCGCCTCCATCAAGCAGGAGTTCAAGGAGCACGAGGACCTCCCCAACACCACGAACCCGGACGACTGGGCCAAGATCTCGGGCAAGAAGGGCGAGCGGATCGTCTACGTGCGCACGCTCATCCAGAAGGACCCCGAGGACGAGGACCTGCAGGGCGGCCGCTCCATCGAGCGGGTCGCCACCGGTCAGTACCTGTGACCCGAGCAGCCCGGCCGGCGTCGGGAGCGTCAGCGAGCAGCCGGCAGCGTTCCGACGCCCGAAGGTCCCCCTGGGGACCGAGGCGGAGGTAGCAAGGAATGGCTGTTCCGAAGATCGTCGGCATCGAGACCGAGTTCGGCATCGTCGCCCGCGGCGGTGGTGAGTCGAACCCGATCACCGCGTCGTCGGTGCTCATCAACGCCTACGTCCAGGAGCTGGTGCGCACCGGGCAGTCGGCCCGGACCGCCCCCCGGGTGGGCTGGGACTTCGAGGACGAGATGCCCCACGTGGACGCCCGGGGCACCACGCCCGGCGACGCGCGCCCCCCGGAGGTGGAGACCCACCTCGTGAACGCCGTGCTCACCAACGGCGCCCGCTACTACGTCGACCACGCCCACCCGGAGTGCTCCACACCCGAGTGCGCCGATGCCCGCGAGGTCGTCGTGTGGGACCGGGCCGCCGAGGAGATCCTGCGGCGCTCGATGACCGCCGCACGGGACCTGCTCGGGCCGGGCGAGGAGATCCTCGTCCACAAGAACAACTCCGACGGCAAGGGCAACAGCTACGGCTGCCACGAGAACTACCTGCTGGCCCGGGACACCCCCTTCGGCCGCATCGTCCGCCAGATCACGCCGTTCTTCGTCACCCGGCAGGTCTTCGCCGGCGCCGGCAAGGTCGGCGTCGAGGCGCCCGGCCTCACCGCCCAGGAGGTCCCCTACCAGCTGTCCCAGCGCGCCGACTTCTTCGAGGAGGAGGTCGGCCTCGAGACGACGCTGAAGCGGCCCATCGTCAACACGCGCGACGAGCCCCACGCGGATGCCAAGCAGTACCGGCGCCTCCACGTCATCATCGGCGACGCCAACATGAGCGAGGTCGCCACCTACCTGAAGGTGGGCACGACCGCGATCGTGCTCGCCATGATCGAGGACGACGAGCTCGGCATCGACCTGGCCCCGGCCGTGCCCATCGCGGCGCTGCGCCAGGTCTCCTACGACGTCGGGCTCACCAGGCCCTTCGAGCTGGCCTCCGGCGGCACGATCACCGCGCTCGAGGCCCAGTGGGAGTACTTCGAGCGGGCCCGCAAGTACGCCGAGACCCGCGGCCTCGACGCCGTCGGCCAGGAGGTCGGCGCCGACGTCATGGCCCGGTGGGAGGACGTGCTCACCAAGCTCGAGACCGATCCCGCCCAGGCGGCCGACGTCGTCGACTGGGTGGCCAAGCGCCGCCTGCTCGAGGGCTACCGGGAACGACACGACCTCGAGTGGGGCGACCCGCGACTGGCCGCCATCGGCCTGCAGTACCACGACCTGCGGCCCGAGCGGTGCCTGGCCGAGCGGGCCGGGCTGCAGCGCCTCGTGGACCCCGACGAGGTCGCCCACGCGGTGTCGAACCCGCCCGAGACCACCCGCGCCTACTTCCGTGGGCGGTGCCTGCAGAAGTGGCCCGACGCCATCGTGGCCGCGAACTGGGACTCCCTGGTCTTCGACGTGGGCGGCGACCCGCTCCGGCGGGTGCCGATGATGGAGCCGTCCCGTGGAACCGCGGAGCACGTGGGTACATTGATCGACGAGTGCGAGACGGCGGCCGAGCTGCTGTCCCGTTTGGGTTCGTGACACCGCGTCACGGACCGGCAAGACCCTGGAGCTCGTGATGGCTGAACGAGAGCAGAAGAAGAAATCCGCCCCGCAGCGCGACGCCGAGACCGTCGAAGAGGTCCCGGCCGGCTCGGAGTCCGGCGAGAAGATCAAGGCCGAGCTGGACGACCTGCTGGACGAGATCGACGACGTGCTCGAGCAGAACGCCGAGGACTTCGTGAAGTCCTACATCCAGAAGGGCGGTGAGTGAGGCGCCGGTAGTGTCCCTCACGTGACGCTCCCGTTCTTCACCCCCGACGTCGATCCGGGTCCTGACTTCGCCGGCCTGCTGCGCCGGCAGGGCCGAGACCCCGAGACCCGCATCGCCGACGCCGCCAGCCACCCGCTGACCATCATGCACGGCACCACCGTCGTCGCGATCCGCACCGCAGGTGGGGTCGTCATGGCCGGCGACCGCCGGGCCACGTCCGGCAACCTGATCTCGCACCGATCGATGGAGAAGGTGTTCCCGGCCGACCGGTTCTCGGGGGTGGCCATCGCCGGCGCCGCCGGCCCGGCCATGGAGATGGTGCGCCTCTTCCAGCTCCAGCTCGAGCACTACGAGAAGGTCGAGGGCCACCACCTCAGCCTCGAGGGCAAGGCCAACCAGCTCAGCCAGATGGTGCGGGCCCACCTGCCCGCCGCCATGCAGGGCATGGTCGTGGTGCCCCTCTTCGCCGGCTACGACCTCCAGCGCGGGGTGGGTCGCCTGTTCGAGTTCGACGTCACCGGCGGCCGCTACGAGGAGCTGCACCACGCCGCCACCGGCAGCGGATCGCTCCACGCCGGCACGGTCGTCAAGATCGGCTACCGGGCCGAGATGGACCCATCCGACGCCGTCGACCTGGCCATCCGGGCCCTGTTCGAAGCGGCCGACGACGACTCCGCCACCGGCGGGCCCGACCTGGTCCGGGGCATCTTCCCGATCGTGGCCGTCATCGACGCCGACGGCTACCGCCGCCTGGAGGACGACGAGATCCGCCGCCGCTTCGAAGGCCTCCTCGGCGACCTGTCGCCCTCCAACACGCAGGGCTCCGCCGACGGTGGCGCCCGCCCGGACCAGGAGATCGAGCGATGAGCATGCCCTTCTACGTCGCACCCGAGCAGGTGATGAAGGACCGGGCCGACTACGCCCGGAAGGGCATCGCCAAGGGGCGCAGCCTGTGCGCCGTCTCCTACGACGACGGCATCCTCTTCGCCGCCGAGAACACCTCGAGCACGCTGCGCAAGATCTCCGAGATCTACGACCGCATCGCCTTCGCTGGCGTCGGCCGCTACAGCGAGTTCGACCAGCTGCGGGTCGCCGGCGTCCGCCACGCCGACATGAAGGGCTACGCGTACTCCCGCGAGGACGTGGACGCGCAGAGCCTGGCCAACGCCTACGCCCAGATGCTGAACCACACCTTCACCCACGAGATGAAGCCGATGGAGGTGGAGATCCTCGTGGCCGAGATCGGAGACGAGCGCGCCGGGGACGAGCTGTTCCACATCCTCTACGACGGCTCCGTCGTGGACGAGGACCGCTTCTCGGTGCTCGGCGGCGAAGCCGACGCGATCACGGCCCGGCTGGACGAGTCCTGGGCCGAGGATCTCGACCTCGGGGCCGCGCTGCGGGCCGCCGTGGGCGCCCTCGCCGGCGACGATCGCGCCCTCGGGGCCGACGACCTCGAGATCGCCGTGCTGGCCCGCTCCAACGGCCGTCGCAAGTTCGCCCGGATCGAGCGAGAGGCGCTCACCGCGCTGCTCGGGTGACCGCGGAACCCGGGGAAATGCGTTTGACAGTCACGTGACGGGCTGTAACCTGATCGCAACAGAGATCAGGAGCACGCCGTGACCCTCGCCGAGCGCACCCACACCCAGGCCGACACGGATCCGAGTCGGGTCGGCACGCGCCCGGGCGCCGGGGCGGACGACCCCGTCACCGGCCCGATGCCGGCCATCAGCCTCCACGACGGCCGCATGCAGGTCCACGTCCGGCGCGACGTCACGGTCGTGACGCTCGACGGGGGCCTCGACGAGGCCTTCGCGACGGAGATCGCCCCCACCATCCCCGGCGCGCTCGCCGGTGCCGAGGCCGTCGTCCTCGACGTGGACCAGGTGACCCTGCTCGACCAGGCCGGCTTCGACATCCTCGCCGAGGCGTTCGGGGCGGCCACGGCCGGGCTCGACTGCTGCATCGTCGCCTCCCGCCTGTCGGGCCGCATGGTGCTCGAGCGGTGGGGCGTGACCGAGCACCACGCCGTGTTCACGAGCGTGGCCGACGCCCTCCAGGCCCGTGCCTTCGCCGACAACGGCTACGGCGAGGGCTGGCAACCGGAGTCTCATACCCACCGATAGGTTGCGGTGCGTGGAGCGCCGCATCTTCGGACTCGAGAACGAATACGGCGTCACGTGCACCCTGCGGGGCCAGCGGCGGCTCAGCCCCGACGAGGTCGCGCGCTACCTGTTCCGACGGGTCGTGTCCTGGGGCCGGTCCTCCAACGTGTTCCTGGCCAACGGCGCTCGCCTGTACCTCGACGTGGGCTCCCACCCGGAGTACGCCACGCCCGAGTGCGACGACCTCGTGGACCTGGTCACCCACGACAAGGCCGGCGAGCGCATCCTCGAACAGCTCCTCGCCAGCGCCGAGCAGCGCCTGCGCGAGGAGGGCATCCGCGGGGTCATCTACCTGTTCAAGAACAACACCGACTCGGCGGGCAACTCCTACGGCTGCCACGAGAACTACCTCACCAGCCGCCACGACGACCTCGGCTCCTACTCCGAGCACCTGATCCCGTTCCTCGTCAGCCGCCAGATCTACGCCGGCGCCGGCAAGGTCCTGCAGACGGCCCGCGGCGCGGTCTTCTGCCTGGCCCAGCGGTCCGAGCACATCTGGGAGGGCGTCAGCTCGGCCACCACCCGCAGCCGGCCGATCATCAACACCCGTGACGAGCCCCACGCCGACGCCGAGCGCTACCGGCGCCTCCACGTGATCGTGGGCGACTCGAACATGAACGAGTACACGAACTACCTGAAGGTCGGCACCA
Source organism: Acidimicrobiaceae bacterium (assembly GCA_003476595.1). GTDB lineage: Bacteria > Actinomycetota > Acidimicrobiia > Acidimicrobiales > Salinilacustritrichaceae > Salinilacustrithrix. Next base: position 4,372 of record DMTU01000060.1, on the reverse strand, counting down.
TGGCGATCCTGCTCCGGATGCTCGAGGACCCGAACGTGGTCATGCGGGACATGACGATGGAGAACCCGATCCGGGCCATCCGCGAGATCAGTCACGACATCACGCTCCAGCGCAAGGTGCGCCTGGCCAACGGGCGCGAGCTGTCGGCCCTGGAGATCCAGCAGGAGTACCTGGACAAGGCGCTGACCTACGCGGCCCGGCGGGGTCTGCCCGACCAGGAGCAGCGGGCGCTGGACATGTGGGAGCACGTGATGAAGGGCCTCAGCACCGACCCGCTCTCGCTGAGCCGGGAGTGCGACTGGGTGACCAAGCACCACCTCATCGAGCGCTACCGCAACAAGCACGACCTGGCGCTGAACTCGCCCCGGGTCGCGCTCATCGACCTGCAGTACCACGACGTCAACCGCGAGCGCGGCCTGTTCTACAAGATGCAGAACAACGGCCTCGTCGAACGGATCTGCGACGACGACGCCATCGACGAGGCCATCGAGACGCCACCCCAGACGACCCGGGCCAAGCTGCGGGGCGACTTCATCCGCCGGGCCAAGGAGCGCAAGCGCGACTACACGGTGGACTGGGTGCACCTGAAGCTGAACGACCAGGCCCAGCGCACCGTGCTGTGCAAGGACCCGTTCAAGTCGAGCGACGACCGCGTCGACCGGCTCATCGCCAGCCTCTGAGGGCCACGACCGCGTGCCCACCTTCGAGACGGCCGAGGTCACCGAGGTGCTCCTGGAGCGCCCCGGCCTGCAGCGGGTGGGCACCACGGCCGGCCGGGCCTACGTCCTCACCCAGCTGATCGGCACGGTCGGGGTGGGGGACCGGGTGGTCCTCAACACGACCGCGGTCGGCCTCGGGCTCGGCACCGGCGGGTGGCACGTCGTGCACTGGAGCCTGTCCCGGGAGCACCTCGACCAGCCCGGCCCCGGCCACATCATGAAGGTGCGGTACACGTCGCTGCAGTGCGACACCGGCGCCGCCGAGGAGGTCCGCGACGTGCCCGACGACCTGGCCGGCACCCCGGTCGTCGTCGGCACGTTGCACAGCCAGGTGCCCCTCGTCGCCGCCGGGTACCTGCACCACCACCCCGACGCGCGGGTCGCCTACGTCATGACCGACGGCGCGGCGCTGCCCCTGGCCCTCTCGGACCTGGTCGTCGACATGCAGCAGGCTGCGCTGGTGCACGGCACCGTCACGGCCGGCCACGCCTTCGGCGGCGACCTCGAAGCGGTGTCGGTGCCGTCCGCGCTCACGCTCGCGGTCCACGAGCTCGACGCCGATCTCGTCATCGTGGCCATGGGCCCCGGGGTGGTCGGCACCGGTGCCGCGCTCGGGACCACGGCCGTGGAGGCCGCCGCCGTGCTCGATGCCGCTGCCGCCCTCGGCGGAGACCCGATCTGCTGCGTGCGGGCCTCCTCGGCCGACCGGCGCGAGCGGCACCGGGGCGTGAGCCACCACGTCAGCACCGTGCTCGACCTGACCCGCTCCCGGGTCACGGTGCCGACCGTGCTGGGTGCCGAGCTCAGCCGGGAGGACCACGACGTGGTGGTCACCGAGCCGCCGCCGATCGCCGAGTGGCTCGACGCGCGCGACCTGCGGGTCACCACCATGGGGCGCAC
>DMTU01000060.1:0-2680 GCA_003476595.1 Acidimicrobiaceae bacterium | reverse complement strand
TCACCACCATGGGGCGCACCGTCTCCGAGGATCCGCTGTTCTTCGCCGCCGGAGCCGCAGCCGGTGTGGTGGCGGCGCATCGTCCGGGGCGGCGCCGGGTCCACGGGTAGCCTCGCCGTCCCCATGGCCGTCCCGAAGATCGAACGCCTCCTCGACCTGATCGCCGAGCTCCTCCACGCCGAGCGACCCCTGACGTCCGAGCAGCTCCATCGGCGGATCCCCGGCTACCCGCCGGACAAGGAGTCGTTCAAGCGGGCCTTCGAGCGGGACAAGAAGGACCTCCGCGACCAGGGCGTGCCGCTGCGCATCGAGACCGTGCCCGGGTCGACGCCGCCTCAGGACGGCTACCGGATCGATCCCGACGAGTACTACCTGCGCGATCCCGGCCTCGACGCCGACGAGCTCGCCGCCATCCACCTGGCCGCGAGCGCCGTGCGGCTGGAGGGCGCGAGCGCGGCCGGCGGGCTGCGCAAGCTCGGCGCCCCGCTGCGGGGCGAGACGGCCTCCACCATCGCCACGCTTCCCACCGCTCCGCACCTCAGCACCGCCTTCGACGCCGTCGCCGCCGGGCGCCGCCTGCAGTTCCGCTACGGCGGCAAGGACCGCACGGTCGACCCGTTCCGGCTGCAGCACCAGCGGGGCCGGTGGTACCTGCAGGGCCACGACGCCGACGCCGGCGAGGCCCGCTCCTTCCGCCTCGACCGGGTGGAGGGCGACATGGATGCAGGCGAGCGAGGCAGCGCCGAGGTCGACCTCGATCCGGCCGACAACCCGCTCCAGCTCGACGGCTGGGCCCTGGGCGACGACGAGCCGGTCGAGGCCCGCGTCCGCATCGGCCCGCGGCAGGCCCGCGTCGCCGTCGGCCAGGTCGGCCCCGACGTCCCCGCCGACTGGGCGGATGACGGCTCCGTCGTCCTCACGCTGCCGGTGCGGCGCCCCGAGGGCTTCCGCTCCTTCGTCCTCGGCTTCCTCGACGACGCCGAGGTGCTCGCCCCCGACGAGCTGCGCGACGACCTGATCCACTGGCTGCGGGCCGTGGCCGACGACGGCGGTGCCGCCTGATGGGCCGTCCGAGCGCCACCGACCGGCTCGGCCGGATCCTCGCCATCGTGCCCTGGATCGCCGAGCAGGAGGCACCCCTCGTCGCCGACGTCTGCGCCCGCTTCGGGCTCACGCCCGACGAGCTCATGGCCGACCTCGAGATCGTCCCGATGGTCGGCCTGTACCCGTACACGCCGGACAACCTGATCGAGCTGGTCTTCGACGACGACCGGATCCGGCTCGAGTACGGCAACTTCTTCGAGCGCCCCCTCCGGTTGACCAAGGAGGAGGCCCTGGTGATCCTGGCGGCAGCGAAGGCCTCGCTGCCCGCGACCGGGCACGACCCGGCCGGACCCTTGTCCCGGGCGCTGGGCAAGATCGCCGGCGCCCTCGGCGTGGACCTCGACGACGACCTCGAGGTCGTGCTCGCCGAGCCCACCGGCGACCTGATCGAGGTCCTCGAAGCAGCGGTGCGAGAACGCGAGGCGCTCGACATCGGCTACTTCAGCCACGCCCGGAACGAGCACACCGAGCGCACCATCGAGCCGCTGCGGCTGTTCCACAGCGAGGGGGCCTGGTACCTCGACGCACACTGCCGCACGACGCCGGGGGACCGGGTGTTCCGGGTCGATCGGATCACCGACATCGTGGCCACGGGCGAGCACTTCGACCGCACCCTCGATCGCACGTCCACCGAGGCGTTCAGCCCGGCCGAGGACCTGCCCCGCGTCACCCTCGAGGTCGGTGCCGGCGGTGCTTGGGTCGCCGACCAGTACCCGGTGGAGGCGCGCACCGACCTCGGGGGCGGGCGGCTGCGCCTCACCCTCGTGGTCAGCGCTCGACCGTGGCTCGAGCGCCTGCTCCTCCAGCTCGGGCCCCACGGCCGCGTGGTCGACGGCCCCGACGACCTCGTCGGGGTCGGTGCCGAGGCCGCGGCGCGCCTGCTGGCCCGGTACGAGGCCGGTCCGGCCTCGCCGTGATCCCGGCACCCGCCGGTAGCATCGCTGGACTGTGACCGAGACGACCGACCCGGGGTCCGGGCCCGCTGACCACCCGGGTCCGGGCGACGCGGCCGAGGGCACGCGCACGGGGATGTCCCACTCGACGCGCTCGGCCATCGAGTGGGTCGCGGTCATCGTCGGCGCCCTGGTCGTGGCCCTCGTCGTCAAGACGTTCCTGATCCAGGCCTTCTACATCCCGTCGGAGTCGATGGTGCCCACCCTCGAGGTGGGCGACCGCGTCCTGGTCAACAAGCTCAGCTACACCACCGGCGACATCGACCGCGGCGACATCGTCGTCTTCGCCCGCCCCGGCGGCCCGGGCTCCGACGGCATCGAGGACCTCATCAAGCGCGTCGTCGCCCTCCCGGGGGAGACGGTCGAGGGGCGCGGCGGGCAGGTGTTCATCGACGGCCAGCCGCTGGCGGAGCCGTACCTTCCCGACGCGGTGGAGACGTCGGTCTTCCCGCCCTACGTCGTGCCCGAGGACCACGTCTGGCTGATGGGCGACAACCGCGGCGCCTCGGACGACTCCCGGCGGTTCAAGGGGGTCCCGACCGACGACATCGTCGGCCGGGCCTTCGTGGTGATCTGGCCCTTCACCCAGCTCGGCACGCTCTAGGAGACTGCTGAGCAACTGA